>CAZOMW010000021.1:0-23088 GCA_964581135.1 uncultured Oscillospiraceae bacterium
ACAAGCCGATTATCTGGCTGGAGTTTTTGCCCACTATGCTGATGATAAAGATTACCTGGATGTGGGAGACATTGAAGAAGCCATGAATGCCGCAGCAGCTGTAGGCGATGACACTATTCAAAGCAAAGCCTGGGGTATGGTAGTCCCTGATAAGTTTACCCATGGCACCGCTGCCCAGCGACAAAGCTGGTTTAACCGTGGCTATCAATATGGTGATCTGGCGCATGGCGATACTTTTTCTGTAAGTACAGTTAATTAGCCTTGCGTTTACGGAGTTTTTGTTTGTTACAACTGGTTTAATGTCCTTGACCACATGGTTTCATGATAGAATGATTTCTGATATGCGCCTTAAAATTGAGATATTATTGCGCAAAGCTCCAATACTTTTTTAATTCAAGAAACTGTTCATGACACTGACAGAATTGCAAAAGCGTCTATTTAGGAGGAATCAGAATGGAAAAAGAGATGAAAGGTATCGTAGCTTATCCCGATGGAACTCTTCAACTGGAGACGGTGCCGGTACCTGAGCTTGGCAACAATCCCTATGCACCCCACGATGTTCTGTGTGAAGTGCTGTATTGTGGAATCTGCGGCAGCGATATTCACAAGTGGAAACAGGATAAAACCGGTGTTCAGACGGCGCCTAAAAAAGTAGTAGTGGGACATGAAATCGTCAGTGTTGTCAAAGAAGTCGGAAGTGCCGTCACCAGGGTAAAACCGGGCGACCGCGTTGTTCATGAAATAGTTACCTTCTATTGCGGGCATTGTCCTGCCTGTCATGAAGGTCGATACAATATCTGTAATACCATTCCCCCGATGGAGGGTCGGGCCCATTTCATGACCGGCGGAGGTTTTGCCAGATATACAGTGTGGCCGGAATTTCAGCTGCATAAGCTGCCTGAATCTATAAATTCCCGCTCGGCTGTTCTGATGGAACCGACTGCCGGCTCAATCCACAGTGTTATTACCAGAATGGGAGTAAAAGCGGGAGAATCTGTTGCTATTCTGGGGCCTGGCGCCAGAGGGCTGCTTATGCTTCAGGTTTGCAAGGCAATTGGTGCCGGTCCGATTATTATGACCGGCGTTACCAGGGATGCCGATGTACGCTTACCCATGGCTAAGAAACTGGGTGCTGACTACATCATCAACGTTGATGAAGAAAATATCAGAGAGCGTGTAAAGGAGATTACCGGCGGCATCGGTGTAGATGTCGTTCTGGAGAATACTGGCAGCATAGATCCGATTGATGAATCTCTCGACATCGTACGCAAGGGAGGCAGGGTAATGTGGGCCGGCGGTGGCATCCGCGGCGGTATTACTGCTCCGGTCAACACCCACACGATTATCGTGAAAGAGCTTGATGTCAGGGGCGAAATTTCCCAGATCCCCTATGACTGGACGACAGCGATCAAGCTGGTTGAATCCGGTCGCGTGAAGTTGGATGAGCTGGTAACTCATACATTCAAGCTTGATGATTGGGAGCAAGCTTTTGATTTAGCTGCTACCAGCCATGACAACCTGCGTGTAGCTATTGAAATTAAAGACTGAAGCAGGAGGTAACGATTTTGCGCAGCCAAAAGCTTGAGGAAATTCTCTTAACCCAGCCGATTGTCAGCTCTCATTCACACCATTTGCCCGACGAGGAGCAAGCAGGCATGACGCTGGCAAAGATACTGGCCAATGCCTACACCGCTCAGAAATGGCTGGGACTGCCTACACCAGTTAACGCCGCTGAAGCGGACGCCTGGATCAGCAAAATCGGCAACCGCAGCTTTTATGTCTGGCTGGAACGCTCTCTTCAAGAACTTTACAACATTCAGGATCCCTTGAGCTCTCGCACCTGGCATGTTTTTGATGAATCGATCCGTGACGCTTATCAGGACCCTCAATGGCATTTATCCCTGCTTCAGGACAAATGCAGATACGAACGGATAGCCAATGATGCTCCCTGGAATCCCGGCTCCAATTTAGGTCATGCCTCGCTTTTCAGTCCCGTTTTCAGGATCAACTCTTTTCTCTGCGGCTACGATAAAGACGCCAAAGACAGCAACGGCAATAATGCCCAAATACTCTACGGAACTCAGATTGATGATATCGATGCCTATATTGATCTGATCCGGACAAAAATCGAGGAAAAGAAAAAGGCTGGCTGTACTGCCTTAAAGTCAGCGATCGCCTATTTCCGGCCAATTCATGTCGCACCCGTCACCAAAGAGCAGGCGCAGGCTGCTTTGCGTTTTGCAGGTACCAAAGGAACAGCCGAAGATATCCGCAATTTTCAGGATTATGTGTTTGAACAAATCTGCCTGCTGGCAGCCGAACTGGACATTCCCATGCAAATCCACACAGGACTGGGCAAAATGAACCAGACTAATGCCATGCAGATTCAGGGCCTGATCAGTCGTAATCCTGAAACAACCTTTGTCCTGATGCACGGCAGCTACCCCTGGACGGATGACTATGCCGGTTTACTTTTTTCCTATCGTAATACAATTGCCGATATTTGCTGGCTGCCGCACATTTCGCCTTCAGCTGCCTGCCGGACCTTGCATGAGTTGATGGAGGTCTGTGATCTCGACAGGATTGTCTGGGGCTGTGACACCTGGACAAGCGAAGAAAGCTACGGTGTGCGCATGGCCTTCCTCCAGGTGCTGGCTAAAGTGCTTAATGAGAAAATAGCATCAGGTTACTTTTCAGAAGATCTGGCCTGCCGTTACGCCAAAGCTGTATTGTATGAAAACGCAAACCGGATATTCAAACAGCATTAGTAATCAAACGACCACAGTAAAGGGGGCTTGAGAAAATGAGCGCTCAAAATTCAAGTGAAACACAGCAAGAAGATGTATTGAGTAAACTCAAGGAAAGATTTGAACAGAATATTGATAAACTACCAAAGTTAAGTTGGACAGAGGTTGAAGAGAAATTGAAGGCAAATTCAGAAAAGCTTCAGTCTCTGCAGCAGATGGAAAATACCGGCGGTGAGCCGGCGTTAATCGCCGTGGAAGCGGATACGCTGGTTTTTATCGATGCTGCGCCTGAAACGCCAGTCGGCCGCAGGAATGTCTGTTACGATCGGGAAGCTCTTGAGTCCCGCAAAGCCAATAAACCGGAGACCAGCGCTCTGGATATGTGTGCTGAAATGGGCATTGAGCTGCTGACAGAAGCTGAATACAGACAGCTGCAGGAATATCGCGCGGTTGATCTCAAGACCTCCAGTTGGATAAAAACTCCCGCTAAAATTCGAAAACTGGGTGGCGCTCTCTTCTGTGACCGTCGCTTTGATAATGTTTTCGTTTATCATAACGGTGCTGAATCATATTATTCTACACGCGGCTTTCGCGGGATTTTAAAGGTTTAGCCAATTTGGCTCTTCAGTATACGCTGTTTCTTTATTTCCGAAAAAAACCGCCTGCAGCTTTAAAAATGCAGGCGGTTTTTATATCAATAATTGTCCTGAGCGGTCAACTCTAATGCTTCAGAAGACTTACTGTAGTCAACATATTATTTCTAGTCGAAATCTTATTTCTGCTCTTGAGCTGAAACTACTTTTTCAACCCAATCAGCGAATGTTGCCATGAATCCGGTCAGGAACTCGCGAGTATCCGGATCACTTAATTTATCTGCGGAGCTAAACAGCTTCGCTGCGTTGTGGATATAGGCTTCCGGCTGAGACATGGTTATTACGTTGACAAAAACCAGCGCCTGCCGCAGATGATGATTAGCTGCAAAACCGCCGATCATACCAGGCGAAACACTGACAACTGCCCCGGGTTTGCCATCCCAGACGTTCTGCCCGTAGGGCCTGGAACCAACATCAATAGCGTTCTTAATCACAGCCGGAACGGAACGATTGTATTCTGGTGTAACAAAAAGTACAGCATCAAAACCTTTTATTTTTTCTCTAAATTCAGTCCAGGAATCCGGTGGTGTACCGAAGTCGTCCAGATCCTGATTGTACATAGGAAGCTGCCCGATATCTATCTCTTCCAATTCCAGCTTGTCTGAAGCCAGACTCATCATCATCCGCGCGGCTCTGCGAGTAAAGGATGCTTTGCGCAGGCTTCCTACAATAACGGCCACCTTAAAAGTTTTCATTAACTCATCTCCCCTCATTAGTAACAATATCAATGTTATAAAGATACTTTGAATAATACTGTATCATCCCTTACAACTTGTGAACGCAGCTCTGGAGTCTAATGTGGTAAAATCTGATTGGTTGTAAGTTAACGGGCTGAAACCGGTATAACCGCCAGCCGGTAACCCTGCACATATCCTAAAACTGCCGGCGAGGTGTTTCGTGGCTCACTATCGTTCATTCACAAACTATAAATGCGAATTTTTCCCCTGTCATCAGACTGATAAACTTAACTGCCTTTTTTGTTACTGTCCGCTTTATTTTCTGGAATGCGGCGGTGAGTTCAAGCTTACAGAGCGCGGGATTAAGGATTGTTCAGACTGTTTACTGCCTCACTCTGATGCTGGCTATGATTACATTGTCGAAAAGCTGACAGCTGAACTTGAAAAGCGCTTTCCTGCTGATAAGTAAAAAACAGACCCGGCAGCAGCCGGATCCGTTCTTATGTGTGTATTGATGCTCCAACAAGGCAAGGCAGCTTAGCTTAGCTTAGCTTAAGCTTCAACCTCGGATGTCTTGCTGTTGAAAAATTCGTTGAGTTCTGTCATCAGGTTATCGCAATCGATACCATGCACCATGCAGGCTTCCTCGATTGTTTCACCTGAAGCCATTACGCAGCCGAGGCAGTGCAGGCCGTTTTTAAAGAAAATCGGTACAGTGCCGCGATCCATATTGAGTACATCTGAAATAATCATGTCTTTAGTAACAGTCATATGATCCTCCTGGTTATTTTGATCTACCGGTTTCCCGGTATCCATGTTTTCTGCTTCCAGTCCGTGCTTCTTTTAAAAAGAACCGTAACTGATGATAAGGCCGTGAACTCACATGCAGTTGCGCGTGCAAATTCAATCAGTAGTATTGTAACACGCTTGATCAATACTGTCATGACTGTACTGCAGGCGGCCTTCCTTATAACTGTCATTACCTATGGAATCGATCAGGACAACTACCGGTAAGTCTTTGACTGTTAACCTGCGGATAGCTTCTGCACCGAGCTCAGGAAAAGCAATTACTTCAGCTTCGGTTATGCAGCCGGCGATCAGTGCACCGGCTCCGCCGGTAGCACCAAGATAAACTGCGCCATGTTGTATTATTGATTCGATTACTTCCTGGCTGCGAGCGCCTTTGCCGATCATTGTCCGTAGTCCGAGCTCCAGCAGGCGCGGCGTATAACGATCCATCCGACCGCTGGTCGTGGGGCCGGCTGAGCCGATAACAGCACCTGGCGGTGCCGGACAAGGGCCGACATAATACAGTGTTTCACCAGCGAGTGGTATTGGCAAATCCAAACCACTGGCGTCCAGTTCGATTAAACGTGCATGAGCTGCATCACGGGCGGTATATAAATCACCGGAAAGCAGCAGCAGATCACCGGCGCGCAAACCAGCAGCTGTTTCTTTACTTAGGGGTAAAGTCAACCTGCGACGTTCCTGCGGACACTGTTGTTCTTGATCGCTGCAGTCTGCAGCAGCTTCATTCTTATTCATGTTCACCCTCCCCCGTCGGCTCACCGAGAACTGCTTCAGCATGCCGGGTCGCGTGGCAGCTCATGTTAAGTGCAACTGGCAGCCCGGCTATATGGGTCGGGAAAGCTTCAATCTGTAATCCCAGCGCAGTAATTCTGCCGCCCAGACCTGATGGTCCGATACCGAGTCGATTAATGCTTTCAAGAAGTTCCTGCTCGAGTTCAGCCAGATGCTTTTGTGGATTGTGAGAACCCAGAGGCCGCAGCAAAGCTTTTTTTGCCAGCAAAGCAACCTGCTCAAAGGTGCCGCCAAGCCCAATTCCGATTATCACCGGCGGACAGGGATTCGGTCCGGCCTTTATGACAGTTTCAAGAACGAAGTCGATTACACCCTGCCGTCCCTGCGAGGGACTCAGCATCCGCAAGGCACTCATATTTTCACTGCCGAAGCCTTTCGGTGCTACTGTCAGCCGCAGCTGGCTGCCCGGTACAATACGAGTATGGATTACAGCAGGTGTGTTGTCACCTGTATTTTGTCGCAGCAGCGGGTCATTAACGACCGAAGCCCGCAGATAGCCTTCTTTGTATCCCTGTGCGACTCCTGCCTGTATTGCGCTTTCAAAATCGCCGTCAATTATATGCACATCCTGACCGAGCTCTGCAAATACCACCGCCATACCCGTGTCCTGACAAATCGGCAGCCTTTTAGTAACTGCTGACTCAGCGTTGGCAGTCAGCTCCCGGAGAATCGCACGGCCGATGGGTGAAATTTCCTGATCAGCGGCAGCATTCAAAGCGCAGTGGACATCTGCCGGCAAATGCAAATTGGCTTCAATGCACAAGCGGCTGATTGTAGCAGTAATATCAGCTGCGGAAATTTTCTGATTCATAGTGTTTCTCCTTTTTTCGCCCGGCGAAAGTACGCCGGTAATTATAGCGCAGTCCCTGAAAATTCGCTACGAAACTGTTAAAGTGCGGAAATGTCTGATAATTCAGGCTTTCGGGTGATTTAATCTTGACACGGGCAAAGGCTGAGTAGCATAATGACCATGAAATATTCCTGAGGAGGCACAAAAATGAACAAAACTGATTTGGTTGATTCTGTTTCCAAAGTTGCCAAGCTAAGCAAGAAAGATAGTGAAAGCGCCATTAATGCTGTGCTTGACACCATCAGTGATGCTCTGGCCAATGATGAAAAAGTAGTATTGGTTGGCTTCGGGACTTTCGAAGTTCGCAACCGTGCCGCTCGTAAAGGGCGTAATCCCAGTACCAAAGAGGAAATCAAAATCCCGGCGTCAAAGGCCCCTGTTTTTAAAGCAGGTAAGGGTTTGAAGGAAAAGGTCAACAAGTAAACTGCACGAAACGTTGTCCGGTTTCCGAACAGGACACATTAACAACACTGGCAATGACAATATTAAGGGCAATTCTGAGGCTTAAGCCGCTCAGAATTGCCCTTTTTCATTTATTGGATTATGACCCCTGTAGTTCCTCTTGCCGGCGGCGCAGCTCGCGCTGAACCTCAACACAAAGGTAGGTTATCCGGGCGGTGTTGCCGGAACTAAGCTCCGGCGGCCAGCTGCCGCGTTTGCCAACACTGCTGAAGGCGTAGCGGATGTCACGTTCAATCTGGCTTGTGCGAGCCTTGAAGTGCTTGGCTACCTCTGGATATAAAGTCTTGCTTAGCGGTTTCAGTTTGCGTTCATCCAGAACTGCCAGATAGAGGATAAACTGTAAATAAGCGCGCCCTTTCAGTTCATGGCGAATGCCGTTTTCATCAAGCACACGGTCAATCGCTTCCGGCAGCTGGCTTTCGATTTTATGCAGCCGGCTGTCATTTTCTTCGTGGCAGCGATCCGCCCGGTCGAGTATCCGCCGTGCCGCATATGGAGTGCCGCGGCTGCCGTCAACAACATAATGCAGACGGCCGGCGGTATCCGCGACACCAACAATGCCACTGTTGTGCATATAGGAATGGACCTGGCGCAATAACTCCTGGTCATTGGCGGCAATATAGAAGCTGATTGCTTCCGGTTGATAGACTAGTGGCCGGTTCTGATTCATGGTACGCCTCCTGCTTGAAAAATTTCCTCTTAAGGTTTTTTCATTTTGCCGGCTGCGTCAAAAGTAAACAATCAGCGATATCCGAAATTAAAGCCCGGGTAATCTAATTTATCCGAAAATCAGACAAACAGGTTGCGCAAATCAAAAAATTCTATAGTTTATAAAATAAATATTTCTGCACTCAGCTAATCAATAGCGGGCAGAATGTATTTCTCCACAGCTATAGCGACACCGTCGTCAGTACAGTTGGGCGCGATAATATCGGCAACAGCCTTGGCGGCGGCAGTTGCTTCACCCATTGCGAAGCCCAGACCGGCAAGCGCGATCATACTGGCGTCGTTGTCATGGTCACCGAAAGCAGCTGTGTTTTCCAGGCCGATCCCGAGTATTTCCGCCAGGTGCGCCATACCGGTTCCCTTCGAGACATCAGGCGCCATAATATCTACGGCACCACTCATTGAAGCGATAACTGTGGCGGAATGACGGGCTGCCAGTTCCTCCAGGCGCGCTTTTTCTGCCGGATCATTATAAAGCGCCAGGATTTTGACCATACCGCGACGTGCTGCTGTTCTGACATGCTCCGGCTCAAGCACTGCCGTCAGTATTTGCTCACTGCCTTCGGCTGCGGCTTTTTCATTATAAATCCGCATTACTTCTACTTTGCGGCTGTAGACCGGATGCAGAATCCGATCTGCTGTATAGCAGAGAAAATCCAGATTGTTTTCAAGCATGTATTCAAGTATCACGCTGCTTAGCTGCTCACTCATCTGCTGACGCCAGACATCCTTGCGCAGGCGATGATCATAGATAACCGCGCCGTTACAGGCGATTATCGGCAAATCCACATCGATCTGTTCGGCAAACAATCGCATATGCTGTTCTGTACGGCCGCTTGCGAGTGTGAACCCGATACCGGCTGCGCGTAACGCTTCCAACGCCTGGCGATTTCGTGGGGACACGTACTGTTTCGGATTCAACAGAGTTCCGTCTAAATCAAATACCACCAGCTTGATTGGTGCGCGAGGCTTATTCTGTTTCATTTTCTCCTCCGTCTGTTGTGTCGCCGGCGATCAGTTCCAGACTTAGAATATGTCTGCTTTTAGGCAGGGCTGTTATCTGGTAGCTTGTCGTCGGTAATGGCTCATACTTAAATCTGTTATAGACGTAGCTTTCAGCTTCAACTTCAATTGTCAGCCAGTGGATCTCATTGGGTTTTAGTTCAATTTCATGAACTTCCAGATTTCCTGAAATCAGAAATACCAGATCCTGCAGGCGTGGAATCGTGAAAAAGACCGCAAAAATTACCAGCAGAAAGCTTAAGAATACCGGTGCCAGATAGCTGACCGCACGTTTATTGTGACGGGCATTATTACGCTCAAGGCTCCGGCTGAAAGCCAGATAAAGAGCGGCAGAACCAATTACGCCCACCAACAGGCTGATTAAAAACAAAAGCATCGCGACTCCTTGATTGTGACCTTCTCCTTGTTCTGGTGCCTGATTAAATTGCGTTCCCCTGAGGCGGGGACATACAGCTGCTTAACAGTTTTGAACAAGTCTGATTCAGCCAACGGCTGCGAACAGTGCAACAAATAATATTATAAAGGACTTGACAAATAGATGCATCAGGTTAAAATGTTAACCGTAACTAACTTTTGTATCAGCGCCGAAATTTTACCGATCCAGACGCGAAACTATTCGCTGAAATTATAACCATTTGGAGAAATCTATGCTAACAACTTTAAAGCAGCTAAAACCCGGTGAATCAGGGATGATCCGCAGCATCGGCGGCAGCAGCAGTCTGCGCCACCGTCTGATCTCCATGGGCGTTACGCCCGGTGCCTGCCTGACAGTGCGAAAGCTGGCGCCACTGGGTGATCCTATGGAAATCCGAATTCGCAACTATGCACTGGTTATCCGCCAGCGTGATGCGCAGGAAATAGTTGTGGATCGGCTTAATGATTTAGATGCAGCTGGCAGCAGCGACGAAACAGCAAAATCAATAACGACAGAATTTTCGACAATAAGCAGCGACAGCAAAAATCCGGGAGGAGCCAATTAATGAGTCTGACAATTGCTTTGGCGGGCAATCCCAACAGCGGCAAAACCACTTTATTCAACAGACTTACCGGTACCCGCCAGACAACCGGCAACTGGCCGGGGGTAACCGTTGAAAAGAAATCCGGTTATGTACTTAACAGTCAGGACGGCATGCTGGCCGTGGACCTGCCTGGTATTTATTCTTTATCACCCTATTCTCTGGAAGAAGTCATAACCCGCAACTACATAGTCCGGAACAGGCCTGATATCGTTGTCAATGTTGTCGACGCTACTAATCTAGAACGCAATCTATATCTGACATTACAGTTAAAGAAACTCGGTTGTCCCATGATTGTTGTTTTGAATATGATCGATGAAGTTCGCAGGCACGGAGACAAGCTGGACGCGACTAAGCTTCAGCAGCTGCTTGACCTGCCGGTAGTCCAGGTTTCGGCCAAACTTGGCGAAGGTATACCAAAACTACTGGCGGCTATCCGGCAAGAGGCTGAGATCTGTGCTGACGAATCAAACGCGGAAGCGAGCAGCCGGAATAAGAGCAATAGCCTGAATAATGAAAGCAGTGCTGATCTGACCGCTGCGTTTGACGGCGAAACAGATGAAGAAACCTTTGCGCTTTACCAGGAGGCAGCGGAAATAACCAAAGCCGTACTTGTGCATAATCATGCACCGGATGCGCTTAGCCGTTCCGACAAAATTGACCGTGTTCTGACAAATAAATTTCTGGCTATTCCGATTTTTCTGCTCACCATGTTTCTGGTTTTTCAGGTCACATTCCATGAGAATCTTGGCGGCAGACTTACGACTCTGCTAGAGGCTTTGTTTGAAGGACCGGTCCATAACGCCATATCTGCTTTCCTGACCTGGACTCTGGCACCGGAGTGGATTCGGTCCCTGCTGCTTGACGGTGTTCTGAAAGGTGTTGGCGGCATGCTGACATTCCTGCCTCAGATCGCGTTGCTGTTCCTGTTCCTGGCACTGCTGGAAGATACAGGCTATATGGCCCGTGCCGCCTTTGTTGTCGACCGACTGTTTCAAAAACTGGGGCTTTCCGGCCGCAGCTTTATCCCGATGCTGATGGGCTTCGGCTGTACGGTGCCGGCTATAATGGCGGCCCGGACGCTGGATAGTGAACGTGACCGCCGCCTGACGATTATGGTTACACCATTCATGTCCTGCGGAGCCCGTATGCCGATTTATGCCTTATTTGCCAGTGTTTATTTTGCTGCCAACAAGGGAATTGTTACCTTTTCCATGTATATCATAGGTGTGCTGGTTGCTGTTCTGGCCGCTTTCGTGCTCAGCCGTACAGTTCTGCGAGGGCAGGAATCTGCTTTTGTAATCGAATTGCCGCCCTATCGTCTGCCGGATGCCCGTTCCCTGTTCCTGCGTGTATATGACCGCTTGTTTGATTTTGTCAGTCGCGCCGGCACCTTAATTTTGTCTATGACAATCGTAATCTGGTTCATGCAGAACTTCAGCTTCAATCTGCAAAGAGCCGCAGACGCCAACCACAGTATGATTGGTGTAATCGGCGGTTTTATCGCTCCTCTGCTGCGGCCGCTTGGCTTCGGCACCTATCAGGCTGCTTCTGCTCTGCTGACCGGCCTGATCGCCAAGGAATCAGTGGTTTCAACGCTGAACGTCCTTTATACACCGGCTGAGTTCGCAGCCGCCTTTACCCCGCTGGCGGCTTATGCTTTCATGGTCTTTACTTTGCTCTATACGCCCTGTGTCGCCGCGATCGCGGCTTTGCACCGTGAAATGAACAGCATTGCCTGGACTGTCGGCGCGATCGCTTTCCAGACAGGAACAGCTTATGCAGGTGCGCTGCTGGTAGCCCAGTCCGGTAAACTGGTAACCGCGCTGCCTTATCTGATTGTAGTGCTGCTGGCCTGGCTGACCATTTCAGTCTTTATCCGCCTGATCCGCCGCAAATCAGTCTCCTGCAGTGAATCGCGTGACGAACCAGTCGGCATGACTTCAAACGCAGCAGTGGATGCCGGTAAATTACAACAGAAGCAGACTATAACGGCTGAAACTGATTCAGTTGCTTCAGCTTCAACAACAGTTAAGAAGCAAACTGCCGCCAGGCCTGCTGCAGATAAAATAAAACCCGCGCCTGAGCAGCTTCCCGGCTGCGGCAGCAGCTGTGCAGGCTGTAACGGCTGCCCGAGCTGGATTAAACCCGTTGCGGTTGCGAACAGCAGGGTGTCAGTAACTGAAAGCCCACACAAACTGGCAGGAGAGTAATTATATGGAAACCAAATACGCGCTCTCGGCGGCAAATGAGGATTACCTCGAAGCCATCTACGAGCTACAGGACGAGCAGGGCTTAACCCGTTCAGTTGACCTGGCAGAACACCTGCAGGTTTCGAAGGCGAGCGTCAATAAGGCAGTTGGAATTCTGCGTGAAGCGGGGCTTGTTGAACAGGAACGCTATGGCTCGATTCAACTGACAAATCCCGGACTGGAACGGGCTGCTGAGATTTTCAGGCGCCATACACGGATCAAGCGCTTTCTGGTTGAAATCCTGGGCATCGATGAAGAAACCGCAGAACAGGATGCCTGCAGAATGGAGCATGTCATCAGTACAGTCACTCGCGATCACTTATACAAATATCTGCGCGAAGTGCTGCCGTAACAGTCATTCACCAACCAGATCATGCAGTTCTGCTTCTGATAGCACTGGTACCCCCAGTGCTATTGCTTTATCCAGCTTGCTGCCGGCAGACTCACCGGCGATGACAGCGGTTGTCTTTTTTGAAACGCTGCCGCTGACCTTGCCGCCATGGGCTATAATCAGCGCCCCGGCCTCTTCCCTGGTCATTCCCGGTAAAGTCCCTGTCAGTACATAGGTTTTGCCGGCAAGCTCGTCACCGCGCTGCTGCGGCTGTGAGGCACCCTGCAGTCGTACGCCGGCATTACGCAGCTTTTCAAGCAGCTCTTTAGTCTGAGTCTCAGCAAAAAACTGCTGAACCGATTTGGCAGTGATCTGGCCGAAATCAGGCAGTGCTGCCAGTTCTTCCAGGGAAGCAGCCGCAATAGCATCGATTGAATCATATTGAGCGGCGAGGGTTCTTGCGGCCTCGCGTCCTACATTACGGATGCCAAGTGCATTGATCAGGCGATCAAGCGGATTTTCACGTGAGCGTTCAATTGCCGCGATCAGGTTATCAACAGACTTTTGCCCCATGCGTTCAAGCCTCAGTAAATCAGCGCGTCTTTCAGGCAGGTGGTAGATATCAGCAATACTGGCTATCAGGTTGGCCTCCAGAAGCTGCTGGATCAGGGCCGGCCCCATCCCCTCGATATCCATGGCATCTCTGGACACGAAGTGCAGAATATGTCTGAACAGCTGAGCGGGGCAATCAACGCCGGTGCAGCGGCTTTCAGCTTCATTCTCTTCCCGTCTGACGGGCGAACCGCAGACAGGACAGTTCGATGGCATCACAAAAGGTTCTGCCTCCGGTGGTCTTTTTTCTAAAACAACGCTGACTACAGCAGGAATAACGTCTCCGGCTTTTTCAATAATAACGGTATCACCTACGCGGATATCCTTTTCTCTGACATAATCTTCGTTGTGCAGAGTTGCCCGGGAAACCGTACTGCCGGCGATTAGAGTCGGTTTAAGCAAAGCCAGCGGTGTCAGGCGGCCTGTGCGTCCCACCTGTACCTGGATCGCCAGCACCTGCGTTTCCTTGCGTTCAGGCGGGTACTTGTAAGCAACAGCCCAGCGGGGTACCCGACTGGTCGAGCCAAGCAGTTCCCTCATTGCCAGGTTGTTCAGCTTAACAACCGCCCCGTCAATGCCATAGGGAAGTTCGCTGCGAATTCTGCCGATATTTTCAATTTCCGCCCACACCTCATCTGCAGTCTGGCAGACGCGATAATCCGGCAAAACCGGAAAGCCGTTTGCCGCCAGATACCGGAGCGATTCGGCATGAGTTTTAAATTCACGGCCTTCACTAAGCTGGACATTGAATATAAAAACATCCAGTTTGCGGCTGCGGGTAATGCTGCTGTCCAGCATACGCAGCGAGCCGGCGGCGGCATTGCGGGGATTCGCGAATATTTTGCCGCCGGTACGACTCTGCTGCTCATTCAGCTGCAGGAAGGTTTCGTTTGACATGTAAACCTCTCCGCGCACGATTAATCGGGTTGGAGCATCCTTTAGCGTACGGGGCAGGCTATTGATGGTCAGCAGATTGGCAGTAATTGTTTCACCAACAAAACCATCACCCCGGGTCGCACCTGTGACCAGACGGCCCTCCTCATAAACAAGAGCAACTGATAAACCGTCGATTTTGCGTTCAACAACAAACTCAACTTCCGCAGCTCCCAGTTTTCTGGCATTCTCGGTCAATTGGGAAATATACATTCGCAGTTCAGCTTCGGAAAACACATCCGTCAGACTTTGCAACGGCACTTCATGGTTGAATTTCGCGAATTCAGCCCGAGGTTTGCCGCCAATCCGGCGCGTAGGTGAATCGGCTGGTACAAGCTGAGGATTTTCAGCTTCCAGCCCGATCAGCTCCTGCAGAAGCTCGTCATATTCGTAGTCAGAAATCTCGGGGCTGTCTTCCTCATAGTAGAGTTTATTATGGTACTGAATAAGCTCCCTTAACTCCTGCATACGTTCCTGATCAGCCATAATCCACCAACTCAGCCTTTCTGTCGGCCTCGCGACCACAAAATCACGGGCAGCAGTGCCAGAACAGCAATCAATAAAGCCCAGACCAGCGCCGGCAGACCCAGATGGCCTCCAAGCCGGTTGATCAGAGACTGGTCAGGCAGAACAAACAAGGGAGCAAACGTATTTGAATTCAGGTGCAACAGGTTGAAAAGCGATCCAAGTACACCATCGTATATCAAGCCCACAGAAACGGCCAGAATGAATCCATCCGAAAGCCACAGCGAGGGGCGTCTGCTCGGTAGAATCAGGAACAGCAGCGCCAATGCCAGGCCGATTGCTATTGGCAGTGATACCGGATAGATTGTGCGGGTAGTGACAGCGATGATCAGATGATGCAGCATGCCCACCAGCGCGCAGATAGCGGCCACATAATGGCTTTGACGACTGCGCCCGAACAACAGCAGCATTGTGAGCAACAGTGAGCGCAGAACAACCTGTGTGATAGCGGCCCAGCCTGCTCCCAGTGGCAAAACCCCTGTCAGAGTTGTGGCGGCTTTCATCATAAGCTCGGAAAAATATCTGAACGGTCCCATGAACGCTGTGCTGAAAAGAACAAATACGATTAAATAAACAATCAGGGCACGGGTCTGGCTTTTCATTAAATCCTCCTCGCAGCCGCTGGTTCGCCCGCGGTGCTTAACTCATTTTAAACAACCCACGCAGGACTGACAACCGCGGAGCTATGTGATAAAATTTTTCTGTTAACTTGCATATTTGAGCCTCTTCAGCAGGAATCACAGCTGTTGATGCAACATCGTAAGGGGAGTAATTCAGATGATAAATATTGGCATCGTTGGCTACGGAAATCTGGGACGCGGACTTGAAACCTCGTTACAGCATAACCCTGATTATAATCTGGCAGCGATCTTTACCAGACGCCAGCCAGATCAGGTTAAAACGCAAACCGGGGTGCCGGTTATCCACCTTAATGAAGTTGAATCCTACCGTGGTAAAATCGATGTCATGGTTTTATGCGGCGGTTCAGCTTCTGATCTGCCGGAGCAGGGGCCGATGCTGGCAAAATGGTTCAATACCATCGACAGCTTTGATAACCACAACCATATTCCCGAATACTTTGCCAGCATTGACAGGGCTGCCACTGCAGGCGGCAATCTTTCCCTTATTTCTGTCGGCTGGGATCCCGGCCTGTTTTCGCTGACACGCGTTCTGTTCAATAGCGCGCTCCCCTGCGGCACCGATTTCACATTCTGGGGCAAGGGCGTCAGTCAGGGGCATTCCGACGCAATCCGCCGGATTCCCGGAGTGGTTGACGCTCGTCAGTATACAATGCCGATTGAGTCGGCACTCAAAACGGCCCGTTCAGGTGAGCCTGTAAATCTGAGCGCGCGTGAAAAGCACTGGCGTGACTGTTATGTTGTAACCGAGCCTGATGCCGATCAGGCAGAAATCCGCCGCCGGATTGTGACAATGCCGGATTACTTTGAGCCTTACGAAACCAAAGTGACCTTTATCAGTGCTGAAGAACTGGCTGAGAAGCACAGCGGCCTACCCCATGGCGGCTTTGTTATCCGCAGCGGCGAAACCTCCCCGGGCACCCGGCAGGTTATGGAACTTGAACTGAAGCTCGACAGCAATCCCGAGTTTACCTCGAGCATTCTGGCAGCCTGCGTCCGGGCAGTCGTGCGCATGAAAGAGCGCGGCCGCACAGGCGCGATCACGATTTTCGACCTGGCAATCGGCGATATGTCACCGATGAGTCCGGAAACACTGCGGCAGAATATGCTTTAGGCATCAGGCTGAGCCGAAAGGACCCGGCTCAGCAATTCTTCCTGCAGCTTATTCAGGTGAGCAGCGACATTTGCTGTTCAACAGCTGGTTGCCGATTGCCCCCGATTTATTCTTCGCTGAGGCTGTCCAGATCAATTTCGGCCAGTACTTCACGCAGCACTGCGATTTCTTCAGTTGTCATGCTGACACCCTTGCCCATCTTGCTGTGGTCAGGCGCCCAATCACGAATATCTATTTTGGGACGGGCTTCATTCCAACTGACGAGATTGACTTCACGGCTCCAGCCATTACGCTGATTTGTGCTCAGGACACCAAAAGTACGAATAAGTTCGTATTTAAACTCTTTTTTCTCTGCCATTTTTATTACTCCTGTTATTCTCAGTGATCGGATGTTCCACAGTCGCGGTTGATACTTTATTTCCAACCGCAGCGGCTATGAATGCTCCAATTATAGCCACAGCTGATTTGGTTATGCAATTAATATAACGACAAAGAGGCCGACCGCTCGACTTTGAACTGGTACAATCAAGTGAACAAACTGGAAAGGCAACAAAAAATTGGAATTTTGGCATTATCTGCTGATAGCGCTGGCAATACTCGGCGGCGCTGCTTTAGCACGAGGTTTATATGAGCCACGGCATCTGGCGGTAACCAGACAGACATTAACGGCAAATCGCAACAGAGGCAATGACAGACGAAGTATTCGCGTCGCGTTGTTCAGCGATCTGCATGCTGATAAACTCTGGATAAAACCGGCACAGGTTGCAGCAGAAATAAAGCGACAGCCGGTTGATCTGGTGTTCTTTGCCGGCGATCTGACCGGAAACGACCAGAAAGCAGAGCAGGCAAAACCGTTTGTGGATTATCTGGCAGCGGAACTAAATACGGCCGGAATACCTTTCCTGGCGGTGCCGGGGAATCATGACGGACCGCGAGCCATTTCTGTGATGCAGGCGGCAGGTCTGGATGTACTGCTGAACGAACAACGGCTTTTCGGACTGGCTGATGGTACCAGCGTCTTAATCAGCGGGCTGGCAGGTCAGCATTCCGGCAGTAAACAAAACCGGCTGCATTATCCTTCGACACAGCAATCGCCCTTAAATGCTGACAATTACGGTACCGGGGATATTCACATAGTGCTGGTGCACAATCCTGACGCGGTGCTGGAACTGCCGCACAATGGAGCTGACTTTTTACTGGCTGGTCACTTTCATGGCGGCCAGATTTACGCACCTTTCAAACTGGAATTCAAGTTGCTGCGGCACGACCGGCTGCCCCGCCTTGGCATTACCCGCGGCAGCTTCAGCCTGCGCGGCTTTAAGGGGTATATTTCGCGCGGCTTAGGCTGTGTCTGGCTGCCTTTCCGCCTGTTTTCCCTGCCGGAGCTAGCATTGCTTGAGCTGGTCGTGGAGCCGGAAGAACAAGGCTGAACGTTGCGGCCGGTCTTATTTGTTTGAAAGCCGCTGAATGAAAAACTCAGCTGAACCCAGACGTAATTAAACATCGGATTCAGCTGAGTCAGGTTTCAGGTTGAAAATTCAGCCTTCGCTGATCGGCGATGCCTGAACACGCCAGATTTCTGACGCATATTCACTGATAGTACGATCCGAACTGAAGCGGCCGCTGCGAACAATATTGAGCCAGCATTTGCGAGCCCATTCCGACTTGTCTCTATATGCCTTTTCGATAATCCGATGAGTCTTGCGGTAATCGTCAAAATCGCCCAGAACATAGAAAACGTCTGCCGGTTCCCAGTTGGAGCCGGTAAGCAATGAATTGTAAAGATCATTGAACATGCCTGTGCCGCTGTCACTGAATGTGCCGTCGATCAGTGTGTCCAGACAGCGCTTAAGGCCGGGAATATTGTAATATTGCCAATGCGGGTTGTAATACTCCCGCGTAGCGGCCAAGTCGTTGGCACGACAGCCGAAGATATAGCAGTTCTCTGCACCGACTTCCTCCAGAATTTCTACATTTGCCCCGTCAAGCGTGCCCAGCGTTATGGCGCCGTTCATCATGAACTTCATGTTGCCGGTGCCGGATGCTTCCATGCCTGCAGTAGATATCTGCTCGGAAATGTCGGCAGCGGAGAACAGACGCTCGGCGCAGGAAACATTGTAGTTTTGCAGGAAGACTACTTTCAGGCGGTCACCTATAGCCGGATCGCTGTTTACCAGTCTGGCGATTTCGTTGATGAATTTGATGATGGCTTTAGCCCGGAAATAGCCGGGTGCGGCTTTGGCACCGAAAATACAAACCCGCGGTGTGTAATCTGCCTTCGGATTTGCCTTAAGCATAAAGTAGTCATCCAATATTAAAAGGGCATTAAGCAGCTGCCGCTTGTACTCATGCAGACGTTTGATCTGAATATCGAAAATCGCATCGGGATTGACTTTAATGCCCTCTGTTTTCTGAATGAATTCAGCCAGCGAGACCTTGTTTTCATGTTTGATGGCAAGCAGTCTGGTCATCACCGCTTCATCATTCTTGAAATTTTCCAGTTCCCCGAGCCGGCTGAGATCGGTAACCCAGTCTTCATTACCCAGTAGTTCAGTCAGAAATCCGGCCAGTTTAGGGTTTGACATCCGCAGCCAGCGTCGCGGGGTGACGCCATTGGTCTTGTTAGAAAACTTTTCCGGCCAAAGACGGTAGAAATACTGCAGGGTTTCATTCTTCAGGATACTGGTGTGCATAGCGGCAACGCCATTAATCGAAAACGAGCCATAACAGGCAAGCCAGGCCATACGAATCCGGCCGTTACCAAAGGGGGCGGTTTCGCTGATTTCATGACTATTGAAGCCTGCTGCCATAGCCTCGGAACAGTACATATCGTTGATGCGGTAAAGAATATCCAGCAGATCAGGGAATAGAAACTGAAAAATCCCCACTTCCCACTTTTCGTAGGCTTCTGCCAGAATTGTGTGATTGGTATAGGCAAAGGTTTTTCTGGTAACATCCCAGGCAGTGTTCCATTCCAGGTTTTTTTCCTGTGTCAGAATCCGCATCAGCTCCAGAATGCCGATTACCGGGTGGGTATCATTAAGCTGGACAGCATGGAAGTCTGAGAACCTGACCCAGTCATTGCCATGTACTCTTTCAAATTGGCGAACGATTGACTGCAAAGAGGCGGAAACAAAGAAATACTGCTGACGTACACGCAGCACTTTGCCATCGTACGAAGAATCGTTGGGATAAAGCACCCGGTAAATATCATTAACCCGGTTGCGTTCGACTACAGCATCGTCAAAACGCTGAGAATTAAACAGATTGAAGTCAAATTCTTCAGCCGGCTCAGCTTTCCAGAGGC
This sequence comes from uncultured Oscillospiraceae bacterium, assembly GCA_964581135.1. Taxonomy (GTDB): domain Bacteria; phylum Bacillota; class Clostridia; order Saccharofermentanales; family UBA5734; genus JAXGXQ01. The sequence continues at coordinate 19,469 of CAZOMW010000021.1, forward strand.
GAAGTGTATTAACATTGGCAGTGCCATAGCCGGTTATCGGCAGGTCATAAGGAACCGCGTATACATCCATGTCTTTGTAATGCACGAGTTCGCGTTCTTCTTCACGCCGGATAATAAAGGGGTAACCTTCCTCCATCCAGGCGTCAGGATATTCTTTCTGAAAGCCGTTTTCGATTTTCTGTCGGAACAGACCGTAGCGGTAAAGAATACCATAGCCGGTCACGGGCAGGTCGTCGGTAGCACAGGAATCCAGGAAGCATGCAGCCAGGCGGCCCAGGCCACCATTTCCCAGACCAGGGTCAATTTCAACCTCAAGTATTTCGTTAAGATCACGCCCCATCCTGCTTACGGTATCTTTAACTTCTGTCGACAGGTCGGTATTAACCAGATTATTCAACAAGGAGCGGCCTTCCAGAAATTCCGCTGAAAAATAATGCGCTTGTCTGCCTTTTTCGTATTTTTCTTTGGTTTTGGCCCAATCATCAGCGATGTAGGCGATAAAGGTGCGCCCGAGCGCCATCCAGTAGTCATGCAGAGAAGCAGCCTCGGGGTTACGGGCAGCTTCAGCCAACAGTTGATGGCGGATTTGAGCCTCCAGATGTGGTATCTTGGTCATTTATATCCTCCAAATGGCCGGTAAATGCCGGCTTACAGGGTTTTCCCATCAGATTGTCAATACCACATAACGTAGCATTAACGGTGCGTCACTGGAGATCATTCTACTTCATCAACAAGTGCACGGTCAATCAAGGGGATATCTATGGCGTCAGCCTGCGGATAAGCAGGCGTCCAGAATAATTTTGCGGTCAGTGGTCAACACTTGTTATTAAATGTAAAATAACTATATCCTGTATTAAGTAATCAATATCCAGCCTCCTTATGTAGCAGCAGTCGAGGTGACAAATTGTTTTCTTTTACTGATCTGATCCCATTCAGTGCTGCCGGCCTTGCCGCCGGCTTGATCGCGTATAAAGCTTTTCAGTTGATGCCGGATTCCTGGCTGCTTGATTATGATGAAACCGAAATACCGGCAGGGTTCGCGGAGCGCAGAGCATTACCGTTGCTGCCTCAGGGCTTGTTCCTGATTATCTTGACCGGTTTGCTTTATGCACTGATACCACAAATATCAAACGGCTGGCAAAGGGCAGCGGCAATGCTGGCTATCCCGATTCTGTTGCTTATTCTTGTCTCCGACTGGAAGACCAGAATTATTCCTGACCAGCTTACTCTGGCGTTGGTGCTTCCGGCTCTAATCAAAATAGTCGGTGAAGGGCTCGCCGGAACACCCTGGCCGGTTGCTTTCGGCAAGCCTGTACTGGCCGGTATTGTCGCCGGCGGTTCATTACTGCTTATCGGCCTGATAGGTCAACTGCTTCTGCGCCGCGATGCCATGGGTATGGGCGATGTGAAAATGATCGCTGTAGCCGGTTTGCTGGTTGGTTGGGGCCGTCTGCCGCATTTACTGCTATTGGCTTTCTTAACAGCGGCCGTAATAGCTGTCCCCTTGCTGATTCGTAATAAACTTGCCGAGCGGCGAATAGAAAAGACTGATGCGCCTGAGCAGCTCAGCTGCGCTGACATTGACGCTGAAACTGATCTGATTGAACCATCTGAGTCTGTTCGTGCTGATTATCCTGATTCAGATGCTGATCCAGACCCTGTTGATGATCCCAACGCCATGGCTTTCGGTCCTTTTATCGCGATTTCAGTACTTATTCTGATGCTTTGTCCTGGCCTGATCGACAAGTTGATTCAGGCTTATTTAGGTCTTATTCTACGCTGATGAATTGAAGGAATAATTTATGCGAACGCGCCGGACAATGAACGCAGCAGATTCCAGCAGCAAAACCCGACTGGAACGAACCGGGGGGCGAGATGGTTCACTGATCGGCCTCGCGGCCGGCGCTGTATTACTTTGGCACGCACTGCTGGTGATGCTGTTCACGATGCTGTTGGCTTCTCTTCCCTACATCAGAGCCTGGTTTGACAGTTCTGACGTGACAGGTGCTGCCAGGGGCGCATTGCTGATGCAAGGCGGCTTCATACTTCTGCCATCAGTTCTTGTCATGCTGATCCTCAGAATCCAGCCGGCTCAGGTACTGGGAGTGCAGGCCCAGCCCGGCAGTCTCTTTCTTGGTTTTATGGCCGGCATACCGACAGCTATTGTGCTCACAGGCATGAACAACCTCGTGCTCTTTCTGCTTACCAGTACAGGCATAAACTTTCCTGCCAGTCCGACAACTGCTTTCCGGTTCGACCCGACTGCCCGTTCAACAGCAGAGCTGATTCTGATCGCGATTATTTCTGTATTGCTGCCCGCGCTTTGCGAGGAACTGATGTTCCGTGGTCTGATTCAGGCCAGTCTGCTGCGGAGATCCGGCGAGGCGATGACAATTTTTCTGCAGGCTCTGGCATTCACGGCCTTTCATACAGATCCGGCTTTTATCGCAGCTCCTTTTCTGGCCGGCTTGCTGCTGGGCCTGATTCGCAGCCGTTCCGGCAGCCTGCTGCCGCCGATTCTGGCGCATACATCGATGAATGCTACCCTGGCGTTGCTGACAGCCTGGCTGCCGCGTTACACTCAGCAGCTGGGGCCGGCAGGTGATCAGTTCAGCCGCTCGCTGCTTTATGCATCATTAACGGCCAGCTTCCTGGCCGCTGTGGTGCTGATTCCTATAATCAGCCTGATCGCCAGTAAACCGGCACCTGAATATCAGCACCGACGGCATTACCGCTCCCCGTTTGACCTGCTTTTCGTGTTGGCAATAATCCTGCTGATTGCTACAATAATATTCAGATATTTTAACCCCTGAAACTGCTGAGATTTGATATTACTGTGCCTTGAAACTGCTGAAAATGATTGCTTCCGGAATTTCGTGCTGGTACCTGATTAATCAGATTTTTGTCAGCGCCGACAAACAAGTGATTCTGCAAAGGAGAGCCGTTTATGGAAAGCCCTGACCGTCTGCGCCGTGATGCCTCAACTATTCTGAGGATAATCAAGTATCTTTTAATAACAGCTTTAATTATTCTCAGTCTGATGTTCGGAATCAGGATCCTGATTCTTACTCTGCCATTTGTAATCGGTTTTATTCTGGCGCACACGGCCATTACTTTGAGTAATCTAATTGTAAGATTGGTGAAAATAAGACGCTCCGGTTCATCCCGGAACGATGATGAATCCGCCATAACAGAGCCTTCAGAATTACCCGAACAGACTATTCAGGATGCGATGCCAGGAGGGCAGCCTGCAAAGTCCTCAACAGGAAAAAAGCGAAGGCTGCTGGCACCCTGGCCGGAAAGCACTGGTCTGACCATCTTCATTTACTTCCTGATAGTTATCCTGTTATTTGGTTTAGCAGTTGGTGTAATCTTTATTGCGATCAGCCAGATCCGCAGTTTAGCAACTTATCTTACCTCATTTGTCCGTGATACTAACCTCGTAGAGCAGCTGGCAGGGTCCCTGGAACGCTTTCTGAGCCAGATCAGCAGTGGAGTCGGCTTCATTAACGAGGATACAATTCAAGCTATTCTGAACCAGATTCAGATAATGCTGACCGATTTAATTCAGCGCATACCATCGTTTGCATCCGATTTGGTAAACAGCATCGGCTCATTCG
>CAZOMW010000022.1:0-8940 GCA_964581135.1 uncultured Oscillospiraceae bacterium
TTTTTTGTGCTTCCAGCTCCTGCTGTTCACAAAGCCGCGTATTTAAAATCTGGATTTCATCACGCAGACGGGCAGCTTCTTCATATTGCTCGAGCTTAACAACGTCAGTGAGGTTCTTGCGCAGCTCTTCAATTTTAGCTTTGAGCATTAACTGCTCCTTTGATTCCGCGGTTTTGCAGGCTGTCCTGCCTACATGACGGGTGCCGCCCTGGACACGACGTAAAACCGGATCCAGTTTTTCGCGAAAGCTTTCGTAGCATTGAGGACAACCGAACAAACCTGATTTACGGAATCCTTCAAAGGTAGTCCCGCAGTTTTTACAAACTAACTGGCTGCCGGTGGCTGTGGCTGAGCCGCCAAAGGCCGGAATGCCGCCGGTCGTATTAAATATACTGCTGCCGAAAAGGCTGCCGAAAGGCGAATAGAAATTCTGAAACTGGGACTTAATACCCTCGTCCTGCGCGCATGACTGGCAGAGATTCTGCTCAGTGTGCTCGCCGTCTACGGTTTGTGATATGTGTACAGATGCTTCATTTTGCTGGCAACGATCACATTTCATTACTGCATTCCTCCTTGCTTTTTGATACTGAATCCGGAGCTGGCATCACGGACTATCAGACTGGTTAACATATGTTTGAATATATTCAACCGCAGACGATCACGGTTCTCAATATCGCTGAGCGCCAGTGCCCGGTCGGAAATTGCAGCGTTAATTAAGCGCGCTTCCCGCATGTTTATAAGTTTCTTATCAAAAATATTACGCAACAGAATATCCGCCTGATGTTGTGACATAGCTGTTCCGAGGTGTTTCACGGTATGCGCGATATAGCTTTCCGTTGTCGGCAGTTCAACCTGGCGAATCCGAATCATGCCACCACCGCCACGTCGGCTTTCAACGAGATATCCTTGTCCGCAACTGAAACGGGTCGACAGAACATACGTAATCTGCGACGGCACACAATTGACTTGATCCGCCAGTTCAGCGCGGGTGATTTCAACCATACCGTCATTCTCTTCGATCATTTGCTTGATTAATACTTCAATCAAATCACTGATTCTAGCCATCGGTCTTCCCCCTCTCCGGCAAAAAAATATCACTCTGCGGAGTGTTTTTATTTTGACTTTGACTTTGACTTTCTTTGATGTTCACTATTAATTATAAACCATTCAGGTATTTCGTCAAGCGAAAACCGGATAATAATCATAGAATCTGCTGTAAACCTGCGGATACTGCGGACAGGCTGTATCGGATTATACTGTCGCCGGTTCGTCAGCTCTTCGTACTTTCCTAAGTCTATGCACAGTCAGCCTGTCAACTGCTTATGTTATAATTGATTACACTTTTTGCATTGGGAGATACTTAAGTGAAAAACAGAAAACGGGAAAATAAGACTGAACAAAATTTCCAAGGGCACCGCTTTATCTGGTCAATGATTCTGCTGGCAGTCATTCTGATTGTTCTGATAGCCGCATTCTGGATAATAAGGCCTTTATTACTGGCCAGTATATCTACAGCCTCGCAGACTACAGCACCCGACTTGACAGGAAACACCTCTTCAACTGCTTCAATACTGCCAGCTGAAACATCTGGCCTGACAGGCGAGCGTCCGGAAGGCAGTATTTCGGCTTTACCAGCAGCAGCCTTTAGGCGCGGCCGCACCGTAACTATAGGCGTGGGTGATCCTTTTGGTCAGATCAACCCTTTGTATGGCGGTGGCGACGCGGATCAGGATGCGATTGCATTAATATTTGAACCTTTGCTGCGACTGGATCCGGCTGGCGAGCCTGAACTGATTCTGGCCGCTGATATCAAACCCGATCCGGCGGCCGGGACGCTGACTGTTAAGCTGCAGCCTGATCATACCTGGCGCGATGGACGCGCCGTAAATGCCAGGGATGTAGCATTTACCTACAACTGTTTGCTATCTCCTTCCTACGATGGTCCGCTGGCCGGCCGCTTCAATGATATCAGTGAGGTTAAAACGCTTGAATCTGACAAAGATGCTTCAACGGTTGTCATAGTCTTTCAACCAGAGGTAACAGATTTTGATTATAAGCTGCTGACAATAGGCATTCTGAAGTATGATTATTATAATGTTGACATTAACAGTGTTTACGAAATGGGGCGTCGGAAGCTGGCGCCTGAAGGCAGCGGCGCATACGAGCTGCTGAATGTCGGTGACGACAGGCGCTTGCTTGGTCTGCGCGCAGGCTATGCCGGCGAGATTGAACAAATCGAACAGATTCAGGTTGGATCCGATGAAAAATATCCGCTGTTGGAAGCAGGCTCTCTCGATATAGTCCGGCACGACTGGGATGAACGGATAAAGTCACGCGTTGCCCGCCTGCCGGCTTATGCATATTACGAATCAGCGCGAGTAGATCAATATCTGTTGATAACACCAGATCCGGGTAATAACGGGTTACCTGCTGATCAGGATCATCTGGCGGCATTACTGGCAATAGCAAGTGGTCAGAATCAAAACACAATCAGTATCAACAGCACAGAAAAAATCAAACTGGCTTATTTTGCAGGAATTGAAGATACAATAAGCCACAAACAGACAGCCAACGCTGGATTAATTAAGCAACGGCTGGAATCAGCAAGACAGCCCGTTGAGCTGCAGCCGTTATCATGGCCTGAGCTTGTAAACCGCTCTGCCCTCAACACATACCAGCTGCTGTTACTGCCTGCCGCGACAGATAACCGTCTGCCGCAGGGAGCTGTTTTGGAGACTTTTCGGGAAGGTCAGTCCGTCAATGCGGTTGTCGCGTTTCAGCATCCGGAAATAATCCTGGTCAGCTCCCGTTTGAGCGGACTTACCTTAAATCCTAACGGTGTGCCGTTTTCAGCTGCCGCTTTATCATTCACTGATCATTTTGCCGAAGTGCATCTGCTCGACACCAGTCAGATGGAGGTATCTGAATGAATCGCATGGAATTCCGGACACTTATCGAAAAAAAACCTTTGATTCTTGATGGCGCTACAGGTACCTGGCTGCAGGAACACGGACTGACAGCCGGCTGCTGCCCTACCCGCTGGCTGTTGGAGAATCCTGAGGCTCTAGTCGAGTTGCAGACAAGTTACTATGAGAGCGGCTCGGATATTGTCATCGCCTTCTCCTTCGGTGCCAATCGCTACAAGCTCGACAGTGAGCTTTCAGCAACAAGTTCCGTAGCCGCTATCAATCAGCAGGTAGCGGAAATATCGGCAAAAGTGCGTGATACCTGCGCTGCTAAATCCGGGAAAAATCTGTACATTGCAGGCGATCTTGCGCCAACGGGTCAGTTTCTCTACCCGGCAGGAGACCTGAATTTCGAAGAACTGATTGAAATTTATGGTGAGCAAGTCGACGGTTTACTGGCAGGCGGAGTAGATCTGTTTATCGTCGAAACCATGCTTGACCTGGCGCAAACACGTGCCGCTGTTCTGGCTGTCCGCGATCGCTGTGACCTCCCTGTGATCGCCTCGCTGACTTTAGCGGAGAACGGCCGGACACTGGCAGGTGATCTGCCGCTGGCAGCATTGTTATCACTCCAGGCTGCCGGCGCCGACGCTTTCGGCTTTAACTGCTCATTTGGGCCTGACAAGCTCTCTGAGGTTTTATTGCCCTTACTTGTGGAATCAAATCTGCCTTTGCTGCTTAAGCCTAATGCCGGCCTGCCCTGTTTAATGGATGGTAAAACAATATTCCCGTTGGCGCCTGAATCCTTTACTGAGGCCATGAAGCCAGCCATCAAAGGCGGGATCAGGCTTCTGGGAGGTTGCTGCGGAACAGGACCCGGGCATATTCGCAGCTTAAGCGACGCCGCACTGTCTCTGTATACTGCCTCTTTCGATCCCGTTCCCCCGGGTGCCAGAATCTGTTCTGCCCGCGAAGTTCTTGAATTATCTGATATCGGTCAACTCACCATTGTTGAAGTGACTTCACCGGCAAACTTCCCGGATGATGTATTTACAGCTCAGGAGGATGAACCCGAAGGGATTCTGCTTGATTTTCGCCGGCTGGGTACGCATGATTACGAACAGATTCTGACTGGCCTGGCAGAAATCAGCCTTTCAGTCACTCAGCCACTTGCTTTTGCCGGTGATGCTGAACTTGTAAACCTGCTGTTGCGGCAGTATCCGGGACGCGCTGCTGTTTACGGTCAAGCGGCACCGCCGCGCCTGGACCCTCTGATTCTATAAACAGATAGCTGAAAAGCACAGTTTTCAGTACTTGAATATCACAACATTGTACTGATTCGCTACATTTGTTTGTCTTGTAACATAATGCGACATATGATAGGCCCGATTAAATCCGCACGGAGGGTCTGTCATGCTACTGCCGCAGAGGCTCAAGCAACTGCGTCTCGAAAACGACCTGACGCAGGAAAGCTTAGCACAGCGCCTGCCGATAAATCGCGGCACCTATGCCCATTATGAACTGGGCAAGCGTCAGCCTGACCTGGAAACGTTAATCCGCATTGCGGTCTTCTACAATGTCTCTACTGATTATCTGCTTGGTCTGACGGATTTACCTATTTCGGCTCAGGCTCTGATCAGCTATTGTCAAAAATTAACAAATAAATATCCTCAAAATAATGTATATCCTCCGAATGTTGAAGCCGGTGAGCTCGTTGCTGAGCCTGACAAAAGCACCGAACAGGATTAACCGGATCCGGCAAGACTTGACAGGCTTTGTAAAAACTGTCGGGCTTCTAGCGGCTTTCACGATCAGCCACGCCAGACGTAATGAGGCGCCATGCATGGCGCCCTAAAAAAAAGAGGGCGTCCTTTTTGCAGGACCACCCTCTCTCTTTTATTTTCTGGTGTGATTTAAGGCTGTTCAGGAGCCTTGTTCTTCAATCAACCCGAAGTTTTGCTCAACCATTGGTACAGGAGTAATATTGCGATATTCCGGCATACCGGTTCCAGCAGGGATCAGTTTACCGATAATGACATTTTCTTTAAGGCCGAGCAGCGGATCGATTTTGCCTTTAACCGCAGCGTCTGTAAGGACACGCGTTGTTTCCTGGAAGGAAGCAGCTGAAAGGAAAGAATCGGTTGCCAGTGAGGCCTTGGTGATACCCAGTAATACGCGTTTGCCGCTGGCCGGAGTCAGTCCGCGGGTCTGGGCTTTAACATTAGCGTCCTCAAAGTCAAACATGTCAACCATTGAGCCTGTCAGCAAATCAGTTTCACCCGGATCGTCAACGCGAACCTTACGCATCATCTGACGGGTAATAATCTCAATATGCTTGTCGTTAATTTCAACACCGTTGTTTTTGTAGACCTTCAGTACTTCGCTCAGGATATACTTCTGAACTCCGAGTACATTTTTGACCCGCATAATGTCATGTGGATTGACTGAGCCTTCAGTCATCAGGTCGCCGGCTTCAACTGTATCGCCGGTGCTGACCAGCAGTTGCGAGGAAAGCGGTACCGGGTGCACAGTTGTGTTGCCGTCAGCGGCGGTTATCGTGAGATCACGTTTGCGCTTGCCGGTTTCTTCAATTTTGATAACACCGTCATGATCAGCTATCAGCGCCTGGCCTTTAGGCTTGCGGGCTTCGAAAAGTTCCTCAACACGCGGCAGGCCCTGAGTAATATCTTCACTGGAGGCGATGCCACCGGTATGGAAGGTACGCATCGTCAGCTGGGTTCCGGGCTCACCGATGGACTGGGCGGCCATAATGCCGACAGCTTCACCGCCGACTGCAGGCTCGTTTGTCGCCAGGTTGAGGCCATAGCAATGGGCACAGACGCCATAGCGGGCGCGGCAGGAAAGAACCGAACGGATCGGAACCTGCTTCAAGCCGGCTTTCTTAATGGCTTCAATCTGCGGATCACGGATTATTGTGTTCTTTTCAACCAGCACTTCCCCGGTGTCCGGATGCACGATGTCGATGGCAGCGTAACGGCCGTCGATCCGGTCAGCCAGAGACTTGACCACCATGTTGTTTTTACCGGTGCCGACAACAACTTCACCGACCGTAATATGGTCTTCAGTGTGGCAGTCGGATTCGCGGATGATAACATCCTGCGCGACGTCAACAAGTCGGCGGGTCAGGTAACCAGAGTCGGCGGTTTTAAGCGCGGTATCCGACAGAGCTTTACGGGCACCATGGCTGGAGATAAAGAACTCCAGAACGTTCATGCCTTCACGCAGGTTTGACTTAATCGGAATTTCGATTGTTTTACCTGAGGTATCGCTCATGTTGCCGCGCATACCGGCCAGCTGTTTAATCTGATTAATGTTACCGCGGGCACCGGATTGCGACATCATGTAAACCGGGTTGAACTTACCGAGGTTCTGCTTCAGAGCTTCGGTAATTTTATCGGTTGTATCGCGCCAGATGCGGACGGTTTCACGGTAGCGGCCTTCATCATCGGTCAGACCGCGCATGTAGCGGGCCGCAATGTCGTCAACCTTGGCTTCAGCTTCAGTGACATACTTCTTTTTGACGTCAGGTACGATCATATCAAAAATGCCGATCGAGATGCCGCCCTTGGTTGAATAGTGGAATCCGAGAGATTTGATCGCATCCAGTATTTCCGAGGTAGTGGAAATTCCGTGTATCCGGATGCAGCGTTCAATTATCTGACCCAGCTCTCTTTTACCGATCAGGAAGTCGCATTCAAGTTTCAGGTCATTTTCAGGATTGTTGCGGTCATGGTAACCAAGATCCTGCGGAATGATTTCGTTGAAGATGAAGCGCCCCAGCGTACTCTTAACCAGACCGGTTACTTTACGTTCACCATACTTTCGCTCGCAGCGAATGGAGATGGCGGCATGCAGATCCAGCTCATGTTCGTCATAAGCCATGATCGCCTCATCAAGCGAACCATAAAATTTGCCTTCGCCTTTAACGTCTTCTTTGTCAATTGTCAGGTAATAGCAGCCCAGAACCATATCCTGTGTAGGAACTGTAACCGGTTTGCCATCCTGCGGTTTAAGCAGGTTGTTGGCTGAAAGCATCAGGAAACGAGCTTCGGCTTGTGCCTCCGCTGACAGCGGTACATGTACAGCCATCTGGTCACCGTCAAAGTCGGCATTGTAAGCAGTACAAACCAGAGGGTGCAGCTTGATGGCACGGCCTTCAACCAGAACCGGCTCAAAAGCCTGAATACCGAGTCGGTGCAGGGTCGGAGCGCGGTTAAGCAGCACGGGATGGTCCTTAATGACCTCCTCCAGTGTGTCCCAGACAGTATCATTGGCACGATCAACCAGGCGGCGGGCTGTCTTGATGTTTTGAGCATGCCCGGCCTGAACGATTTCCTTCATTACAAAAGGCTTGAAAAGTTCAAGAGCCATTTCTTTGGGCAGACCGCACTGGTGCAGTTTGAGTTCCGGACCGACAACGATAACTGAGCGGCCGGAATAGTCAACACGTTTACCAAGCAGGTTCTGGCGGAAGCGGCCCTGTTTGCCCTTCAGCATGTCAGAAAGTGATTTCAGGGCACGATTGCCGGCGCCTGTGACAGGACGGCCGCGGCGGCCGTTGTCAATCAGGGCGTCAACTGCTTCCTGCAGCATGCGCTTTTCATTGCGAACGATAATCTCCGGCGCGCCCAGCTGCAGCAGCTTGTTAAGCCGGTTATTACGGTTGATTACACGACGGTAAAGGTCGTTGAGGTCAGAGGTCGCGAAGCGGCCGCCGTCCAGCTGTACCATCGGACGCAGCTCGGGAGGCAGTACCGGCAGTACATCGAGCACCATCCATTCAGGACGGTTGCCTGATTTCTTAAAGGCTTCTACCACCTCAAGGCGTTTGATTATTCGAACTTTTTTCTGACCGGTGGCAGTCTGGAAGTCTTCACGCAGACTGGCTGCCATCTCGTTAATATCTATGGCCGCAAGTATTTCCTTGATTGCTTCCGCGCCCATTTTGGCTTTGAAAGTGTTTTTGCCGAATTCTTCAATAGCTTCACGATACTGACGGTCGGAGATGACTTCACGCTGGGTGAAGCGCGTATTTCCGGGGTCGATAACGATGTAGGCAGCAAAATAGAGTACTTTCTCCAGATTGCGCGGGCTCATGTCAAGAATAAGGCCCATGCGACTCGGAATACCGCGGAAGTACCAGATGTGGGAAACAGGCGCCGCAAGCTTGATGTGGCCGAGACGTTCACGGCGAACTTTGGATTTGGTGACTTCAACGCCGCAACGATCACAGACGATGCCCTTGTAGCGGATTTTTTTGTATTTACCGCAATGACATTCCCAGTCTTTGGTCGGTCCAAATATTTTTTCACAGAACAGGCCGTCCCGTTCCGGTTTAAGTGTACGATAGTTTATGGTTTCCGGCTTTTTGACTTCACCGCGAGACCATTCGAGAATTTTCTCAGGTGAAGCTAAAGCGATGCCGATCGCTTCAAAATGATTCATTTCAAACATGAAGTGCCGTCTCCTTCCATAGGGGGCATGTGCAGTAGTGAAGTGACGAATTCAAGCGGGTCAAATCGATCACGAATTATCATCGTCAAAGAAGCCTCAGGCCTCATCTGACACTGCCTCATTGTCGGGGTCGATTTCAAGATCAAGAGTTATGCCGCCCTCTTCATCAAGCGTGCCCTCGGTAAAGCCGCGGGCAGCGAAATCTTCAGCGATCTGGTCAGAACCCATTTCCATCAGGCGGGCCGGATCAATATCCACTGCATCAACTTCTTCATCAACGGATTCCTTGATGTCGAGCAATTCACTCTCGCTTGTATAGATGCGGACATCAAGCGCCAGACTCTGCAGTTCCTTGACCAGGACCTTAAAGGATTCAGGCACACCGGCTTCCGGTACACTCTCGCCCTTAACGATCGCTTCATAGGTTTTAGTACGGCCGGTAATATCGTCCGATTTTACTGTCAGGATCTCCTGAAGTGTGTAGCTGGCACCGTAAGCTTCGAGCGCCCAGACTTCCATTTCACCAAAGCGCTGACCGCCGAACTGAGCTTTACCGCCC
>CAZOMW010000022.1:8950-22173 GCA_964581135.1 uncultured Oscillospiraceae bacterium
CCAGTGAGTAAGGACCAATGGAGCGTGCGTGAATTTTGTCATCGACAAGGTGCAGCAGCTTCAAGTAATACATAATTCCGACTGTGATCCTGTTTTCAAAAGGATCGCCGGTGCGGCCGTCATAAAGTACGGTTTTGCCGTCATCGTCCATTCCGGCCAGTTTGAAGGCTTCAATTACGTCATCTTCCGTGGCGCCGTCGAAAACAGGTGTGGCGACTTTCCAGCCAAGCATGCTGGCGGCACGGCCAAGGTGAACCTCGAGCAACTGGCCGATATTCATACGTGAAGGTACGCCCAGCGGGTTGAGTACGATATCCAGCGGGGTTCCGTCAGGCAGGAAAGGCATATCCTCTTCCGGCAGGATACGGGAAATAACGCCCTTGTTGCCGTGGCGACCGGCCATTTTATCACCGACCGAGATTTTGCGTTTCTGAGCAATATAGACGCGAACCAGTTTGTTGACGCCATGCTTCAGATCATCATCGTTTTCACGATCGAAGACCTTGACATCAACTACGATACCGGATTCACCATGCGGGACACGTACAGAAGTATCGCGGACTTCACGTATCTTTTCACCGAAGATAGCCCGATAGAGGCGTTCTTCAGCAGTCAGCTCGGTTTCACCCTTGGGTGTTACTTTACCAACAATGATGTCACCGGCGTGCATTTCAGCACCAATGCGGATAATACCGGACTCGTCCAGATCTTTAAGTGAATCATCGCCGACGTTGGGGATTTCACGGGTAATCTCTTCCGGCCCAAGCTTTGTGTCACGCGCTTCACACTCGTATTCCTCAATATGGATTGAGGTGTAAACATCATCGCGGACAAGACGTTCATTGATCAGGACGGCGTCTTCGTAGTTGTAACCTTCCCAGGTCATGAAGCCGATCAGCACGTTGCGGCCGAGAGCCATTTCACCATTGTCAACTGAAGGACCGTCAGCAAGGATATCCCCTGCCTTGACTTTATCGCCTTTGCGCACGAGCGGACGCTGATTGATGCAGGTGCCCTGGTTAGAGCGCTGATATTTTGTCAGACCATAATTATCAAAGCTGGAGCGACCGGTACGGACCGTAATCTTGCTGGCATCGACATACTCGACTGTACCGTCATTTTTAGCGACTTCGCAGACTCCCGAGTCTTTGGCAGCACGGTATTCCATACCAGTACCGATAATAGGCGATTCGGTCTTAATCAGCGGCACTGCCTGACGCTGCATGTTCGAGCCCATGAGAGCACGGTTGGCATCGTCGTTGCCAAGAAACGGAATTAAAGCAGTCGCAACTGAAACCAGCTGTTTCGGCGAAACGTCCATGAGGTCGACCTGTTTCGGCTCAATCTCAATAAACTTATCCAGATAACGGCTGAGAATCTTCTTTTCGAGGAAACGACCATCTTCACCCAGAGGCTCGTTGGCCTGGGCAATGTAGTAATAGTCCTCTTCATCGGCCGTCAGATAGCGCACTTCTTCAGTGACAATTCTCTTCTGTTTGTCGTAGACACGATAAGGGGTTTCGATGAAGCCATAACGGTTAACACGGGCATAGGTCGCGAGCGAGTTAATCAAGCCGATGTTCGGTCCTTCAGGTGTCTCGATCGGGCACATGCGGCCGTAGTGTGATGAATGAACGTCGCGGACTTCGAAGTTGGCACGCTCACGTGACAACCCGCCCGGGCCCAGGGCTGAGAGACGGCGTTTATGTGTAAGCTCGGCCAGCGGATTCGGCTGATCCATGAACTGAGACAGCTGACTGGAGCCAAAGAACTCCTTGACCGCGGCGCTGACCGGACGGGTGTTGACAATCATCTGCGGTGTCGCAGCTGCCATATCCGTCAGGGTGCCCATGCGTTCACGCACAACACGCTCCATCCGGGAAAAGCCGACACGGATCTGATTCTGAAGCAGTTCGCCGACTGAACGGATGCGGCGGTTGCCGAGATGATCAATATCATCCTTTTCACCGACGCCGTATTCAATTCCAATAAGGTAGCTGACTGAAGCTACGATATCCTCAACGGTGAGATGCTTGGGCATCAGTTCCGAGACATTGCTTGTCAGGCGCTCACGCAGGAGCGCAATCGGATTATCGCTTGCTTTGGCTTCATTGATGAATTCACGCAGGACGCCGGTACGGACTTTTTCGGTAACACCGAGCGCAGCTACATCCAGCCCCTCGAGCTCATCAGCGCTAAAGAAGCGGCTGATATAATCACCGGCATTAACACGGTTGTTGCCAATGATTTTCAGTTTGTTTTCCAACTGGATAAGCGTGCTGCCTGAAACCTGCATCGGATAGATGGTGACTTCGTTAATCCCTGCAGCAGCTATCTGGCTGGCACTATCGGCGGTGATAATTTCACCCTCCGCCAGGATAAGCTCGCCTTCTCCATCAATGATATTCTGAGCGGCCTTATGACCAACCAGACGTGTTTCGAGAGCAAGCTTTTTATTGACTTTATAAATTCCTACCCGGGCCAGATCATAGCGCTTCGGGTCAAAGAACATATTATTCAGTAATGTTTCCGCGCCTTCGACAGAAACAGGCTCGCCGGGACGCAGCTTCTTGTAAAGTTCCTGCAGGCCTTCTTCGCGGTTGCGGCAGCCGTCCTTCTGCAAAGTCTGCATGAGGCTGTTCTCTTCGCCGAAGGTTTCAATGATCTGTTCGTTGGTGCCAAAGCCAAGCGAACGCAGGAAAACAGTCAGATGGAATTTGCGGGTGCGATCGATACGAACCCACAGGATATCGTTTCCGTCAGTTTCGTATTCCAGCCAGGCACCGCGATTGGGAATAATCTGTGATGTGTACAGATCTTTATCCGTTTTATCACGCCCGATATCATAATAAACGCCGGGTGAACGTACGAGTTGGCTGATAATGACCCGTTCGGCACCGTTAATAATAAAGGTGCCATTGTCAGTCATAATCGGGAACTCGCCAATGTAAATAAACTGATCTTTAATAATATTGTCGCGTTTGTTGTTCAAACGGACTTTAACGCGCAGAGGGGCCGCGAAGTTAGCGTCACGCTCCTTGCATTCTTCGATTGAATATGTTGGACTACTTGGATCGAACTCTTTGTCGATAAAAGATAGTTCAATGTCTCCAGAATAATCCGTAATCGGAGAGACGTCTTTAAGAACTTCCATCAGCCCTTCGTTTAGGAACCACTGATAGGAGTTCTTCTGTATCTCGATAAGATTCGGAATATCGATGACTTCATCGATTCTGGAATAGGACATTCGTTCGGCTCTTCCCAATTTGACGGGACGCACCATTAATGATCACCTCACGCATATGACGGCAATGCCGCCGGCTCTGCCACCGCATCTGATAATGACATTGTTGACGGCTTTGCGGCTCATGTTATAATTGATTGAAAAGAGATACTTTTCAGGTTTAAAGCAACGGGCAAATCACCCCCACCTTATTGACGCGTTATAAGATGATATCACCACACCTAAACGCTGTCAAATTGTTTTTTTGCCTGCTAATCTGGTAATCAGCATATAATATTTAGTGCAATGAGGGCTGCGAGGCGATGCTTCAGCCCTTTTTTGCTTGTAACAGATTTTTATAAAAATCGGGAAAAACAGCCTCCCGCCATTTCAAGCGGGGGCTGTTTATTTTAAGTGACCAACTGCAGTGCTCAGCCAACGAATCTGAGCCCGGGTTGTTTCAAGCTGTAAGGGTATGCTTTGACTTCAGTTTCTATGTAGGTATTGTAGGCATCACCTTGCAGTGCGGAACGGGCATTTATTTCCCAATCGGCACCATCGACCTTCTCAAAATAAATAATATGAAAACCGAATTCAGTCTGCACAATTTCAACATCGCCGGGTTTGCGGTCAGGATTAGTAATCCAATTGTCGAATTCTTCGACCATGGTTCCGGGAGCAACACCTTCATAGAGACCGCCCGTTGAACTGCTGCCGGGATCAGTTGAATATTTTTCAGCCAATTTGCCGAAGGCTTCGGGTGTATGTTCACCGGCCTGGTATTCAGCCAGAATTCTATCGGCCTCGGCACGTGCCTCCTGAACTTCAGTCGCGGGATCTGTAACGCGGTTGGAGTCAATCAGAATATGTCGGACACTGACATGGTTGAGATCAGCACGGCTGCGGGATTCAAAGAGGAATACGGCGTGACCGGAATAAGTTTCAATTGCTGTTTTATCACCAGCCTTGCGAGCGGCATCGAACATCCAGTCGCCGCCTTCAGTCGGACTTATGTCTGCCTTGGCAGCATTTTCAAACAGTGAGAGATCGCCGGTTTCGTAATCATTCTTTTTATCTTCCGAAGCATATTTAATAGCGGCAGCCTTAAAGCTTTCAGCATCGGTGACTTCAGCCAGCATCTGATCGGCTTTCGACTTCGCTGCTTCCATAGCCAGAGCGATTACTTCTTCGGAGGCACCGGTTTCGTATTCTGCCTCGAAAGTGAACTGACGGAAATTTACGATGTCGTAGCTGTCTTTTTCAGCTTCATACTCTGCTGCCAGCTGCTCATCGGTAAACTGGAAGCCATCAACAACAGACATCGAAAACTGATTGGCCAGCATTACTCTTTCCAAAATCGGACGCAGGCGGCTCTCGTTCATGCCGGGGCCGAAAGATTCGGCAAGAAGAGCATCCAGCGTCATTTGTTTACTTTCGGCCTTTGCCTTGGCCGAAGCAAAATATTCTTCAATCTGCTGTTTGCTTTCCTCCGACATAGACATGCCTGCGGCCTTGCCTTTTTCTGAAAGCATTACAACATTCTGCAATTCCTTAGCAGCGGCATCTTTAAGAAAATCAGAAAGCGTCTTGAAGCCTTCAGTATTGCTTGGCCCCTCCAGCATTTCACGACCTTCTTCGCTATTGGGATCCATACCATAGCCGCCGGCGATTGAATAATAATAGAAATTAAGTTCGGAGCCTTTAATGTCCTGGCCGCCAATTGTAGCAGCAGTCAGCATTTGGGCGGGAAGCCCCGCGCGGATTGCAGCAAAAGCTCCATACGCTAACAGCGCCAGTAGAACTACAACTGCTACGACAATTCTTACTACGGGACTGTTGGCCCGAATCGGCTTTTTGCCGCCGTCTTTTGATTTCATAGCCGCCAGGCGGGCTTTGCGTTCTTCGCGGCTGGCCTCCGAACGCCAGACATCGGGCTGCTTTTTTTGATCGCTCATTCAATAATCCATCCTTCAAATATCAGGAAAAGTATCCTGGAAAAAGTCAAAACTCATTATACTGGTAATTTTAATAAGACACAAGGAACAGACAACGAACAGATTAACGGAAAAATGTGGCAGAAATATGTCGTTTTCAACCTGGGGCGGTGTTTGAATTGCTATCTGAGACGGTATCAGCTCTTTCTGGATTTCTGACAGCCGGTGAGTAACCAAGTTCACGGGCCTTTTTATAAAAGCTCGTTTGTTTCAAACCGCTTCGTCTTACAGCTTCAGGACCGCTTATATCACCTTGAGACCAAAGCCTGCAGATATCGCGGAAATGTGGCGGGATAGATACAGGCGGTCTGCCAATGCGCCTTCCCTTTTTTCTGGCTCTGGCTATGCCGTCTTTTTTCCGGCGTGATGAAGCCTTTACATCCAGTTTCTGAAACGAACTTAGCAGTCGCAGTGATTTTTGTCCTGCCGCAGTACGTGTATCCAGACCTTCCTCCAACAGGACAAGGGCGGCACCGGTTTGATCAAGTGTCTGGACGAATTCGAGAAAATCCTTCAGACTGCTGCAGATTCGGTCAGCGGCCGCTGCATATACTACATCATCCGGCTGCAGCACCGACAACAGTCGCCTGCGCTGCCCCCACTGGTCAATGCCCGCTTGATGTTCCACAAAAAGGCGGGTGAAGCCACCGATGCTATCAAGCTGCATTGCCTGACGGCTGAGCCGGATTTCATCCTCATCCAGACGTATATATGCGTAACGGTTCATTGAATTCCGTTAGCCAGCGCAACAATATCCTGCGGCTCGACTGCCCAGTAATGCGGCATCTCTGCCTTCAGGTCCGCCTTCGGCATGCGGCTCCACTCAACTGCGCAAGCCTGACAGCCGGCGGCATGGGCACTCTTGATGTCGTGAATACTGTCGCCGACATACATGACACGTTCGGGATAATTCAGTCCCAACCGGGACATGGCAAACTGAAGCGGTTCAGGATCGGGTTTATGACGAGTTGTATCTTCTTTAACAATGATTTCTTCAAAGCTGTCTTCCAGCCCGAAAACACTAAGAGTCAACAAAGCAGATGTGCGCAGTTTTGCAGTTACCACGCCAAGCTTCAGATCAAGCTCACGTAAATTCGACAGCATTTCTTTTATTCCGAGAAAAATACCGATTGATTGATTCATTTGGCTTTCATTATGCTGGCGGTAGACATTAACCATTTCAGGCACCTTATCCGGCTTTACCGTAGCCAGGAAGGTTTCGAGCGGGGTGCCGATACTGGCAAGGATGCTTTCATCACTTACGGTGGTTATGTCGAAGGTTCTGAATGTATGTTGGAAGGTTTCTACGATATGGGGTACCGTGTCCAGCAAGGTACCGTCCATGTCAAACAGGATGCCGTCAAAGGGCGGCCGGGGTTTCATCAATTGTTTCTCCTTGTTCTTCTTTTTCCGGAAGCAAAGTGATCCGCAGTTTTGAAATTCGCTTGTCATCCATTTCCAGGACTTCAAACTGAATGTTCTCGTACTGTACAACAGCATTTTCTTTTTCATCCGGGATCCGGCCAAGCAAATGAATTACAAGGCCGGCAATAGTATCTGTATCCAGGTCAGGAAGATCGATTGTGATAACTTCCTCTATTTCGTCTATTGTCGCTAAACCCATAACTTCAAAAACATTTTCTGAACAACGGGTTACGACTTGTTCTTCTTCATCATATTCATCCTGCATGTTACCAACGATTTCCTCGAGCAGGTCTTCAATCGTCACAATACCGGCTGTGCCACCGTACTCGTCGATAACGACAGCCAGCTGGGCACGATCCTGCTGCATGTCACGAAAAACCGCATCAATCGGCTTGGTTTCCGGAACTATATAAGGAGGCCTTATCAGATGGCGCAGTGAAAATGGCCTGTCCAGACCCTCGGCGGCATGATAAAGAAGATCCTTTACATGCAGAACACCAATAATATTATCAATGTTATCTTCATAAATCGGAATGCGGGTATATTTTTCATTGACAGCGGAACTTACAACCTCATCAAAAGAAGAATCAACATCGAGTGAAACAACACTGGTGCGGTGGGTCATAACCTCGGCCACGTCCTTGTCATTAAACTCAAATATCTTTTCGATCATTTCTTTCTCTTGTTCATGAATGTTGCCCGATTCGCGACCGACATCGACCATCATCCGAATTTCTTCTTCTGTCACGGTTTTGTTGTACTGGTAGGTATCAATTTTCAGCAGGCGCAGGATCAGGTTGGTGGAGGCGGTAAGCAACACCACAAACGGATTGAGAATGCGTTTGCTGAAAGCGATAATGCGTACGACCCGGGCAGCCAGAGCCTCCGGGTTGGACTGGGCTATACGCTTGGGAACCAGTTCACCCAGCACCAGTGAGAAATAGGACATCAGCAGAGTAACACCAACGATCAGAAGCGTATTCATGGCTGGTGTTTCTATGCCGATCAGCAAGTAAAGCCGGGCGGCAAACCTGTCAGCTGCAAAAGCCGAGGACAGGAATCCGGCCAGAGTAACGCCAACCTGAATTGTAGCCAGAAAACTGCTTGGTTCGTCTGTCAGCTTTTTTATCCGCTGAGCGTTTTCGTCGCCTTCTTCTGCCTGTCTGCGAATTCTGGTGTCGTTAAGAGAGATGATCGACATCTCGGATGCGGCAAAAAATGCGTTAATGAATAAGAGAAGTGCGACGATTAGAAGATCAATAACAAATGCGCCGGCGTCCATTGAAGGGGCCGCCGCGAGAAACGTTCGTATACTACTGCCATCTTCCACAGCTTGGGTCTCCTTTGTCAAACCGTTCCGTGGTACAACAAGAGCAGCTGATACTTGATTTAGCTGCTCCTGTTCAGTGCCATCGAGATATGACCACTAAAGTATATCAAATTGTCTTATTTTCTTCAATATAACCTGCCCGTGTGTGTTTGGGCAGCGTCAAGGCATATTTGGGCAACGTCAAGGGATAATAATGCTGCTGCAGTACTCAGGCAAGCAGATGCTCCAGCAGAATCTTTATGCCGATCAGTATCAGAATCACACCTCCGACTGCGGTGGCATAGCGTTGCAGTTTAAAGCCAAGATGGCGGCCCAGCATCACTCCTGACCCGGCAAGGATTGCTGTAATTACACCAATCGCCATAATAGTAGTGCCAACAGGAAGACGACCTATGGACAGACTGATACCAGCAGCCAGAGCGTCAATTGACGTGGCGATTGCCAGCAGCAGCAGCTGACGGGTTGCCAATGGATCCTCCGGCGGGCAGTCATCTGCTTCAGAATCGACAGTTTGTTCTTTGATTGCAGAATGCAGCATGCGGCCACCAACAACAGCAAGCAGAATAAAAGCAATCCAGTGATCTACTGGCGCGATCAGCCAGGAAACACTGATACCGGCCAGATAGCCGAGGGCAGGCATAATAGCCTGAAAGCCGCCAAAAAACAAGGCTACTTTCAAAGCATGGCGAATTTTAATGCCGGCACGACAGATACCGATAGTGATTGCGACCGCCAAAGCGTCCATTGCAAGCGACAAGGCGATCAACAGAACTTCTATATAAAGCATGACGGGATTATATCACAGGAAGATTGAAACTCCAGCTGCAGAAATCTGAAATAATCGGTATTGCAATATTAGAATGTATAGTTGCCTATCCTCAGCAAAAAGACCTGTGCAGTCTAAGGCACAGGTCTCTTTAATCTAGCTTTGAATCGGATAAAACATTTTCGCTTTACATAGACACTATTTAAGGCATCATCTACAGCACGGCAACTTTGATTTATCCTTCAGTTGAGGAATGTGGGTCAAGAATCACTGCGATGACGCATCATGAAATCAAGAACACGCACCCGGTCTTCCG
Organism: uncultured Oscillospiraceae bacterium; assembly: GCA_964581135.1. GTDB lineage: Bacteria > Bacillota > Clostridia > Saccharofermentanales > UBA5734 > JAXGXQ01. The sequence goes on from CAZOMW010000022.1 coordinate 18,005, forward strand.
GCAGCTCACATTCAAACTCGATCTCCTTCATTGAGCCGACTTTGAGAATTTCGGCGTAGCCAACGAGAGCGGAGAGCATGCTGTTGGTAACGAGTCTGTCACCGTCTTCAGTAACAATAGTCACTTTACCTTTACATTGCTGAATCATCTTAGAGAATTCTTCGACGTCGACGTTGAATACCTTCATGCTGACTACCTTCTTTCTTTATCCCCGTGAAAGGGTTTTACTATTTAAAACATTATCCTAATCCAGTATACATCATGCTTTTGATTAATCAACAATCGAAATGTTACGGACAAACTTGATTTTTATCTGAATTGAAAATAATCCAACTCAGCGAGGCAGTAAATCAGATTATGAGGGGCCTTGCTCGCCTGAAGGAGCTTCAGAGTCTGCACTTCCATTGGAGGCTGTGTCGCCCTCCGCTTCTGTTACTGGTGCTGTTGTTGCTTCTGTATCTGAAGCTGTCGTTGGCGATTCAGTCGTTGGTGGTGCCTTTGTTGGCTCCGGTGCGCCTGTGCCGATTTCATACTTGCCCCGGATCGGCCTGTAAGTACTTACTGTCACCAGTTCTTTTTTAATAACAGTTCCGTTCTTTTTCCAGATTTTGTAGCTGGTTGCTTTCTGTCCGGTTCTGGGTTTTCGGATTTCCACTTTTTTGCCAGCAGCAAGATTCGGGTTTTTTACCTCTTCCGGTGCGTCTTCTTTGATGTAACCGTTATGCTCTGAAATCAGATCAATTGTAACGCCCTCACCCAGTTGTCTCCCATAAATAGAAACAACAATATTTGGTTTTTTAAATGACGCAGCCAGTGCTATTGGATATTTTGTATTATTCTTGAATTTAAAGTCCGGTCCCGGCCAGCTCACGGTCGCATCAAGCCCAACCTTGGTATAGGCACTTGGCCAGGAATGTGGTCGACGATAAACAATTTCCAGGTCGGCTTTAAGAACAGCCTGGTAAAGCGTGGTATTCGGCTGGCAGATGCCGCCGCCAAGCTCCTGAACCAGCATTCCGTCGCGGATACCACCTGCTGTGGTAAATCCTTTAGCAGCTGTACGCTGTCCGAAGGTTCCATTGAAAGAAAAGGTTTCACCCGGCTGCAAAACAAGCCCGTTTAGCTTTTGGATGATCTTGCTGATATTCTGGTCGCGGCCACGACTGCTTTCAGAACCAGCCAGGGTTTTGGCTGTTGAAACAAGGCCGATATTTCCTTGCATGCTGCTAACGGTAATTGCCGGCTTTAGCACCTCAGTGTCAGCTTTACCGCTGAATTGCAAAGCGCCTTCGTTCAGTTTACTGATTGCGTCTTCAGCCACTTTAGCAGCATTTATTTTGGATCCGGCTTTTTCAGCGGTAAATTTAAATTTCCCTTCGCTGACATTGAAAGATGAAGCACGGGCGTTCACCGCCGGAACTGTCTGCTCTTCGGCCCATGCCATAATCGCCTGTTTTAATTTAGCTGAGTCAACTTTCGATTTTATCTGCAGTTTCAGCGGCTGCTGTTTTAAATTCTCAACAACAGTAAAGCGTTCATTAAGCTGTTCGGTTTCAGTGCCTGCCTTGGAGGAGCGACCGGTTTCGTATGCAGTATTAAGAACGGATTGGGTATCAAAAATCAACCCGGCATCTTCAGCACTTATCGAAAGCTTTTTATCTCCGGCGCTGATTTCAACCATGAAGCTGTCACGCAATTTGCTTTCTTCAACATTTAGCAGGGTATTGGCAGCATCGCGGCTTAAACCTCCCAGGTTCTGATCATTAACGAAAACACCTTCATAAAAGGTATCCTGTTCCAATGCTTCTTTCATTAAAGCAATTTTCGGATCCACGGTTGTCTCTGTAGTTGTGGCTTTGCTGGCAGTAGTAGTAGTCTGACCAGGTGTATTGTTTTGCGCATAAAGCTGTTTGAATACTAAATAGCCGCCACCGGTTATGGCTACAATCAATAATATGACAGCAGGCACAAGCCAAAGTTGACGATTAGGCCTGGAGGAACGTTTTTTATTTTGATTCATGGGGTAATCTGGTCCTTTCGCGGAGCGGGGACTGTTGCAGTCGAAACCGCAGCTTTACCTGCATCTTGAGCAAGTTATTGAATGGATCTGCCACGGTAAGTTCGAAGCTGCCCGGGCTCAGTGAATGTTACGTTGTCCAACTGCCAGTATAAGATTTATCGCTTATTTGTCAATAGACTATACGTTTTATGCCCAGGATCGGATTGCGGCTGAAGTTGACTGTTGACAGTATTACCCTGCCATTAGAGCTGGAGGCGTGAATATACTGGCCGTCGCCGATATAGAGCCCCACATGATCACAGACACCTTTGGGTGAACTCCAGTCGAAGCAGATGATGTCACCGATTTGAATATCGGAGGATTTAACTTTTATCCCTGAACTGCTGTATTGGGTAGCGGCTTTGTGCGGCAGAGTGATACCGCAAACCTCTTTATAGATCCAGCGAGTAAAGCCGGAGCAGTCAAATCCGCTCATGCTGGAACCACTGAAAACATACTTGACACCGACAGCCGATTTTGCCAAAGAAACCATTTTGCTTTTTTGGGCAGAGGTAAGTCCACTCGTATTCGTAGCCTCTGTTGGTTGCGGAGTCTCTGTTGGCTTTGGAGCCTCTGTTGGTTGCGGCGCCTCTGTTGGCTTTGGTGTGGGTGCAGCAGTAGGTTTTGGTGTCGGTACAGCAGTAGGCTTGGGCGTCGGCTTGGGCGTCGGTGCAACCGTCGGTTTGGGCGTCGGCTTAGGTGTCGGGGCGACTGTAGGCTTAGCTATAACACTTGTTGTCAGGTATTCAGACAGAGCATAGCCTGTTTTACCATTAGCCAGCTTAACAGCCGACCAGGCAGAGCCGATTCCTGTACGAGTAGCAGTATCGCCCAGAGTAAGGCTGCCAACCACTTCTGCTGTTGAAATGGGATCCTTGCGGACTCGCAGCAGATTGGCATTTACATAAATTTTCGTCTTGTCAGATTTGAATTCAGCAGGACTAAGCTGCTCAAAAGCAACACCGTTGATATCCACCGCGGGCAGTGTGGGAATCGCCGTCGGCTCCGGCGTTGGAATTGCAGTCGGCTCTGGTGTTGGAACTGCAGTAGGTTCTGGTGTTGGAACTGCGGTAGGCTCTGGCGTCGGAACAGCTTCTGACGTGCTTACCGGTTCTGTAGAAGGGGTTGTATCACCCGGGTAAACATCATTTCTGCCGCGGTTAAAACCAGCGAATGCGTCCAGATCAGAAGCATTGGTTCCCGGTGCAGTCAGAGTGTTCGTGGTGCCTGTAACAGTGGGCGTATCCTTGACTAAAGAACGGGCGCTGAACAAAGCGACGTTTGTACCTAAAAGAAAAAGCAGCGCCAGGGTCAGCGGCCAAAGACGGGCCGACAGACGCTGGAAACTGCCTGAATTAATGTTATTTATAAAGCCGTGGAAACCGAAAACAGATTTTACGGATCCATGAATGCCTTTAATTCGAACCGGACGAACAGCGGGACCCTGATCAGAACCACTGCCAGATCTCTTTTTCATAATTCAGGAAACCTCCTGTTACCAGATCGTATAGTAAACGGATTTAAAGCCGCGCAAATTGCAATAGATAAATGTATTATACATGACATAAATGTGAATACAAAGAAAAAATTCGCATTCGTTAAGATCAGTAATTCAAATGTAATCAGAGATTCATTTAAAAATCATTTACCAATCGCGCCAGGACAGCTGAAAAGTTTCAGTCTATAACCGAATCGTCGGCGCCAACAACCTCCCAGCCAAAAAGAACTCCACCGAACGGCTTAACAAGCTGGTTAATCAGTCCTGTTATAGCGTTAAGTCTTGCTCTGGTTAGGAACGTAGTTGTTTCAGCGAATGCCAGATAATATTCCGTATCATTTTCAAAATCCCGGCGTCTTCGGGGATCAAATGAGGATTCGTCAAATACAGCAAAACCGTTTGATTGCAGCAGCTGGCAGGCAGCCTCACGATGTCCCGCCGCTATGAAACGCAAACCGAGCCGAATCCGTTGCTCTGTCTGCAGGTCGACTCCTTCATAGGCAAGCAGATCTAGCTGTCTGATATTGATGATATCCTGCAGAACAAAAGCATCAGGGAACAGTCGTTCAAGATAAGCGTCCCAGTAAGGATCCGGTTTATGCTCAACAGTAG
>CAZOMW010000023.1:0-21608 GCA_964581135.1 uncultured Oscillospiraceae bacterium
TGGAACCGGACCGTAGGCGATGTTTTCTGTCGGCGGCCAGAACCAGGGACCATACATCCAGCGGCCAAAGGGATTAGCTCCACCTTCTGCATATGGGTTTTGGGCCGGACTGTAAACATGCGGATACCAAAGGTCGCCGGTTACCGGGTTGCCAGGAATATATGGTGTTGTTGCGGTTGCCGGTTTCGCCGGGTCACTTCCCCAGGCCCAGGTCGGATCATAATCGCCAATTGTCGCTTCATCAACAAAGGTCTTGTCCTGGATAATCAAAGGAATGCCGCTATCCGGCAGGTAGCTTTTTAGCAGCGGATTAACGCCGGAATCATATGAATGTTGGCACGGTTCTGGGTATATCTGGAGTCCATTTCCATTCCGTTCATTACCATGGTGCCGTCACCGGCACCCATGACTGTGGTATCAACCGGAATGAACAGATCGCCTTCTTCACCTTTGGGCAGAAGGTTATAAAACTTGATCCTTACAGGGCGGTCTTTAGTGGAGAGGATTGCCGGACCGAGCGAATGCGGCTTATCAACAGCTTTCGCCAACGCTCCGTCGCCTTTTAGGATATTGCTGCCGTCAGAGTATTTCAGTTGAATTTCTTCACCAGGCACACGAACGGTCGAAAGCTGAACATAGCCGCGCTGAGTTGTTTCCGGCAGCTCCGTGTGCAGCTTTTCCTTATACTGGACAATAGCAATTTCGTAGTAATCCGAGCCTTCATAAGTATCTTTATCAGGCTGCGCAATCGGTATGTACTGTCCCAAAGCATTAGCCTGGCCGGAACCGAGTCCGGGAAGTTCGTCAAGAAACTTAGTCAGCTGAGGACTGTAAGCATAATTCGGTGATCCGAAATAATCAGGTACGAGATAACCGTCAGCACCTACAACCGGGGTAACCGCACTCGTGACACCCTGGGCTTCCGCTGCTTCGATAAGAGCCTCGAAAACCTGAGCAGCTTGCTTTCGATCTTTTTCAGTTATTTCGTTGCTGTAAGTCAGACCATTTTTTTTGCCTTTGTTTGCTTTGCTTTTTTCGCTGGGCGCTGCCTGAAGTGGCATTGCCATCAATAAAGTAAGTAAGAAAGCTACCACCACAGTCAGGCGGCTCAGCCTTTTATGGCTGACCGCAGATGTCTTCGCAACAGGTTTCATTAATATACCCTCCGCGTGCTTGTTTGTTTTTTTGAACAGAATGAGAATCGCAAAATGCAACCAGTAAGTAGTTTCAGTCTACCGACACTGATCAGGTGAAACGAGTTGTCCCTGGCAATGTCCAGTTGCCGAAAGCACTGAAGTTCACACCCAGGACTGCGCTGCCATAATTAAGATTCAACGATTGGGCTAATATCCAGATAACTGATAGTTTTTGCTTTGATATTACGGAGATCTTATTAACAGGCATGCTAACAAAAATGACCTGTTTATAAATAAAAAAGGTTATTTTTATTTCGGAAACTTTGCAATACTAAACTTTGCAATACTACTAATGAAATCAGCATCGTTTCTGTTGTCTTAACGCCTGAATTCCGATTGCGTTTGCAATGTTGACATTATGCAGTCACATTTGTCCGCTACGATATAAGCAGCTAAATCGAAGATAAATTGAAAAGCAAGTCAATCAACAGCTTCGAAGCTCGCCTGTGAAAAGAGTATAAGGCGTTCGAGATAAAGGAAGTGATACTAATGCTAAATAGATTTTTTGAAACAGCAACAGCTGTTCTGCAAAAACTGGCCCGCAATTTTAAAATAATGGAACCGGTACCTGCCAGGGTTCCGGTACAACAGGATTATCACCGTCGCCGGATTCTGGCTAATCTCCAGAATCGCTTGAACAACGGGGATATCAGCGCAACTGAGTATATTCGACTGGTAGAACGCTTACGCATTTGAAGACGATTGCTGAGCAGAATGATAAACAGGTTCAGTAAGTTCAGTTTCAGCAAAATTGCTTTTATGCGTCGCTGGACGCTCTAAATAGAAGGCCGGAATGCATTATGGAACCGACCGGATCAACCGATCCGGTCGGTTTCATAATGTGTCCGTTATACTGGTTGCGGTGTATTGTTATTTGCTGGAAGTTTTTGTATCATTAAAAATTGGACGGTTTCGGAAATAACAGAATAATCGGATCATATTTCCGGTTGTTCGTGCGGCTTGTGAAAATTGCCGTAAGGATGATATGGAGAAGAAAAAATGGAGAAACCGGATCTGCTGGGCAGATGGACAAAAGAAAAATCAGAGGATCTTTATGGTTCGCGAAACTGGGGAGCCGGCTATTTTTCGATATCTAAAAAGGGAGAAGTCGTAGTTAACCCCGCCAAAAACAGTCCGGAAAAGGCAGTCAGCCTGATGGACATAGTAACAGGTATAAGCGAACGCGGCATGGAAATGCCGGTATTGCTTCGTTTTGAAAACCTGCTTGATTCTCAGATATCGCTGATAAACAATTCATTTGCTGACGCTATAGCAAATCTGGGTTACAAAAATTGTTATCGTGGTGTTTATCCTATAAAAGTCAATCAACAACAACAAGTGGTTGAGGAAGTGATTCGCTTTGGCGAACGCTATCATCATGGTCTCGAGGTCGGAAGTAAAGCAGAACTGATCGGGGCTTTGCCCATGATGAAAGACAGCGAAGCCTGCTTGGTCTGCAATGGCTACAAAGATAAGGAATTTATTGACCTTAGCCTTTATGCCACAAAAATGGGTTTCCGGATATTCATGGTACTCGAGACTCCTGCGGAGCTCGACGCGATACTGGAACGCTCAGAAGCTTTGGGCGTAAAGCCGAATATCGGAGTCCGGATCAAAATAGCTGCCAAAGCCGGAGGCCATTGGACAGATTCCGGTGGAGACCGCAGTATTTTTGGTCTTAATGTAACCGAAGTAATATCCATTGTTGATAGACTCCGCGAGCTGAATATGCTGGATTCCCTAAAGCTGCTGCACTATCACCTCGGATCACAGGTTCCGAATATTCGTGATATCCGCAGCGCGGTTCATGAAGCAACCCGTATTTATGCAGAGCTGGTACGTGAAGGCGCTCCCATGGGTTATCTCGATCTGGGCGGCGGTCTGGCAGTTGATTATGACGGTTCCAGCACCAACTATTTGAACAGCCGTAACTATACGGTTGAAGAATACTGCAGTGACGTGGTTGAAGCTGTCATGTCAATCCTCGACCCAAGTGAAGTTGATCATCCCGTTCTGATTACAGAATCCGGCCGGACTACGGTTGCTTATTACTCTGTGCTCATTTGCAACGTAATCGATGTTGCCAAACAAGAGGAATTTGAGCTGCCGGAAAGCCTGGAACCCGATGCCTCGGAGCAAATAAAGAACCTGTTTGATGTATATCACAGTGTGACACTAAAGAAAATTCAGGAATGCTATAATGACGCACTCTATTACCGAGACGAGATCCGTGACATGTTTAAGCATGGTCAGATTACATTGCGGGAACGCTCGCTGGCAGAAAAAATATTCTGGAATATTATCAATCTGATCGCCCATGAACAAACAAAATTAAAACACCGGCCGCCTGAATTCGAAGATCTTGACAGCGCGATCGCTGACACTTATTACTGCAACTTTTCGGTTTTTCAGTCAATTCCGGACAGCTGGGCAATCGATCAGCTTTTCCCGATTATGCCGATTCATCGTTTGCTGGAAATGCCTAAACGCCAGGCGATCATTGCTGATCTCACCTGTGACTGCGATGGCATGATAGATCACTTTATCGATCTGCATGATGTCAAGCGCACCTTGCCGCTGCATGAACTTAAGAACGGCGATGATTATTATCTGGGCTTTTTCCTGGTGGGCGCTTATCAGGAAACACTGGGAGATTTACACAATCTGTTCGGCGACACTAATGTCGTCAGCATTCGAATCAATGATGACGGATCTTTTGAATTTGTGAAAGAACTGCATGGAGACAGTGTTTCTGATGTCCTTTCCTATGTTGAGTTTGATCCCAAGCGCTTGTTGACCCGGTTCCGCCATATCGCCGAAGCCGCGGTCCAAAAAGGCCTGATCAATGCTGCGGACCGCAAGGAAATTATGCGTGCCTATGACAGTGGAATGCGCGGCTACACCTATTTTGAAAATTACTAGGTGTTTCAAATCGAATGGAATATCAGTTTAGACAAAGATATAAGCAGGAAGATTACAAGTATTCCGCCTTAGATTAAAGCGTTTGCCCCAGAATGTTGTTAATCGGTTTATCCGTGCAGAAGCAGTCGGATCAGGAAAAAGAGGTGAAAAATGGATACGATTAAAAGCTACCTTGAAAACATCTTTGCCAGCCTTCCCAAGACTGATGCTGTTCTTAAGGCAAAGAGTGAACTGCTGGCGATGATGGAAGAGAAATACAGGGCGCTTAAAAACGAAGGGAAAACGGATTATGAAGCCGTTGGCGCCGTTATTTCCGAATTTGGCAACATCGACGAAATTATTAATAATCTGGGCGTCAAACGCCGCGAAAACAATTCGAATCTGCCGCTTCTAAAAGAAGAAGAAATCAATGCGTATATTTCAACAAACAGGAGTGGCGGCTTGCTTATCGGTCTTGGTGTATTTTTGATTATTACCGGCGTCGGACTTATGGTGCTTCTGGCCGGCATGGGTGAAGCAGGTTTATTCTCAAGTGGTAAAATCAATGATGCAGGCGGAGTGATCGGTTTGATCATCATGTTTCTGTTCATTGCAATTGGTGTTGGTCTGTTCATCTTCAGCGGTATTCAAATGGAACGTTATAAATATCTGGAGAAAGGATTCGTCCTGCCGGATCATCTGCGTGAGGATATCGGCCGCAAATATGACAAGCAAACACTGTCTTTTACTGCGGCAATTATTATCGGTGTCGGCCTGTGTATACTTTCGCCCGTGCCCGTGTTGCTTACTGTAGTGTTTCCCGGCTTAGCGAGCCATGTGGCGGTAGCGTTGCTGCTGCTGATTATCGCGATCGCTGTTTTCATTTTCATTAAAGCCGGCACGGCGCGTGAAGCTTATCAGCGGTTGCTCCAGATCGAGGATTACTCGCCGGAAAAAGTCGCGGCGGATAAAGTTACTGGCGCGGTTGCCGGTGTTATCTTTCCACTTACAGCTTTGGTATACCTGTATCTGGGTTTTTTCCGCGGGTTGTGGCATCCCGGCTGGCTGATTTTCCCTGTTGTTGGAATTTTGTTCGGGATATTTTCGACAGTTTATGAAACTTTTAAGAAGAGCGGCAAATGAAATAATTCTGTGCGAATATTGCTGCAGAAGCTTAAAACAGAAATATGTGATATAAACATATGAGTTTTGTGCGGAGTTGCTTTCAATTTTAGAAAGCTGGTCAAATACGACTAAATGATAAAGGAACACTGATAATGAGTTCAAGCATGCAGATCCTGACAGTAATGATTCTTTATGTTGCCGTTGTTATTGGCATCGGCATTTATTATGCCAAGCGTGCTAATGAGAGCTCAGAAAATTTTCTTTTGGGCGGACGTCAACTGGGTCCGTGGATAACCGCCATGGGCGCTGAGGCATCCGACATGAGTGGCTGGCTGTTGATGGGACTGCCGGGAGTTGCTTATTACTTCGGCTTAAGTGACGCAATGTGGACGGCCATCGGGCTTCTGATCGGCACTTATCTGAACTGGCTGTTTGTCGCCAAACGTATTCGCAGTTACTCAGTTATTGCCGGGGATGCAATTACGATTCCGGATTTCCTCAGCAATCGTTACAAGGAAAACAAAAAAATCATTCTCCTGATTGCTGCCCTGTTTATCCTGATCTTTTTTACAGTCTATGCTGCCAGTTGCTTTGTTACAGTCGGCAAGCTTTTCAGTACTTTGTTTAATACACAATATCAGACGATGATGATCTTTGGAGCTGTTTTTGTGATCGCATATACCTTCATAGGCGGGTTTCTGGCAGAAAGTGCGTCGGATTTCATGCAGGGCGTTATCATGTTTTTTGCCCTCATGGCTGCGCTGTTTGTTGGTATTTATCAGGCCGGAGGCATTGGCTCTGTCGTTGAAAATGCTCGTCAGATTCCTGGGTTTCTTGAATTTTTCGGCATGGCACAGCCGACTTTGGCTGCTGGTGCCCAAATAGTTGAAGCAGGCAAACCTGTTTTCGGGCCTGCCGCTCCCTACGGATTTCTGACAATTATTTCAACTTTGTCCTGGGGTCTCGGCTATTTTGGTATGCCTCAGGTGCTGCTTAAATTTATGGCTATCCGTAAAGTTGAGGAACTTACCCTTTCCCGCCGGATCGCTGTAATCTGGTGTGCTATTTCGCTGACTGCAGCTGTTTCCATTGGTATTATCGGACGCGTCCTCTTCCCGACTGCGCTGCTGACTCAAAGTGATGCAGAAAGCATCTTTATTCTGATTGCCTCCAGTTATTTCATTCCCGTTTTCGCGGGCCTGGTAATGGCCGGCATATTGGCAGCTACAATCAGCTCATCTGACTCCTACCTCCTGATCGCGGCATCGTCTGTTTCTAAAAATATTTACCAGGGAATTATCAAGAAAAATGCCTCCGATCGGGCCGTACTTATCGCAACACGTATTACGTTAATCATTATTGCTTTAATAGCAATGGTAATCGCGCTTGACGAAAACAACCGGATTATTTTCAGCGTTGTGTCCTTTGCCTGGGCTGGTTTCGGTGCTACATTCGGACCGATAATCCTGTTCTCGCTTTTCTGGAAGCGCACAACCAGGGCCGGCGCGATTGCCGGGATGGTCAGCGGCGGTTCTATGGTATTCATCTGGAAACTGTTGATTAAGGGTATGGGCGGTGTATTTGGTATTTATGAGCTCTTGCCGGCTTTTATTGTATCCTGCCTGGCAATTGTGATTGTATCTCTGTTGACGCCTAAGCCTGAAATAAACATTACAGAGGAATTTGAGGCGGCTAAACAGCTGAGCAGGGCCGGCTGAACAGGATAGGAAAGACTGTTTCAGATTAAGATTTAGCGTTTATTACGATTCTGCTCAGGCATTTTTGAACCAGACAGGAATTTCTCTTTTTCTGGTTTCAGCTGGTGCTACGTAACTTGGATTCGGCTTTTCAACCCGCATGAAAACTGCCTGGCTTTTTCGATTAACCGGCAGCTCGCTATCCTTGGTTTCCCCCGTAAGATAACCGGTTGCTGTTATCAGGTTATACCCCAAAAAGAGCGGGACATTCCTGATTACAACTACGCCGCCTTCGCCCGAAATACGGCCGTATTCCGAATGGTTCACTGTCAGTTCCACCCAGTCACAGTTGGTGTACACTTTCAGATCAATTGCTTTCCGGCTTCGTTCTATAAAACGGCGGCTGGCAATATAAACGAACTTCTCTGCCGACCATTGAGCCTTGTAAAAATAGAAGGCGTCTTTTCGCAGATAGCGTCCGTAGCTTACCAGACCTTTATTGTTACGGCCGCGGATGCCGCCCTCGTTGCGAATACTGGAAGCGAAGTCGAACATATTCCAGATAAAAGTGCCCCATATCCAGGGTCTGGCTTGCAGGATCTGCCAGATTGTCTCGTGATAGAGCGCTTGAAATTCTTCTGTATAATCCTGTTTTTCAGGGTTTTCACTATGGTACTGCAAAATACCGTCCACGCCGTATTCCGAAATTCCGAGACAGACTTCCGGCCGCTGAGTATGAAAAGTATCCAGCCATGTTCCCAGGTCAGACATTTCGCCTGTATACCAGCCGTCATATCTGTTGTAAGCGACGGCGTCTGTTATTTCGTTATAGGCATCTTTGATCGGAACACTCATCAGGTTAGCCATGGTTGTCAAACGGGTTGCATCTTCGAATTTGGCCAGAGCATTCAGTTCACTGACCAATTTTCGCGCTTCAGGCCGCTCGCCGCCGATCTGGATCTCGTTTTGTATGCCCCAAAAACAAATTGAAGGATGATTAATATTCTGGCGAATCAATTCTACCAGCTGGCTTTTTGCATTGGCACCGGTAAGGTCAGTAGTCGACATTCTCGAATTAAAGGGAATTTCTGTCCAGACTATAATTCCTTCAAGATCACATAGTTCATAGAAGTACGGATCATGCTGGTAATGCGCCAATCGAACAGCATTGGCACCAATCTCCAGTATGCAGTCCATATCTTCCTTCTGGTGCTCACGCGTTATAGCCCAACCGACGTCGCCGCGATCCTGATGCCGGCAGACTCCGTTTAGACGGTAAGGATTACCGTTCAGCATAAAGCCTTGTTGCGGATCCAGCTCAAACCACCGTAAACCGGTTTTGAAACGCAGTCTGTCCAGCAAGTCGTTTTCGCCTTCCAGGCTGACATGTACCTCATAGAGGTAAGGGTTTGTGGTTCCGTCCCAGAGAATCGGATCGTCAATCTGGATCGGCAGCAGAACCTCCGTTTCACTATTGGCTGTAAGGATCAGGTTTCTGGCCCCGTAAGCCACAACATGGCCGTCGTCGGCTAAAAGTTCAACCCATAAACGGACATCCCGTACGCCGGCGGCGTCATTGGATACGAGTGTCCGGATTGTAAGCAAAGCATGATCGTCGCGAATCTGATCCTGGATAACTGAAACACCGGTGGAACCTGCATCAAGCATACTGAAATGGATGTCATCAGTTATTACGAGGTTTACATCTCGATAAATGCCGCCGAAGAACGTAAAATCACCTATCTGCGGATAGACATCAGGATGGGTTGTATTATCTACCCGGACAATGATTTCGTTTTCTCCGTCAACCTGCCAGAAACGGGTAGCATCAAAACGAAAGGTAGAGAAGCCGCCTCGATGCTTACCCAGCAGCTGCTCGTTTAAGATAACTTCGGCTATGCTGTTAACACCAAGAAATTCCAGAAAAACGCGCTTGCCGGTATCAGTGACTGACCCGGAAACTGTACGCTTATACCAGCAGGATCCTCGGTAATAAGGAGCGCCGGTGCCGCCGTCAACCGCGTTCCAGGTATGGGGAAGATCAATCTTTTCCCACTTAATCCAGGCGTTCTTATCCAGAGCTTCATAGCCGACATCCTTGCGGACGAATGACCAGCCTTTATTAAGGCGGATTTTTTCTCTCATTGCTCAGACTCCCTGATCAGCTGCTGTCCCAGTCATTATCGGGTGCGAACTGTAGCAAAAAGTATAGCATGAATAAACCTGCAAAATACCACAGATGTTACCAAAGTCAGGAAAGCTCTGCTGTCCTGATCTGAAAACATGCTGTCTTGAAAAAAGATGTAGATCCATGCAAAAGTATAACCCCGGGCCACCACACCCGGGGTTATTGATGGAGGAGAATAAATGGAGGTTTGCGTTGAAGATTCGTTTCCGGATCCGGCCGGTTTCATCTTCGTGCAATCGGCCGGCTTCGTCCGATTGGATTCTGCCCTTGATATTATGTTAAAAGTCAATTATGAAACGAATGTGTCATTTATGCGATGCATTGTAAATTTGCCTAAAAAATCAGCGTAAATTCTTAAATATAACGTTCATCTCCCAGGAGGTAGCTTGCAAATCCATACAACCGGATAACAATATAGTCCAATTAAGAAGCAATTTAATCCCATAATTTGATGGTCAAAATTTTCCAATCCAGACGATTGCACAAAAAACAGCCGCTTTATGCAAAGATTGTCCTAATAATCAACAACCATTTGTATTCTGTTTCGGAAACAGCCTTGTTAAGCTTAGGTTGGTTCCAGATACCATTTGAAGGGAGATTGTCTATGAAAAAAATCATTACAGTCCTACTGGTTCTAACGCTTGTTCTCTCACTAGCAGCATGCGGAGGTTCCACCACCACAACAACAGCCTCTACAACCGCCGGCACAACGGCCGGCACAACAGCCGGCACTACTGGCGGCACAACCGCCGGTACAACCAAAGCCTCCAACAAATATGATGACGCAGCTGAAATCAATATCGGAATCGTCACATCCATCACTGGTGAACGTGCCCAGAACGGTGCCTACACCAAAGAAGCTATTGATATGTGGCAAAAGGAAGTCAACGATGCGGGCGGTATCATCAAAAAGAAAGTCAATATCATTTACGAAGATGATCAGAGTACTGACCAGGGCGGTGCCAATGCTTATCAGAAACTGATGAGCCGCGGCGACATCAACGCCACCTCTGTTTCCCTCTACAGCTCAATCGTTCTCGCTCTTGAGCCTTACGTTAAGCAGTATGAAATCCCGACATTTACCGGCGGAAGCTCTGCTAAAATGGCCACCCTCGGCAACAAATATCTCTGGCAGATCCGCTATAACGACACTCTCGCCGGTTCCACCATGGCTAAGGCAGCAGTAGAAGTCCTTAAAATGAAGAAGCCGGTTATAATTCATGAATCCGATTCTTTCGGCCAGGGCCTCGCTGACGCGACCCGCGCTGAACTGATCAAACTGGGACTAAAAAATGAAGAAATCGCCGATTACACCTACAACAAAGGTGAAAAGAACTTCGCCCCGGCAATTGCCATCCTGAAGGATAAAGGCAGTGACGGTATCATCGCTGTTTCACAGCAGATCGAAGCTTCTCTGATTATGATGCAGGTTAAAGCCTCAAATCTGGATGTCCCCTGCATCGGCTCAACTTCCTACTGTTCTGAAATTGCAATCCAAAATGCCGGCGACGCAGCTGAAAACTGGTACTCAGTCTCAGACTGGTCACCAACCGTACAAACCCCGGCCGGTAAAGCCTTCGTAGATAAGTACAAAGCTCAGTACAAGAAGGATCCTGACCTGCCTTCAACCACAAACTATGACAGCGTTCAGCTGATCAAAGCCGCTATCGAAGCTGCTAATAGCTGTGAACCCAAAGCTATTAACGAAGAAATCGGCAAAATCAAAGGCTTTGTCGGCGTTGCTGCCACATATGCTCCGAATGCTGACCGTATCTGCGCAACCTCGCAGTTCCTGACCAAAAACGTTGGCGGCAAAGCAGTTATTCAGGAAGTTGTCTCACGCTGATTGCCCGATTACAGGTAGAAATATAAGCTTTTGAATGAATCATACCTGACCTGCAAGGGCCCCAATGATCCTTGAGATCTCGGGGCCCTTAACCACTATTGAGCTCGATGCCAGACATTGACTTAACTAAATCCTAGTGTTAACCTAAAGTATAAAATTGTACAAGATACAGTATTACATTCAATTAACAGCCGATTAATTAAACGAATTACACAAATAACAACGATTATTCTTGTAGCTTAATAGAAGTTCTAATCAACAGTACAAGGAGGAGGAAATTCGCAACAAGCTCGTAACAGAGACTCAATCAGGTAAACTCTAAATTGTAAAGGAGAAAACAATGAGTAAGAAAATTCTTATTTTATCCCTCGTGGCAGCATTGGTTCTGGCTATGACAGGCTGCGGTACCGCAGCAACAACCACAGCCGCTACAACCGCAGGCACAACCGCAGGCACAACAGCAGGTACAACAACAGCCGGTACAACACCGGGCGGCACAACCACTGGTGCAACAAAGGCGGCCGGAGGCAAGTTCCTGATCGGAACCTATCTACAAATGACCGGCAGTAACGCCATTCCCGGTAACGACGCCAAACGCGGCATTGAACTGGCCGTTAAGGAAATCAACAAAGCCGGCGGCTTCAACGGTGCGACAGTTGAAACAATCCACTATGATACAACCGGTAAAACAGAAGAAGCTGTTAAAGTTGTTCAGAAGATGCTGACTAACGACAACGTTGATGCCATCATCGGCTCAGTAAACTCCAACGAAGTTTCAGCCTGTATTTCTTATATCAACGATGCCAAAGTCTTCAACTTCGGCCTCGGCACCTCCGCTACCTGGATGGCGGATCAGAGCAAAATTTACACTTTCCGCGCCAGCTCTAACAACAACCGCATTGTCCCGCAGGATGTTGATCTGCTTAAAGACAAACTGAAATACACCTCGGTCGCCGTCATGAACGGTACCGATGACACCGGTAAATCCACAGCTGATGCCTTCATCAAATCATGTGAAGAAAAAGGCGTCAAAGTGACCACCCGTCAGCAATGTGACTCCAACGATACTGACTTTAGCGGTCAGATAGCGCAGATCATCGCTTCTAAGCCGGACACCGTTTTCATGTCACTGATCGGCTCAACCTTTGGTCCTTTCGTGAAACAGCTCCGTAATATGGGCTACACCGGCACCATCTGCTGTAAAGAAAACTTCTCTACACAGTACCAGCAAATCGCTGGTGCCAAGGAATCAAACTACATCTATTTCGCATATCCATACGTAACCTATAGTGCTATCGAAGACTGCAATATCCCCATCGTCAAAACATTCCTCGAAAAATTCAAAGCTGAATACGGCGAACTCAACGTGCACGAATCTGCCTACCGTGGTTACGACACAATGATGGCCATGTGGGAAGCTGCCAAGATTGCTGGCAAGAACGATGACGAATCTCTGCGTGAAGCTATGATTAAAGTTAAAATCCCGGGCCTCGGCGGCGAACTTGACTACACCAAGGGTGACCGTGAAGGCTACAGCAAGTTCATGGAATTCATTCTGGTTGACGGCAAAGACATCCCACTGGATGACTGGCTGGCAAGCGGCGGCTATGAAAAATACAAAACAGCCACAGGAAATGCAAAATAAGTTTTTAAGCCACAAGGTTTGTTTATCAAACCGCGTATTCTACTACAGCAACCGCTAAACCAGTGTGGAGAAAGCGGGTGGCACCTTGAAAGGGTTACCCGCTTTTCCACCGCTTAACACTAAATTAAAGTATGTCAGGATGGGGGGACGACCAAGTGTTTGCAATCCTTCTGGTCAATGGCCTGATCATCGGAGCAATATACGGTCTGATCGCGCTCGGCTATAGTCTTATTTACCGGGCATCGGGCCTGATGAGCTTCGTTCAAGGTGACATGATCACCGTGGGAGCCTATTTAGGTATCACCTTTTATACCGTATTAGGTATAAATATTTATCTTTCGCTGATACTGACCTTCATTACAGCTTTCTTACTTGGAATGCTGTTGGAAAAAGGCGTTATCCGCATTCTATTGAATAAGAATGTTATTCCGATCTATGTCGTACTCGCAACGATCGCGATATCTTATATCATTCAGAACACAGCCCAGGCCTTTTACGGCTCTCAGACCCTGCAGTTTCCTCAGGTATTTTCCAAAAGCACCTTGAAAATATTTGGCGTAACTGCGCAGACCGAAGCCTGGATTGCGCTGGGTCTATCTATCGTTTTGATGATCGCGCTGCATTTCTTTATGACAAAAACAAAGTTCGGCACCGCAATGCGTGGCGCTGCCATGGACTCACTTGCAGCTGAATCAGTAGGCATCAATACCTCTTTGAGCACTGGTGTTACCTGGGGCTTATCCGCTGCTATCGCGTCTATTGCCGGTATGCTGCTTGGCCCCATGTACGGTGTTTATACGACGCTGGGTGCCACTATCGGGCGTAAAGGCTTTGCCGGCGCCGTCATGGGCGGTTATGGCAATATGTACGGCGCTATGGTTGGTGGTCTGCTTCTTGGTCTGGTTGAAACATTTGTTGCCGGCTACTGGAGCGGTACCTATAAGAACCTGATAGCCTATACCCTTTTGATTCTCTTCCTGTTTATCAAACCCACCGGTATCTTCAATGAGAAGGCCATCCAAGATGTGTAAGCGAGAGAAAAGGGGGTATCGAATTGAATATACAGCAAGGTAAGAAAAAATTACCGTTGGCACTGGCGTTCGCGGTGCTGGTCCTAACCTTACCGTTCATAATCCAAGCTATCGTTGGCAATGATTACTGGGTGCTGATCAGCTGCACTATGTTGGTATACATAATTGCGGTTTCAGGGCTCGACATCCTGTTTGGCTATAGTGGTCAGATTTCGCTCGGTCACGCCGCGTTTTTCGTGATTGGCGCCTACACCACGGGCATGCTGAACAATTATTTTGATATTCCGCTTTATGTCACAATTCCGCTTGGTGCGATTTTAGCATCAGCAATCGGCGCTTTGCTTGCCTACCCGGCTGCAAAGCTGAAGTTTCACTTTCTGTCGCTGGCAACCATTGCTTTCGGCGAAATTACCTTCAACTTGCTTTATGTTTCGCCTGGCGGGGTAACCGGCGACTATCTGGGTATTAAGGTAATTAATATTCCTTTCCTGCATAGTTATCAAAGCTGGTACTATTTCCTGTTGGTTTTTGTTGTTATTGGTATGCTGTTGAAGCAATCATTGGTTAACTCCCGGGCAGGCCGTGCCTTCATGGCTATTCGTGAAAACACCAATGCAGCTGACGGCATGGGAGTTAATGTCCACAAATATAAAATTATCGCCTTTGCTGTCAGTGCTTTCTATACCGGCCTGGCAGGAGCAATATTTGTCCACTTGTACCGTTACATGAGCCCGGAAACCGCTATGCAGAATCAGTCTGTTTCATTCCTGACGATGCTGTTGTTCGGCGGTACCGCCTCGTTGGCCGGTCCGATTATCGGTGTCGTGATCATCAGTATCATGATGGAACTGATTCGGCCGCTACAGGAATATCAGATGCTCTTCTTTGGTATTCTGCTGCTGGTCGTAATCGTTGCTCTTCCGGGCGGCATCTATGGTGGTATTCAGGACCTGATGGTTTCAATGAAAAAGAGAAAGCTGCATAAAGCCGCAGCCGGCTCGATCAGGAAGGACGGTGAGTAAGCGTGCTGGAAACCAATAAAGTTACAATCCGTTTTGGCGGGTTAACCGCTGTAAATGAAGTCAGCATTAAAGTTCAGCCCAATAAAATCACTGCTCTGATTGGACCAAACGGCGCGGGCAAAACAACACTTTTCAACTGTATCAGTGGTGTTTACACGCCGGCAAGCGGCGAAGTTATTCTGGATGGCAAACACCTTGAAGGCTTGCGCGGCTTCCAGATCAACAAAGCCGGCATTGCCCGGACATATCAGGTCATAAACCTTTTCTGGAAGATGAGCGTGCTGGATAACGTACTGGTAGGCATGCAATCGACGCTTGAGCAGAGCTTCTGGGACAGTCTCTTTCACACTCCTAAAAAGCGGGCTGAAGAGGCGCGTATCAAGGGTAAGGCACACGAACTACTGCAGTTTGTTGGACTTGATGAATTCGCGTTTCAGCCGGCGGGCAGTTTGTCGTACGGCAAACAACGACTTTTAGAGATAGTTCGTGGCCTTGCCGGTGATCCTAAAGTAATTCTACTGGATGAACCAGCGGCCGGTATGAACACAGCCGAAAAGTTGGAACTTGACAGTCTGCTGCATAAAATCACTGAAACCGGCGTGACGATCCTGATTGTTGAGCATGACATGAAGTTGATCATGGATATCAGCGACTATATTTATGTGCTTAATAACGGGAAGCTTATTGCTGAAGGCGTAGCAACTGACGTCCAGAACAACCCCGATGTCATTACGGCGTATCTGGGAGGTGATGAATAATGGCTGCTGTGCTTGAACTAATTGATTTTCATTACTACTACGGCAATATCCATTCTGTTAAAGGTATCGATCTTTACGTCAATGAAGGCGAAATGGTAACTCTGATCGGAGCCAACGGAGCAGGTAAAACAACAACCTTGCAGTCTATTTCCGGCCTGACCAAACGTCGTGGTGTGGAAGGAAAAATACTTTATGAAGGTAAGGAAATTCAAACCTTCCCGGGTTATAAAGTAGCTTCGCTCGGTATCTCTCAGGTGCTGGAAGGCCGCCATGTTTTTGCCGGTCTGTCGGTTGAAGAGAATCTGTTCATGGGCGCCTATCTGCGAAAAGACCAGAAGGGTATCAAGGATGACCTGCAAATGGTCTATAAACGGTTCCCGCGTTTGCTGGAACGTCGTACCCAGATGGGCGGCACCCTCTCGGGTGGCGAACAGCAGATGCTGGCTATCGGGCGTGCCTTAATCAACCGGCCAAAGCTGATGATGCTGGATGAACCATCCCTTGGCCTGGCGCCCCTGATCATCAAGGAAATCTTCGTTGCAATCAGAGAAATCAATCGCGATGGCACCACGATTCTGTTTGTTGAACAGAACTCCAAAATTGCTTTGTCAACAGCACATCGCGGCTATGTCATGCAGACCGGCAACATTGTCATGACAGATACCTGCGAGAATCTGATGAAAAACGAGGAAGTCAAAAAAGCTTACCTTGGCGGTTAGTGCATCGCTTAGAAAGCTTTCCCCGGTCAACAAACATTCTAAACAAATGTTGCAAACTTGACCAAAGATGCGGAATTATCTCATAAAAAACAAGGCGCTTGAACGGGCGCCTTGTCTTTTTAAGCATAAACCGATAAAGTTAAAGCAGGAAATATCACTCAGGCTCATTTGGCTTAATCATTTTCAAAGCTCTCCTGCAGACTTAACAGGTGTCAGGCGCGAAAGGATGTGCAAAATGGTCGTCAAGTTAGTGACGATAGTCGTCAAACCCGAAAAACGTGATTTCTTTATTGAAGCAACCCGGGAAAATCAAATTAATTCCCAATTAGAAGAAGGGGTTGCAATATTCGATTTTTATCAGTCTAAGGACGACCCGAACAAGTTTATTCTATATGAATCCTATTACAGCGAGAATGGTATGGAGGTTCATATGACAACGCGACACTACAAAAAATGGAAGGAAGCAGTTGAAGATTGTTTTGCTGCACCTCTTGTGCGGGTTTATTTTGGTGATGTAGTTAAAAATATTCCTGATATTCAGGCTGAGGTTTGCCCCACACCTGAATGATTCTCCAAAACTATTGACTGATAACCGTCAGTTATATCAATAGCACAAAATGCATCAACTAACCCGGTTAAGCCTGAGGGCTGCAGACGCAGTTCCCCAGGCTTTTTTTCTGTCTTCAAATCATTGAATTTAAGGAAATTCAGTTTTCTGTCAAGCAAATTATCTTCGTTATTATTTCGCTTTATAACTAAATCGGCTAGAGTGAATTCTGGTTATTCGTCAGCAAAACAAACAAATTAAGGCTATTTTTAAAATTATTTGACGAAACTTCACGAAATTTCAATTTTATACACATATAATTAACCGGGTTACAAAGAATTCGTTGCACTGGCAACGATAAACTTGTACAACGTGCTGTGAAACTTATCACAGCCAAAGGAGGTACATGAATGGTACGTAAGTGCAAAATCATGGCTGTCCTGGCACTGAGTCTGGTCATCTCAAGCCTCTTCACCATGACTTTAGCGGTGACAGAAAACTTAGCCGCTTCAGAAATTAACATTACGGCGGAAACGGCGAATAATACTGAAGCAACAAAAAGTGAGGGATCGCCGCTCGCATATCTGCAAGTTGCAGAACTTGATGAATTTAGCTTTAACTTTGATCGAGACGGTTCGACCCTGGCCACTGAACAAATCCCACTGGCAGAACCGAAAGCTATAACCGCCCGCCAACCAGCTGGATCTTCTGCAGAACCAGGTACGGAATCTGCAGATAGTTTAACCGAAGAACAGATTCTGGAAGCAACAGCTGTGCTGGCCATTGCTCCGACGCCGACCCCAACGCCGGCTCCGACACCAAAGCCGACACCAAAGCCAACCAGGAAACCGACACCCAAGCCGACGCCTAAACCTACGCCAAAACCCGCCCCGGTCAAGGAAACCGTGGCAACACCCCAAGCTGATGCCGAAGGACGTATACTACTGGGCAGCTTCGGGTTGACAGGCTACTGTGCAGATTATAAATGCACCGGCAAGAATCCGGGTGATCCGGGATACGGCATCACAGCTTCCGGCAATAAGGTTCAGGAAGGTGTTACAATTGCTGCTGATACAAGGGTTATCCCTATGGGCAGTCGAGTTTACATTGAAGGATTCGGTGAACGTGTAGTTCAGGATCGCGGCGGTGCGATTAAGGGAAACCGAATTGACATATACTTTGCTTCACATAGTGAGGCGCTGAATTTCGGCCGCAAAACCCGTAAAGTTTACCTGATAAAATAACTTCAAATTAACCAACTTGCGTTTGACCAACGCTATAACGGCGTGTCTGACCATGAGTACCAGGCTCCCTCTTAATTGCAGGGCGCCGCTCATAGCTCAGGCACGTTTTTATTTTTTACTCTCAGCTTCTTATATTGTCCTAAGCTTACCTATAGGAATGAGCTTACCTATAGCACTGTCAGAAGAAAGAAAACAATCGGCATAGTAAATATTGATAGAATTGAAGTCAGTGCTGTGCAGCGGGCGGCAAAGTCAACATCGCCGCCATAGGTAACAGCCATATTAGTTGCGTTTCCCGGTCCCGGCAAAGCGCAGGTAATTATCATAACAGGCCTTAGAAGCATATCGGTGGCAGCGGGAAAAAGCTTAAATACCAACAGTACAGCTATTGGTGCGGCAAGCAGCCTGACAAAGCTGAGTTTATACTGTAAAGCACTGCGGAACATCGCCCAAAGCGGGAAGTGGCTCAGCTTTAAACCAACAATAAGCATCGCGATCGGTCCGGTCATGCTTCCCACCATTGACATTGTTTTGACAGCAAAAGGCGGCGGTTTTATTTGTGTAATGTACAGTATCAGTCCGATTCCTATTGTAATCATTATTGGACTGAGAAAGATTTTGCGCAGGGTTACGCTCTTTTTATCCTGCCCCATTGTCATCATCAAAGCCCCTAGAATAAAGAAACAGGGACCATAGGAAATCTGCGCAAACGAGGCCAGAAAAAGACCTTCCTGACCGTACATTGCTTCAATAATCGGAAAGCCGGCGAAGCCAAGGTTGCTGAAGGTAGAGATCAACAGCCAGACACCCTGGCGTTTTTTTTCAACCCGGAAGATTTTCAGGAACAACAGTCCTGTTAAAAAACTTACAGCTAAGCAGCCGACTGTTATCAGTGTTATCAGCAATCCCTGTTGGGTCAGTTCCTTCGAAAAAGGCTGGATAAAACCACCGATCAGCATCATCGGCATCGTAACGTTCATCATTAAAGTATTCAGATCATCAGCGAATGCTATGGACACTATTTTTAGTTTGCTGATAGAGTAACCAATCAGAATAATTATTAGAAAAATGAACAGAACTTCCACGAGGGCAAGCATTTGTGCCATTTAAGCACCTCCAGCTTTGATCTTATCATATCACCCCCAAATTGTTTACGGTTTAATAGCTATGTAATCTTTATATGTGATAAAATTGGTATAACAATCATACAAGGGGGCACCACATGAAGAAAATTTTATGTTCCGGTTGGTTACCGGAAGAAGTAACAGCTTCTTACGAAGGCATTGTTCAGCTTGACAGCTATGCAGTGAAAAACGGAGTTACCCCGCGGGAAGAAGTGTTAGCCCAGTTGCCAGATTATGACGGTTTGTTCTGCATCAGTTTGAAAGCCGATCGTGAGTTAATTGACATTGGGATTGCCAACAATCTGAAGGTAATCAGTAATTTTGGAGTCGGCTACGATAATATTGACTGGCAATACGCTACTGAACATGGCATTCCAGTCCTGAATACTCCTGTCGCGGTGCGCGAACCAACAGCAGAGCTTTCAATTCTGCTGTTGATGGCGATTATGCGTGATATCGGACGCCTTGAACGTACCGTCCGTGGAACCAGAGAGTTCTGCGGCAATATGTTCTATCCCGGAGCTACAACTGTGTACGGTAAAACACTGGGTATTCTTGGCTTTGGCCGTATTGGCAAGTCTGTGGCGCGTAAAGCCAAAGGTCTTGGCATGACAGTTGTCTATTACGATCCGATTCGCGCAGATGAAGCTATTGAAAAAGATCTCGGAGTTACGAACCTGCCGCTTGAAGAAGTGCTTAAGCAATCTGACGCCGTGAGCTTACACATGCCATATTTTCCTGAAACCCATCACTTCATGGATGCAGCCAAATTTGCGTTGTTGAAGGATGGCGCCTACTTTGTCAATGCCAGCCGTGGTGCTGTGGTTGACGAAGCCGCACTTATTGCCGCCCTGAAGAGCGGTAAGCTTGCCGGCGCTGGCTTGGATGTTTATGAATTTGAGCCTATGATCTCACCTGAGCTATTTGACATGGAAAATGTTGTTCTGACGCCGCATATCGGTTCAATGACCTGGGACGCGCGAGTGGCAATGGCCAAAGAAGCTCTTGACGGCATCATCAGGGCTTTTAATGGTGAGAAGCCCGTCAATTGTATAAATCCAAGTGTTTTCACAAAGTAAAGCTACGTTTGAAAAGCTATGAGATAAAGAACAGGAGTAGAAAAATGGCAAACAAAGTACGTGAACTTCTGCAACAAGGCAAAGTGGCTCTGGGCGGCTGGGAAGGCCTGAATTCACCTGCAGCTGCTGAAATAATGGCTAAAGCAGGCTTTGACTGGGTTGCTGCCGACATAGAGCACGCCGCACATTCAGTTCAGGACTACGCTTATTGGGCCAAGGCAGTTAAATATCAAGGCTGTGTACCGCTTGCGCGTGTATTTGATAAAAGCGCTGAATCTATTCGCCGCATACTTGACGCCGGAGCACAAGGGGTTATTGTTCCTATGATCCGTACGGCTGCTGATGCCCGAGAAGTTGTTGAAGCCGCTAAATACCCGCCGCAGGGCAAACGTGGTGTCGGTGCAGGCCCCTACTGCTGCTACGGGCTGGAATTAAGCGGTGATATGAGTCTGACCAATGATGACATCCTCGTAATCGTTATGGTTGAGACTAAAGAAGCAGTTGAGAATATTGATGAGATTATGGCTACACCGGGTGTTGACGGCATGTTCCTCGGGCCTGCTGATCTTAGCTATTCATACGGCTACCGCGGTCAGATTACCCACCCTGTTATATATGAAGCAATGGACAAAGCCCGCGAAGCCTGTATTCGAAACGGTAAAGCGGCAGGAATGCACTTGCTGGGTGGAGCTAAATCAGTGCAGGACGCCGTTGAACGCGGCTTCACTTTCTGCGCTTTGTCTACCGCAACAAACTTCATCTTTGATGGTGCAAAAAGGGCAATTGAAGAAGCCCGTGCAATCGAGGCAGCCAAAGCCTGATTTCACAGGTGAAATATCAGCCGATTGACTTAATAAATGACCTGGCTGAAATATTTTATTAATAACCTGACAGAATAATTGAAGTGACAGAAGCTTGACGGTATGATAAAGGCAACAATAACCTGAATGTAGGTGCCTGCTATGTCAAACACTGAAACTTCAGCTTCAAAAACAGAGCTGGTTTATCCCGATATTCGTTTCGCTGTTATCAGCGACCCGCATTTTTATGCGGAAGAATTGGGTAAGACCGGCTCTGCTTTTGAAAATGCCGGTAATCTTGCAGATACAATTTTTGCAGAGAGCGAAGGCCTCCTTGAACTGGCAATTGATGAGATTCTGCAACAGGATGTCCGGTTTGTTTTGATTCCGGGAGATCTGACTAAAGACGGAGAAGCCGCCAGTCATGAGCAGCTGCCGAAATGTCTGGAAAGACTTACTGCCAATGGTGTGGGTGTTTATGTAATACCCGGAAATCACGATCTGAATAACCCACGCTCTTATCGTTATGAGGGCGATCAGCAAATCCTGACTGCCAACCTGAGTTCAGATGAATTCGTGAATTTGTACAAGCCGTTTGGCTATGGGCAAGCCCTACTGCGACACGATGGTTCGCTTAGCTATGTAGCCGAACCTGCTGAAGGTCTATGGCTGCTCGCTGTGGATAC
>CAZOMW010000024.1:0-14639 GCA_964581135.1 uncultured Oscillospiraceae bacterium
TAACGATCCCAGTAACCCGCTTAACGATTTTCAAGTCCTGATATTTCCGAATTACGATACATCGATGGACTACATGGGCGTGGCCGAGTTTTTAACCGAAAACCGATTCTACGAACTGTTTTTTGACGACGCTTTAACTGCATCGCGCGAACTTGAGCTGGTTTTAACCGGGCGTGACTGTGGCTTTTCCGAGCGGGCACCGATGTGCGGGGTGCCCTATCATGCTGCCGACAACTATATCAATCGTTTAGTCGGACGCGGATATAAAGTCGCGATCTGCGAACAGATGGAAGACCCTGCAGTTGCCAAAGGTATTGTCAGGCGCGAGGTGATCCGCGTTCTGACACCCGGCACCCAAACCGAAGGGGCCGGTTACGATGAAAAGCGTAATCATTATATTGTCGCTGTTTATGCCGAAGGCGGATATTACGGACTCGCCGCAGCTGATCTGGCAACCGGTATTTTTGAAGCTACAGAGTTGATCGTCGGTCAGCCGCATAACCGGCTGTCAGATGAAATTGTCCGCTATAATCCGGCCGAAATTATCTGTAACCCTGCGTTTATTACTGATAAAGCCTATGACATGTTGACAGAACATCTTAATGTCACGTTTACGGAACTTGCCTCTGAAGCGTTTTCAGCCGCTGCCGCCCGCCGGAATCTGACTCTGAACTCTGAAACTGAACATGATCTTAAGTCCCGGGCTGCAGGTGCCCTGATGGGTTACTTAACGGACACGCAAAAAACATCGATTGCCCATATAGAGCCGCTGCGGTTCTATACAATCGAGACAGCTATGGGGATTGACGCCAATGCCCGCCGACATCTGGAGCTGACGGAAACTTTTCGCGACCGTACCAGAAAAGGCAGCTTGCTGTGGGCAGTGGACCGTACCCGCACAGCTGCCGGAGCGCGCCTGCTGCGCCGTTGGCTGGAACAGCCCCTGATTGATCTGCCGCAGATTCGCGAGCGGCAAGCCGCAGTTGCTGAATTTAAGGAACGTTTTATTGTTCGTCAGGAGCTGCGTGAAACGCTGCAGGGCTTGAATGATCTGGAGCGCCTGAGCGGAAAAATTGCGCTCGGCTCGGTAAACGGTCGCGATCTTTTGGCTCTGGGCTTAACTTTGGCAAAAATGCCGGCGATCCTTTCTGTTCTGGAGCCGCTTAAAGCTGAATATACCCGGGTTTTAGCGGCACAGATTAATCCCGAAACTGAACTGGCAGATTTACTGAATCGGGCAATAGATCCCGAAGCACCGCTGGCAATAAAGGAAGGCGGTCTGATTCGCTCAGGCTTCAATGCGGAAGTCGACCGCCTGCGTTCTGCCGCAGTAGATGGCAAGGACTGGATTGTTGAACTGGAAGCTCGCGAGCGTGAGCAATCCGGCATCCGCAACTTAAAAATCGGCTATAACCGCGTTTTTGGATTTTATTTTGAAGTCACGAAATCGAATCTGGCGCAGGTGCCGGAATACTTCATTCGCAAACAGACTCTGGCAAACAGCGAGCGATATCTGACTGAAGAACTAAAGAATATGGAGGCTACCATTCTTGGAGCCGAGCAAAAGCTGTTGAATCTGGAATATGAACTGTTCAGCGAAATCCGCGAACAGTTGCTAGCCTACCTGCCATCCTTGCAGCAGTCTGCCCGCGCCCTGGCGGCGCTGGACACGCTGGCCGGACTGGCCGAGCTGGCCGACCGGGAAAACTATTGCTGTCCTGAGCTTGATTACACCGGTGATCTGGCGATCGAAGCCGGCCGCCATCCGGTTCTGGAAAAATCGATGCCGGCCGGCAGCTTTGTGCCCAATGATATTGAAATGAACCTGGATGAGCGTCGGTTCATGATCCTGACCGGACCCAATATGGCTGGTAAATCCACTTACATGCGCCAGATCGCCTTGATTGTAATTCTGGCGCAGATAGGCAGTTATGTGCCGGCAGACTCTGCCCGGATCGGAATTGTTGACAAGGTTTTCACCCGCATCGGCGCTTCGGATGACCTCACATCCGGCCAGTCAACCTTCATGGTCGAAATGAACGAAGTCGCACAAATACTGCATGAAGCGACCCCGCGCAGTCTGCTGATTCTGGATGAAATCGGCCGCGGTACCAGTACCTACGACGGCTTATCTATTGCCTGGGCTGTTATTGAATATATTGCTGACCGCCGCGCCCTGGGGGCACGCTCGCTGTTTGCCACCCATTACCATGAGCTGACTGATTTAGCCGCTATTATGCATGGTGTCTTCAACAGCCACGTTGCGGTTGAAGAACGTGATAATGAGATTGTCTTCCTGCACCGGATCGAACCGGAAGGCACTGACGAAAGTTACGGTATAGAGGTAGCTCGTCTGGCGGGCGTCCCGGCCGCTGTTATTAACCGCGCGCAGGAACTGCTGGCTCAACTGGAAAATGAGCATGTGGGCCGCGAACGGCTTAAGATCCGCCGGAATGCCCGGCCTATGGACGGTCAGCTGGACATTTTTTCCTCAGCTATGGCCAGTCAGGACCAGGATAATCTGATCAGCCGCCTTGCTTCAACAGAAACAACGCGTCTGACACCATTGGATGCTTTGAATATCCTGCACGAGCTGGCGCAGAAAGCCAGGCAGATAGACAGTGGCAAAACCGATTACAGTAAAGAGGAGGGGAGCAGCCATTGAATCCGATTCGCATTCTCGATCAACAAACGGCTAACAGCATTGCTGCCGGCGAGGTTGTTGAACGCCCCGCTTCGGTAGTTAAGGAACTGGTTGAAAACTCGCTTGATGCCGGAGCAACAACTATCAATTTGGAAATAACCGGTGGCGGCATTTTGAGCATGTCGGTTAACGATAACGGCGGCGGCATGAATGAAACGGATGCCCGAATTGCCTGCGCCCGCCATGCCACCAGTAAAATAAGTACAATTAGTGATCTTGACGCTATCGGGACATTGGGCTTTCGCGGTGAAGCGCTGGCCAGTATTGCTGCGGTTTCAAAACTGACCCTGCGCACACGTCAGCCCGAATCACCAACCGGCTTTGAGATCAGAATCGCCGGCGGCGAACAGCTTGATTCGGGCGTCGTTGGCTGCCCCGCAGGCACAACAATAATTGTCGAGCAGCTGTTCTACAATACTCCTGCCAGATTCAAATTCCTTAAAAAAGATACAAGTGAAGCTGCGGCGGTTGCTGAAATAATGGAACGTTTTGTTCTGGCGCGACCGGATGTATCATTCCGTTTACTGAACAACAAACAGGAAGTGCTGCACTCGCCGGGCAACAACGACCTTCTGTCTGCGATTTACGCTGTCTATGGCCGCAGGCAGGCTGGTTACTGCGTGCCTGTAGCCGGCAGCAACGGGCCGGTAGCTGTAAGCGGTTACGCAGCCCGGCCGGAAGGTTCCCGCGGCAACAGAACCGGCCAGACACTTTTTGTTAACGGCCGGATTATCAGAAGCGGCGCTGTTACGGCAGCGATTAACGAAGCCTACAAAACACGCCTGATGAAGGGCCGTTTCGCCTTCACAGTATTGCGTCTGGATCTGCCCCCTGAACTGGTTGATGTCAATGTGCACCCGCAAAAGCTGGAGGTGCGTTTCTGGAAGGATCAGGATGTTTTCAGCGCTGTATATCATGCTCTGGTTTCGGCTCTTAATGAACACGCCAGTGTCCCCGGTTTTGAGCAGGACGAAACTGCTGCACCAGCCATAACGGCTGCTTCGGCCACACTTATTGTACCTGCCATGCCTGCTGCACCTGCTGCACCGGCTGCATCTGCTGTATCTGTCTCACCCGACCTCTCCGTTTCGCTGACAGCACCACCAGCGGCTGTGTATCAACTAAGCGAGCAGCCTGGTCAGGACCGGACTCGCATACTAAGGGATGGCGCCGATACACAACTGTCCGGATCAGAACCTCAACAGCAAAAGTTGCAAGTCAACGAAACCGAAATTGTCTTTGAGGCTTCAAATCCTGAACAGGCACCGGTGCCGGTTACTGATGACCAGGTGCAAAGTCTGCTCAAAGCAGCGGATCTTTCCCAGGGCAGAATCATCGGCCAGTTGTTTTCAACTTACATTCTGCTTGAATGGCAGGATGAGCTGTTGATGATCGACCAGCACGCAGCACACGAAAAGATTCTTTACGAAAAACTTCGCGCTGCCTGGCAGTCCCGGCAGGAGCCGCCGACGCAGCTGCTGCTTGTGCCCCAGACCATGACAATTACAGCGGCAGAAAAAATTGTCTTTGAATCAGAGCAGGATTTTTTCGCTAGTCTTGGCTTCGCGCTTGAACCCTTCGGAAACAACAGCCTGCTGATCCGGAGTCTGCCGGATCTTGATTCGGTAAAAATTGACGCCGAATCTGCTGTCCGGGCGGCTTTGCAGAGCCTTCAGAATGTGCGCCGGGCTGCTCCGGATGTGATTGATACTACGGTAGATGAAACACTATACCAGGTTGCCTGCAAGGCTGCCGTCAAAGCTCATGACAAGCTTACACGGCCGGAGATCGAAGGCTTACTGGCTGATCTGGCACCGTTGGAGAATCCATATAACTGCCCGCATGGCCGACCGGTTATAATCCGGATGCCGCGTCTGGAACTTGAAAAGAAATTTAAGCGGGTACTTTGAGTGAACACGAACAAGATAAAACTACTGAAGCCGGGACAGCCGTTAGAAAATAAAGTGATTGTAATTGCCGGGCCTACAGCCAGCGGTAAATCTGCCACAGCTATGCTGGTGGCAGAAGCCATCGACGGTGAAATAATTTCAGCCGATTCAATGCAGTTGTACCGCGGACTGGATATTGGTACGGCAAAAGTCAGCCCTGCCGAACAGCAGCAAATACGTCATCATCTGATTGATATCCTGGATCCGGCAGAACGTTTCAGCGTTGCGGCCTGGCAGCAGGCAGCGCTTTCTGCTATAGCTGATATTCTGGCGCGCGGCAAACGTCCTGTTGTTTGCGGCGGGACCGGCCAGTACATAAGCTCCTTGCTGGAAGGACTGACCTTCACCCCGATCGAAGTTGACCTGGAATTAAGACGAGAATTGAACGAGCGCGCAGACCTTGAAGGCACTGAAGCGCTGCTGGCTGAAGTTGCTGATTTTGACCCTGCTGCGGCCGCAAAGCTGCACCTGAAGGATCGGAAAAGAATCATTCGCGCTCATGAAGTATACCATTTGAGTGGCAAAGGACCGACTCAGCTGAATGCGGAGTCTCGCAGCCAGCCTTTGCCTTACGATTATGTCAGTTTTTGTCTCTGGCCGGAAAGAACCATTTTGTATAAACGGATCGAGGAACGGGTTGACGCCATGCTGGCTCAGG
Source organism: uncultured Oscillospiraceae bacterium (assembly GCA_964581135.1). Lineage (GTDB taxonomy): Bacteria > Bacillota > Clostridia > Saccharofermentanales > UBA5734 > JAXGXQ01. The sequence goes on from CAZOMW010000024.1 coordinate 5,312, forward strand.
GGCTAATAGCTGAGGTTGAAAAACTGAAACTGCAGGATCTGCCGGCAGATGCACCTTGCCGACAGGCGATCGGCTATAAAGAAGTGTTTGCTTATCTTGCTGGTGAGGCATCTTTGGAAGATACTGCCGCCCGAATTAAACAGGTTACGCGAAATTATGCCAAGCGCCAGCTTACCTGGTTCCGACGTTTGCCGGAGCTAAAGAAAATTGAAACCACTTCGGCTATGGAGGCCGCACAATATATTCTTGATCAGATTATCCGTTCTGACTGAATATCGGATATATCTGATTGTCAAAATTGGTTAATTTCCGCTAGAGTTTAAGGAAATAAGGCTCTGGAGGAAGTATATGAAGGCAAATCAACATGTTATGCACCAGTTCGAGCAAGAGTTCGCCCGTGAAAACAGAGGGATGAAGCTGCAAGACGTTTTTCTCAACTATTGCCGCCGGGAAAAAATTGAGGTAACCATTCAACTTCTCGATCGGACAAGCCGCAATGGCCAGATAGTTGGTTTCGATTACAGCTCGATTATTCTGGAAGCTGAAGGCCGCCAGTATCTGCTTTATAAATCAGCAATTGTAGCGGTAAATCCCAAACAGGCAGTAAATTACATTTTTAACGATAATTACCGCGGCGATAATCGCACGGAATGGTCAAAGGGACGTCCGGAATACACCACATACCTTGCCTAAAATCTGGCAATCAGGACGGTCAAAGGGAATAGGGCTGTACCTGGGGTTCTCAGGCCGCAAAACAACCTGACCGTTCTGATTGGCCAGTGTCTTTACAGTTGCTTCATCGTCAATCAAAGCCACAACAACATCACCCATATTGGCTGTCTGCTGTTTGCGTACAATTACATAATCGCCATCAAGTATTGCGGCGCCTTCCATGCTGTCGCCGCGCACTCTGAGGGCAAAAACCTCACCGTTGTCATCAAAAAATTCGGCTGAAAAGGGGAGGGTACGTTCAATATTTTCCGCGGCCAGAATCGGTACACCAGCGGTAACTGTTCCTACCAGCGGCAGATTTACAACTCGTTCTTTTTCTGAACCGGGAATAGTAATGGCTCGGCGTTTGCCGGCCTGGTAGTCAATCCTGCCGGCTTCCTGCAGACGTTTCAGGTGTCCGTGAATAGTGGAGGTGGAACGGATTCCAACACCTTTGCAAATGTCGCGTATCGCGGGCGGGTAGCCCTCATCACGAATATATCTGACAATAAAGTCGTAAACCTGATCAACTGTCTCATCGACGTTGGAACGGGTAAAGCGGTAGGTCGACATATCGGGAAGCCTCCTGTAAAACGGCTGTCGAAGAAATGCAATAAACTACTGCAAACATCTTACCAAAGCAGTAAATCCACGTCAAACTTTTGTTCGTTATGCAACACAACCGTAATGCAATTCAAGTCGATAATACTTTGAATCGCATGGCCAGGGCAGCTTTATTCAAGCTGTTTGCGTGTTCTCTGTTCAGGATGACTTGTTGCGACGTTCAAGTCATCTTGAATTAAACTCGAAAACCAATGTCGATTAATGTATAATCTCTGCAGATAATAATTCAATTCATAACACAACACTCGATCCGTAAAGGAGATCAGGCTTGAAAGAAAATCAAGAACCGGCAAATAAAAATGAAGTTGACCGGTCGCAGCAATCCGAGCCGGCATCTACTGAAAAATCCGTTGTCCAGAACATTACTGCAGCTGCGGCTGAACGCCTCGCTGCTGTACCGTCTGTAATTGGTAACCAACTTTCTGCTGCCCGTAAAAAAATAAAGCAGGGTGCGGCCAATCGGGCTGCTCAAGTAAGAGCCAGGCTCGAAAACCAGCTCCCGGATGCTCCTGAAGCAAAAATTAAAGACGCAGCTGCCAAAGACGCGGTTACCTTAGAGTTCACTGACAAATCCAGGCAGGGAAGTGGGACTGATAAGCCTGCAAGCAAATCAGCAGCAGGGGAAATATCACTTAAAGATAGTTTAGAGGTGGATGCACTTTCAGATGACACCCGTCCACAGCCTCTGATCCTCCCGGCAGAATCAGAAAATACTGCCGCCTTTGGAAACCGGAATACAGCCAATGTGGCATTGCCTGGAACGCTTAAGTCAAATACATCTGAAAAAAGCTCAGGTGATCTTGATAATGATCCTGATCATGATCTGACAAATAACATGCAAAAGACAAGCCTGAACCTTGAAAAAGCAACATCAGCAGTAGGTACTTCGGTGATGAGTCTCTGGACATCGATCAAGCATGCCTTTCGTGCCTATCGCAAGCGTCGTGCCAATGATCGTTCAATTCGCAGAGACAGCCGTGAACGTGTCTATCGACTTAAAGGCTATACTACAGTCGCCAAAGTCAATCGTAGATTTGCCTCCGAACGCCGGCAACGCATCCTGCGTCGAATCCTGACTGTCATCATTGCTATCCTGACTCTGATCCTTTTATTTAAACTTTATAATCCGTTTACTGATCTGGATGAATGGTCACGTATCTTCGGTATTGACAGTCTGGGAAAAACGACAACAGCACGCGCAACAACATCATCTGGCAGTAAACCTGCGGCAAGCGGCAATATTACAATTACACCTGCTGCAAACCGCTAACCATATTAAACCCTGGTACCACTTTTCCAGTTAATACTCGAACCCTTTTCCTGTTTCAAAACAATCTGGTCAGCCCGACAGGTGAGGGCTGACTTTTTCATTTCCACACTTGTTCACCCTAATATTTTTTGACATCGTATTAGACAAAATAAATATTTTATATAATTGGAGGGAGGCAAAACAGCATTTTCGGGGTTGTTGTCCGATTCGGTTGAATCCTGGTCAACCTGAATTGCTTATTTACAAGAATGGTCATTCTATTTCGCAGTTGGTTTATCTGATTATCTTAACCGTTCTTATCCGTCACTCACTAACTTATTCATTATTTTCTGATCATATTCTTTTGATTCCGCACAAAATTTAATAAACTGCTTGTTATCGCCAGCTGTTTTTTGCGTACTTTTTTACTCAATTTAAAATCCAGACATTATTTCTGCAATTCACTGTTTGGCGTCAATTCTAAATTGTTTTTACGATGTCTACATCATTTTGAAATTTTCTGTTTGATACTATAGTGTATCAATTCAAAGCTTTGTTCAAACAAATCAAATTATAATGTGCATATAGTTCCGGTCGATCAGTTAAAGCTTGCCGGTATCAATCAGTACCCAGTGTATACAGTCGTAACCTCAGGTATTAAAAAACAGCAGCCATTGACTTGTTTTGTCTCAGGTTGCTGTTTGATTGTGATTTCACACCGAACAAACGTTCTAAATGTTCGGTCTAAGTGTTCGGTTGTTCATCGACAGTCAGCATGCGGTTGACAGCACTGATAACGGCACGCAGCGAGGATTTGGAGATACTGGAGCTCATACCGGCACCAATATGTTGTTTGCCTTTATGGTCCAGAATTTTGACATACGTGATAGCCATCGATTTACTGCCGCTGGTTAAAGCATGCTCATTGTAGTCGGCGATTTCAAATTTGCGATCGATTGTTGCCTGCAAGGCGTTGGTGAAGGCGTCAAGCAGACCATTTCCGCGACCTTCAATAATTCTGGCTTTATCATCAATAACCATTTTACCGGTGAAACGGACATCACTTTCGCCTAGAACTTCTTCCCTGTAATCTTCCATTTTGACAGGTGCCATCAGATTGACATAAGTTTTCTGGAAAAGCTCGTGGATTTCTTCCGGTTTCATATCCTTATGTTGATGGTCTGAAACCCTGGTAACTTCGCGGCTAAAGGCCTGCTGCACATAACGCGGCAGCTGTAAGCCGAAGCTGCGTTCAAGGACAAAGGCTACGCCGCCTTTGCCGGACTGGCTGTTGATGCGAATAATCGGATCGTAACTGCGGCCGACATCAATCGGGTCAATCGGCAAATAAGGTACCTGCCAGCAACTATCGACTTCGACTCTGGCCATGCCCTTTTTGATCGCGTCCTGATGTGAACCGGAAAAGGCTGTGTATACAAGTTCGCCCGCGTAGGGGTGCCTCGGCGGCACCTGCATATTTGTGCTTTCTTCATAAACCCGGATTACTTCATTGATATCACTTAAATCAAGCTGCGGATCCACACCCTGTGAGAACATATTAAGTGCCAGAGTAACAATATCGGCGTTGCCAGTACGTTCACCATTACCGAACAAAGTCCCTTCAACCCTGTCAGCGCCGGCCATCAGGCCGAATTCGGTGGCTGCGACGCCTGTGCCACGGTCATTATGCGGGTGCAGACTTATCTGAATCTGCGGACGCCAGCGTGTGGTTTCTGCGAAATATTCAATCTGATCCGCGTAGATATTAGGGGTGGACATTTCTACCGTTGCCGGCAGATTGATTATCACCGGCTGTTCCTCTGTAGGCTGCCAGACATCGCAGACCGCATCACAAACCTCAACAGCAAAATCCATTTCGGTGCCGGTAAAGCTTTCCGGTGAATATTCAAATCTGAAGGTGCTGCCGAATGTATCCTGCTCCGCCAGTTCTTTAATATGGCGGGCACCGGTGACAGCGAGGTCGCGGCACTCACCCTTGCTCATCCGGAAAACGACATCACGCTGAACCACTGAGGTTGAGTTGTAAAGGTGAACAATTGCCTTATTAACACCGCGCAAAGCTTCGAATGTTTTTGTGATTATGTCCGGACGTGATTGTGTCAGTACCTGCACCCAGACATCGTTAGGAATCAGATTATGCTCAATTAAATAGCGGGTAAAGGCATATTCAGTGTCTGAAGCCGCCGGAAAGCCAATTTCGATCTGTTTGAAACCCAGATCAACCAGCAACTGGAAAAACCGAATCTTCTGAGCCAGGCTCATCGGGATTTCAAGTGCCTGATTACCGTCACGCAGGTCAACACTGCACCAGACAGGAGCTTTGCTGATTTGCTGATCCGGCCAGCGGCGGTGAGATCTCTGGATCGGTTGATAAGGTTTGTACTTCTGAAAATTTTTCATGTGAGCCTCCTTTTAAGTAAAATAAAAAACGCCTTTCATCTTCTTTTACAAAGACGAAAGGCGTAAATTCTTTCGCGGTACCACTTTGTTTCGTATCCTTTTAAAGATACGCTCTCTGCAAGCACGGGACGGAAAGCCGCCGATGCTCAGTCGCTTTAACGGGCGAACCCGACACCACCTACTATTTCTTCAGCGTGTACACTCAGAGGCGAGTTCAGCGCGAATTCCAGGACTGCCTTGCACCAACCGGCAGCTCTCTGACCTTAAATTTCCGCTTACTAATCCCCATCAACGTGAGGTATTAACTTATTTAGGTTCAAATATTGTCGTAAATTTACCACAGTCTATTGGTTTTCGTCAAGCAGACATTTTGCCTAAAGTCGATTACTTCAGTAAAAAGTCGGAAAAGTCAGCGAAAAGCCAGAAATTATCGTCATTTGTGACTTATACTGCTCAGGTAGTGCCGCGCACAACCAGTTCAGGCTCAACCAGAATCTTCTGTGCCGACCGGTTCGGATATACATCCATTTCCGTCAGTAACGCTTCAAATGCCTGACGGCCAAGCTTATCGCGCGGCTGTGAGATTGTACTCAGTCGTACCTGCGGCAGTGAGGCATAGGAAATATCATCAAAACCGATAATTCCGAAATCACGCGGTACGTTCAGTCCGTGATCACGCGCATACTGCAGCACGCCCAGAGCGATAATATCATTGCCGCAGAATACAGCGTCAGGCGGATCGCTGAGCCGGAACATTGAACCGATCCGCTGGTAGCCCGATTCCATGCTGAAACCGCCGTTGTTTATCCATTCTTCACGCACTTCCAGACCGCCCTCAATCAGGGAACGTTTATAGGCATCCATGCGAATCTGGTTGGACTGGCTGGTCAATTTACCGCCCAGATAAGCTATCTTTTTGTAGCCGCGTTCGATCAGGTGACGAACAGCGAGTTTGCCGCCCGCCTCATGGTCAACTTCAATATAGCTGATATCATCCGGTTGGGCATGCCAGAACAGTACGATCGGGACGTTGATTTCTTTAAGGCGTTCCTGCGAAAGTTCATTTACCGGTTTGCAGATAATACCGTCCACCCGCTGTTCCTGCATGATACGCAGCTTGTCAGCTTCTTTGCTCACATCCCAGCCAGTATTACAAACCACCACGGTATAGCCGGCTTCTTCAGCAGCTTCATTAACGGACATCGTAATATCGGAGAAAAACGGATTGGATACGTCCGGGACGATCAGTGCGACCATTTCAGACTTGCGCTTGACCAGGCTGCGGGCAATCGCGTTCGGCTGGTAACCGAGTTCCTTGGCGAGCTCCAGAATTCGGCTGCGCGTTTCCGGGCTCACGTCAGCACGGCTGTTCAGCGCTCGTGAAACAGTGGCATATGAGACACCGGCACGTTCCGCAATGTCTTTGATCGTGATCATTTAGGTCCTCCCCGAAAGTTACTTATTTTTAATATACCCTAAGTGAACCAGAAGCTCAGCCGTCAGAATTGCGCCGCCGGCCGCGCCGCGAATTGTATTGTGCGACAAACAGGCGAACTTATAATCAAAGATCGGATCCTCACGCAAACGGCCGATTGTAACTGCCATGCCGTTGCCGGCCATGGCATCCAGCAGCGGCTGGGGACGGTTATCTTCATCGAAATAACGCAGGAAAGGCTGCGGTGCTGAAGGCAGTCCGGCCTGTTGCGGAATACCACTGAAATTTTTCCAGCGGGCAATTATTTCTTCTTTGGATGGTTTATTACGAAATTTAACTGAAACAGCGGCGGTATGCCCTTCCTGAACAGCGACGCGGTAGCATTGAGCTGAAATAAGCGGCTGAGAAGCTACCTCAATTGAATCGCCGCCGGCACTGAGGCTGCCCCAGATCTTGCCGGGTTCAGTTTCGCTTTTCTCCTCTTCCCCGCCAATGAACGGAATCAGATTGCAGTTCATTTCCGGCCAGGATTCAAAGGTTTTGCCGGCGCCTGATATTGCCTGATAAGTACAGACATTAAGTACTTCCGGGCCGAATTCAAGCAGCGGTGTCAGTGCCGGTACATAGCTTTGCACCGAACAGTTCGGCTTCGCCGCGATAAAACCGTTTCTGGTGCCGAGACGAAGACGTTGAGCGTCGATCAGAGCGGCATGCTGGGGATTGACTTCCGGGATAATAACCGGCACATCAGGCGTCCAGCGATGAGCTGAATTGTTGGAAACAACCGGTGTTTCCAACCGGGCGATTCTTTCTTCCAGGGCGCGAAGTTCATCTTTTTTCATATCAACCGCACAGAAAACAAAGTCGACATCCGCGCAGACCGCTTCAATATCATCAGTTGATTTAACCACCAAAGAGCTATAAGCGGCCGGTATTTCGAGCGGCAGACGCCAGCGGCCTTTTACAGCTTCCTCGTATGTTTTGCCGGCTGAATAAGGTGAAGCCGCAATTGCTGTAACCTTAAAATAAGGATGGTTCTCCAGCAGAGTCAGAAAACGCTGGCCGACATAACCGGTACCACCGATAACCGCGACATTGAATGATTGCTGTTGCATGTATGAGTTTACCTTTCTGTGCGTCCATCTTCCCTTTTGCAGCATTTGCTTCATTTAAGAACAGTCCGCAATAGGTGGACATTTGTATTTATCTCGAGAATTTTATCATATGTTTCAGATCTGTGCAAGACAGTCAGGTCCCACCGCCGGATTTTTGTAAGAAGCCTGAAAAAGCCTGCCTCTGCTGTATTTTCAATCCAGACAGAATCAAGTCTGAAGCTTGGTATGTTATCGTTTTATTATACCTGCTATTTCAGGTAAAATGAACCTGAAGCACTTAAGAAGGAGCAAAGCATGAAGACAAATGGTCAGGCAGCGACATCTCTGAACAATGATGCAGACAATAATCTGAATAACAGTATAAACAGAAACCAGAATGGCAACACTGAAGTTATAAAAAATGATAATAAGCCTTCGGAGCAGCTGACAGACAGCTTTCCCCTGCTGGATCGGTTTCTTGGCTATTTTCAGGCTGTGCTTGAGCGGTCGCCGCTGACGATCCGTGAATATCGTTATGATTTAACACTGTTTTTCCGCTGGCTGAAAACGCGGCGCGGTTCAGTTGCCAGAGATGTCAAATTCAAAGATATTCCCCTGGTGGATGTTGATATTGACCTGATCCGATCGGTTACATTGACCGACCTGTATGAATACATGACCTGGTTGAGTCGTGAGCGTAAGCTGCAACCATCAACACGTGCCCGCAAGGTTTCCTCGCTTCGTTCGTTCTTTCATTTCCTGCAGACTAAGGATCAGCTGCTGAAGGAAAATGTCGTCGACGCGCTTGAATTGCCGCGACAGGTAAAGCGGCTGCCGCGCTACCTTAATGTTGAAGAAAGCCGTCAGCTGTTGAACGCCGCGGCTTCTGCCGACGCCGATTATGAATACGCGGAACGTGATTACTGCATTCTAACCTTGTTTTTGAACTGCGGTCTGCGACTGGCCGAGCTCTGCAGTATTAATCTGCGCAGCATCCGCGATGAGAAACTGACAGTTATCGGTAAAGGCCGTAAAGAACGGGCAGTATACCTGAACGGTGCCTGCCTCAGCGCCCTGGACGCCTACCTGGCAGTACGTCCCCGCACTGCGAAGACGGATCCGGAAGCGTTGTTTATCAGTCGCCTGGGGCGGCGAATCAGCCCCAAGACTGTACAGTATCTGATCAAGCGTTATATTATCCAGGCAGGACTTGACCCTAAACGCTATTCAACGCATAAGCTGCGACATACCGCTGCAACGCTGATGTATCAATACGGGCAGGTGGATATCCGGGCACTTCAACAGATTCTGGGGCATGTCAGCATCGCGACAACTGAAATATACACTCATATTGATGACCGCCGTCTGCACCAGGCAGTAGAAAGCAATCCGCTGGCGGCGGAGCGTGCGCCCCAGCCACCAGCGGCTAAAAAAGAACCGGAATAAACAAATAAACAGAATAAATTGTTTTCCGACGTTGGATTTTGTCAGCCCGCCAGACTCTTACTTTATATTTTCAAAGAAGGCTTTATAAGCCAGATAGGTGTAATACACATCGATCTTGCTGGTAATTTCAAAGGGCGAATGCATCGAAAGCACCGGCACGCCGCAATCGATTACTTCCATACCCAGATTTGCCAGGTATTTGGCAATTGTGCCGCCTCCACCTTGATCGACCTTGCCCATTTCACCTGTCTGCCAGGCAATATTATTTTTTTCGAAGGCACGAACAACTTCAGCAAAGAATTCACTGTTAGCGTCGCTGGTGCCGCTCTTGCCGCGGGCGCCCGTGTA
>CAZOMW010000024.1:14649-20915 GCA_964581135.1 uncultured Oscillospiraceae bacterium
CCCGACATATTTTGCCAGGCAGATTCCCTTACCCATATAGCTGTTGTTTTTGGGGTCTGAAACTGAGGCAAAGTTGGGATCGAAGGCATTAGTAACATCGGCAGAAAGCAGCTTGCTGTTCTCAATCATAAGTTGACTGTCGAGCGGGTCTCGGCCGCTGCCTGATTTAACCAGCAGCTCATGCATAAAATTCTCATATAAACGAGACTGTGCGCCGGTGTTGCCTTCACTGCCGATTTCTTCTTTATCGAACAAGAGACAGAGTGATGTCCGCTCAGGCGCTTCCAGATCACACGTTGCTGCGAGAGCAGTAAAGGCACAGACTCTGTCATCCTGAGCATAGGCGCCGATCATACTGGCATCAAGCCCGACATCGCGCGCCGGGTATGCAGGAACAATCTCCAGTTCCGCTGTGACCAGATCCTTCTCCACAATGCCATAACGCTCATTCAGCAACTGCAGAATCGCCAGTTTGAAACGACCGCTCGCTTCCGGATCAGGATAAGGCAGACTGCCGATCAGGACATTCAGATCTTCGCCTTTAATAACCTCATTGGCTTTGCGGCTCATTTGTTCCTGCCCGAGATGCGGCAGCAGGTCGGTAATTGTCAGTACCGGATCATCAGGGTTTTCACCAACTGTAATCGTGACAGTGGAACCATCCTTCAGCACCACAATGCCATGCAGGGCCAGCGGAATAGCCGCCCACTGATATTTTTTAATGCCGCCGTAATAGTGGGTTTTCAGCAAAACCAGATCATTTTCTTCGTAAACTGGGATGGGTTTAAGATCCAGCCTCGGAGCGTCAAGATGAGCACCGATCAGATTAAGCCCCTCAGTTAGCGGCTTGCTGCCGATAACTGCAGTGACTACTCCCTTGCCGCGGATGTTTTTGTAGACTTTGTCGCCGGCTTTGACCTGATCGACACTTTCGACTGCGACATAACCAAGGCTCTCAACAGCTTCAATGACTGTAATGACCGCCTCGCGTTCTGTCTTGGCAATATCCAGGAATTTTTTATATTCCTCAGCGAAATCATAGGCGGCTATACGGTCATCTTCATTGCAGATGTCCCAGATATTTTTGAATTCGACCGAAAGCTTTTCCTTCAGTTCCTTCGTTTTAGCCTGTTCTTTTTTGGCTTCGTCTTTGGTTTCGGTCGCGGCGTTTTCTGCCTCGGTTCCATTTTCAACCATTTGAAATCTGCCTGAATCAGTAAATTTTAGCTTCATCATATTGTCCTCCTGAATCAATTACCGGATATGAGGGTTAAGTCGCGTCTATTCTTTTATAGCCTGCCGGCTGAGAGCGCTTATCGCAATATTATAGCAAATGTAGTCAGCGTAAACGACAATTTTGGAACTAATACATGTGATGCCGCGAACGACAATTTAGTGACTATGGGCTATAATGGCTTTTATCCGCCCCAGGAAAGGACCATTATTATATGAATCAATCAGAGCGTCGCTTTGTGGATACCCATACCCATCACCTGCCGTTTTCGCATGATGCGGGGCAAAGCATGACGGAACTGCTGCAATCAGCTGCTGCTGCCGGCCTGGCCGGTGTTATGTTCAGCGATCATTATGACAAGGATATTATTCCCCCCGGTAGGTCAGAAGAAATATTCGATCTGGATGAAGCCTGGCAGGAATGGCAAAACGAGGCCGTTCCCGCTGGTGACCAGCTTGGCATAAAAACCTATTTTGGAGTTGAGATAGGTTACCAGCGGCATTTGCTGGAGTTGTGCCGTGAATTGGCTGCGTCTGACCGCTTTGACGGTGTGATTCTTTCAATCCATATGATAGATCGCCTCGATCCGTTTTTTGACGTCGAATTTTATGAAGCCGGCAAGGTTGCGACTTATGCCCGTTATCTGAATGCTCTGGCGGAAATTGCCGCTGCTGTACCGGGATACGCTATTGCCGGACATTATGATTATATGGTGCGTTATGCCCCTTATGAAGACCCGGAAATATATTATGAAGAAATGCCAAAGGAGTTTGACAGTTTTTTTCAGACTCTGATTGAGAACAAAAAATGTCTGGAAATCAATATTCGCTCACATTACAGGCGCCGGCGCGGTAATCAGGCAGGCGCCAATAGGCAAAATCAGGTCCGGGTACTATATGAACCTGATCCCCTGTTGTTGGAGCCGCGCTTTCAAGTGCCGGGTTACTACTTCCCTGATCCACGCCTGATCCGGAGATATCTTGAATTAGGCGGCAGAATGATTTCGCTTGCTTCTGATGCACACAGCGGTGAGGCCGGCAGCGGCTTTGCCTTAATCGCCGAGTATCTGGCAGCCTGTGGTGTAAAAGATATAACTCATTTCGAAAAAGGACAACCGGTACTGACGCCGCTGATAACGCCGCCGAAGACGATTATCCCGTCCTCATAAAAAACAGCTGATTGACCCGGAGCCGGTGCATGCACCGGCTTTTCCAATTTGACAGCATAGCGGCCTTCCTCCAGGGGGCGCACGCGCGCCGGCGCCGAGGCAGGAGTATTGCGGATTCTACATTCAAGCAGTAAATCAGGCTCAACAGCAGCAAGTCCCATAAAGGCCGCATTTTCAAACTCGAAGTAATCACGGGCAGCTTCCGCTTTACTGCCAACCAGCAAAGCTCGCCGCCGGCTATCACGTCCCAGAGTATACAAACGCTCGATACTGCTGGTTTCAATTCCGCGGCGCTGCCCGGGTGTGAACCGAATCAGACCGTTATGTCGACCGATTTCCTGATCGGAACGACAGTCAATGACGGGACCTGGCAGCGTCAGCTCCTGCAGTGCCGGTTGCCACTGCGGATGTTTTCGGGCATATTTGTGCAGAAAATCAATGTAATCGCTTTGAATAAAGCAGACATCCTGGCTGTCAGGCAAATCGGCAGTTGAACCTTCGCTTGCGGTCAGCAGTCCTGCTGCTCGCGCTAACTCCCGCACTGCCGGTTTTTGATAGCCTGATAAGGGCAACAACAGTCGCTCCAGCTGATTCTGTCTGAGCCGGTATAGGAAATAGCTCTGATCTTTTTGCCCTGCCGGGCTGCGGGCAAGAGCCAGTCTGTCAGTGCGCGGATGCTTCTGAATCTGCACATAATGTCCGGTAGCCACATAAGGGAATCCCAGTTCAGACGCAAGTTCAAGGATCCGGCTGAACTTCATTTCCGGATTGCAAAACAGACAGGGATTAGGCGTTCGGCCATTGAGGTATTCACTGACAAACGGTTCGACAACAGTGGCGGCAAACCGGTCGCGCTCATCCAGTACGTAGTGTTTAATTTGCAGTTGCTCACAAACTGCGGCAGCATCGGCAACGGCTTTATCCGCCTGATCGTGCATGATCAGTGTCGTCCCGATTACTTCATAACCGTCGCGCAATAAAAGCCAGGCGGCGACACTGCTGTCCACTCCGCCTGACATTGCAACAACAACTTTTTTAATATTACTCATAATTTGGTCTGCCGGAATTATCAGGTATGCCCGTGCTCGTCTTCATCCAGCATGTCAAAGTAATGCCGGTTTTCATCGGTCAACTTGTTGTTCTTCTCGTAATATTCTTTAATTGCAGCTTTAACAGCCTGTTCTGCCAGCAATGAACAATGCATTTTGATCGGCGGCAAGCCGTCCAGAGCTTCTGCAACTGCTTTGTTGGTCAATTCCAGCGCTTCCTCAACTGTTTTGCCTTTGATCATTTCAGTCGCCATACTGCTGGTCGCGATCGCGGAACCGCAGCCGAACGTCTTGAACTTGGCATCAACAATTATGTTATCCTCAATTTTTAAATATACCTTCATGATATCGCCGCATTTTGCATTACCGACCATGCCGGTTGCTGTTGCGTCTTCGATCTCGCCGACATTACGCGGATTCATGAAATGGTCCATTACTTTATCACTATACTGCATCTTAATATTCTCCCATTTGTTATTCTTCAGAACTGCATTGGATTCGTTGTTTATCCGGCTCGTAAAGCGGTGACATCTGACGCAGTCTGTCAACAATGCCAACCAGTGCGTCAGCCAGACGAGGTACATCCTCAACCGTATTGCTTTTGCCGAAAGTAACACGCAGTGAGCCGTGCGCGATCTCGTGCGGTAAACCGATTGCCAGCAGCACATGTGAAGGGTCGAGCGAGCCTGAAGTACAGGCAGAGCCGCTGGAACATTCAAAGCCGAAATGATCCAGCATCAACAGTATCGATTCGCCTTCAATAAATTCGAAGGAAAAGTTAGCGTTATTGGGCAGCCTCCTGGTTGGGTGACCATTGAGTCGGGTGTTGGGAATGCGTTCAAGTATAGTTTCAATCAGGGCATCGCGCATACCTGTCAACTGACATGCATTGGTTTCCAGTTCAGCTACGGCCAGTTCAAATGCCTTTGCCATGCCAACAATGGCTGGCATATTTTCAGTACCGGCCCGACGGTTGCGTTCCTGACTGCCGCCGTCGATCAGGTTGTCAATTCTTACACCGGTGCGGATATACAGGAATCCAACACCCTTAGGACCGTAAAATTTATGGCCTGAGAATGACATCAGATCAACGTTCAGCTCGTTAACATCGATGGCCAGAGCGCCGGCAGCCTGAACAGCGTCAGTATGGAACAGTACCTTAGCTTCCCGGCAGATTTTGCCGATTTCAGCGATCGGCTGAATAGTGCCGATTTCATTATTGGCCATTATAATTGAGACCAGAATAGTATCGGGACGCAGCGCCGCCCGGACAGCTTCCGGATCTACCAGACCGTAGCTGTCAACCGGCAGAATCGTAATCTCGTAACCTTGTTTCTGCAGTGCGTCCATTGTGTGTAAAACCGCATGATGCTCAATGGCAGTGGTTATCAGATGACGGCCTTTGGAATTGAAACGGGACGCAGTCCCCTTGATAGCCCAGTTATCAGCTTCAGAACCACCGGAAGTGAAAAAAATCTCCGTTGGTCTGGCGCCGATGCAGGCAGCAATTGAAGCACGCGCTTCATCCAATATGTGATGAGCTTCCTGGCCGGTTTTATAAAAAGACGATGGGTTTCCGTACATTTCGCTGAACATTGGCTGCATGGCAGTAAAAACTTCAGGACGTACCGGAGTCGTCGCGGCATGATCAAGATAAGTTCTGCGGACCTGATTCATTTTTGCCTCCTCGGTGGCGTTTCGTCACTAGAAAATACTTTAGGTTGAACACTGTCAAAGTGAAGTAACCTCAGTTACGCCTAATCTAAATCCTAGTAAATCCATAGTATTAATATAACACAAATCAGGTTTCGCGTGCAATCGCTCTGGCAGATCTTGCAATCGCTATGCCGGATCCTGCAATCGCTATGCCAGATAAGGCAGAGTGCTGCCGGCATGCGACATAATAATGACACCGGCGTCCGGGCCGAGCTGCTTGAAAGCATCAGCTATTGCCTTATCCAAGTCGCTGTATGGCTTCATAAACGTTTCCCGCGCTTTTTCCTCGGGCATATCGGAAACAAAAAACACGTCTGATTTTTCCAGAACCATGGCTATAGCGGCAGCTTTATGCCCGCCGAGTCTGAATTCAGAACGGACTCTTTTAATCAGGTCTGTCGGCTGGTCAGCTGCCAGCAGCCATTCTTCAAAAACGTGCTCACCAAAACATTCCGGGCATTCGCCTGCCAGAATAATGATACCGCCTTGTTTTACCGCATGCTTGGCGTTGTCGAGTGCTTTCTGGGTCTGATAAAGATTGATGTCCTTCGGATAACCGCCGGGGGTGGCAATTACGATATCGGCCAGACGCGGCAGTTGTACCTTGTACATCTCATCAAGAAAAGCGCAGCCGGCACGATGCGCGGCCCGGTGATCACCGGCAACCGCCTTGACCACTTTTTTATCTTCATTCAGAACTACGTTAAGGATAAAATCACAGCCGCAGACATCAACGGCTTCTTCTATATCGAGGCGGACATTGTTGTCTTCGATCGCGCCGGCACGGGAGGTTTCTTCCACCATGCGCGAGTGGTTTGCCTGAATTGCGTCGCGGTTGGAAACGCCCGGCATGATCGCTTTGGCGCCGCCGCTGTAGCCGGCAAAATAATGAAACTCGATATTGCCGACACAAATCCGGCGGTCTGCCTGAGCAACCAGACTGAATATATCGATCGGGGTACCGCGGCTGGTTGTGCCCAGATGAACTGTGTCATCCGGATCGCTGTCTACGGTGTGAACGCGGTTGAAGATATCCTCTCCTACAAGACGCATCATTTCCTCGTCGGTATGATGACGGTGGCTGCCGAGCGCGAAGACA
>CAZOMW010000025.1:0-20099 GCA_964581135.1 uncultured Oscillospiraceae bacterium
GCATTGAACGGGCAATAACCTTGCGGATATTTGTATGTTTTTCAGTCCAGGTATCAGCTTCAATTTCAGCTGCGGTCGGGGCAGTGACAGTGGATGCAGCTGCTGCAGGAGCGGCTGCGGCTGCAGCGGCAGTTGAAGGCGCAGCAGACTGAATAGCATTTGGTGCGACAGCAGCTGCGGTTGCAATATCTGTTGTTGTCACACGTCCGCCGATGCCGGTGCCGGTAATACCAACCGGATAATTGCTGCCGGCGGCGCTGGTTGCAAGACGCCCCGCCTCAATCAAAGCATTGACATCGCGTTCTATAACACGGTTTTTCGGCCCGGTAGCTTCCGCAAAACGAAGGTCGGCACCGCTTCGTTCTGCCAGAGCACGAGCGCGTGGGCTGATTGCTTCGGGCAGATCACTGCCGGCTACATCAAAGCCTGAAATTGCCGGAGCAGAAGCTGTTGCTGCAACAGGGGCTGACGTCGCAGCAGTTGCCGGCGCAGCGGTTACAGCAGTTTCAGCCGATGCGGGCCTGCTTTCCCCCCTTGGATCAAGCTCGGCAAAGGAGTCGCCGGGCTGTCCGATGGCGCAGACATTTGTCAGAACCGGAACGTCGTCTCCGACTTCGAAGAAAATGGCCAGTAATATGCCCTCTACCTGAGCGGTTTCATCAAAAGTAGCTTTATCTGTTTCATAAGTGAACAGCATGTCACCGACCTTTATCTGGTCGCCAACCTTTTTATGCCATTCGCCAATTATGCAGCTTTCAACTGATTGTCCCTGGCGTGGCATTATCACAGGGGTTGCAACAGGGCCGCCTGACGACTGGCCGGTTTGCGTCATTGCTGCCGGAGCTGCTGAAGCAGCAGTTGTTGCTGCCTTTGCAGGTTCAGCTGTATCTTTCCCTGAGGTATCACCTCTTGGATCAAATTCAGTAAATGATTCGCCCGGCTGACCGATAACACAAACAGTTGTCAACACTGGTATGTCGTCGCCTTCCTCAAAAAATCTCGCCAGCAGAGTACCTTCTGTCTGTGCGGTTTCGTCAAAAGTCGCTTTATCCGTTTCGTATGTGAACAGCTTGTCGCCGACCTTTATCTGGTCGCCAACCTGTTTATGCCATTCACCGATAATGCAGCTTTCAACCGATTGACCCTGTTTGGGCATAATGACTGGAGTTGCCATTTTCCGCCTCCTTTTGTTTGATTACACATTGCTTTAATCATACCATGAAATGTTTGTATTGAACATATAAATGTGACTAGCAAACATTATTATTTTGATAATTGATCGTTATTAACAAATTTCGTTGTATTTGCCACCTGTGTTTGTTATTATCATACTCGAACTTGTTATTAAACAGCAACAGATTCAGGCTGTTCCGGGAGGTCAAAATGGCATCAGAACGCAGGGACGCCGTGAATGAATTAATTCAGGAGCGGGGCGAAGTATATATTGCGGAACTGGAATCCCGATTTCCTGAAGTTTCGACTATGACTCTGCGCCGTGACCTTGAATTCCTTGAACGGCAAGGACTGATCGTGCGAATTCGCGGTGGTGCCAAATCGATTGCCCACTTATCTACCATAAAGGAAGCTGCATACCCGCAGCGGCAGGTTGAAAACACAGCCGCCAAGCAGGCAATCGCGGCAAAAGCAATAAAATTAATCGAAACCGGTCAGTCGATCTATATTGATTCCGGCACAACCTGTTCCATGTTTGCTCAGGCTTTGCCGGACAGTGCTCTTTTCATTCTTACTCCAGCGCCGATTACTGCTATTGAGCTTAGCAAAAAGCCCAGCTTCAAAATCAACTTGACCGGCGGTCATCTTAATCGTGAAACTATGACCTTAACGGGTTTTAATGCTCAGGAACACATCCGTAACCTGAACATTGATATTGCTTTTATCGGCACCGGAGCATTAAGTCTCAGTAACGGCTTTACCTGCGGCGATTACTATGAAGCTGAGCTGAAAAAGCTGATCATCCGAAAGGCACAGCGGGTTGTAATGCTAATGGATAACAGCAAGATCAATTTCAGCATGCCCTACACCTTTACCCGGCTCAATCAAATCCATATACTGATTACAGAGTCAGAGTTGCCGAAAGAATATGTCAGAGCAGCCCAACAGGCTCACTGCCAGTTGCTGTAAGGGAGAATCTATGCCTCAAGTTCTGTTAATCAACAGCTTAACCTACAATCCCTGGAACAATCTCGCACTCGAGGATCATCTGTTTGAGATGCTGATGAACAGCGATTCAAATAAACCCGATCATCTGGGTGCAATTTTATATTTATGGCAAAATGATCAGACAGTTGTTATCGGCCGTAATCAGAATGCCTGGGTTGAGTGCAACACTGCTCAGCTTGAAGCTGACGGCGGCTTTCTGGCCCGCCGGACTACCGGCGGCGGCGCTGTTTTTCATGATCTTGGCAACCTTTGCTTCTCGATTCTGCTGCCGCAGGCCGACTTTGAGGTTGACCGCAACTTCAGTTTTATTACCAAAGCAATGATCGCCGAAGGCATACCAGCAGAAAGGTCGGGACGTAACGATATTCTTGTTGATGGTCAGAAGTTTTCCGGCAACGCTTTCCGGCTTAATAATGGCGTTGGTCTGCATCACGGTACTTTTCTGGTTAACTCAGAATTCACCCGACTTGCCCGGTACCTGACCGTTAATCCGGCGAAACTGCAGGCCAAAGGCATTGCTTCTGTTCGTTCACGTGTTGTAAACCTGATCACAATAAAACCGGATCTTACGATTCCTGGTTTAATCAGCTCAATTCAACGTGCCTTTCTGGCTGAATTCTGCAGCGAGGGTGACTGGACTGTAATTAACCAGACTGACTCAGACTATAAAGATGACAAAGCGTATCAGGAACGCTGTGAAAAGTTCGCGTCCTGGGACTGGCGATATGGTTCAACAATCAAGTTTGATGCCCAGATCGAGCATAGATTCAGCTGGGGGGAGTTTCAGCTTGGCCTGTCAGTCTGCCGCGGCAAGGTTGACACTGTTCAAATCTGGTCTGATGCTCTTGATACAGATTTTGTTGAGGCAGTCAAAGAAGCCTTGCCCGGCGCAGCCTTTCACTCTTCAGAACTAGCCGGGGCAATAGTTACAGCTGTTCCTGGCGGCGACAGCCCCTTTGGCGGTATTTCGCGCCACGAAATGACAGATGACATCAAAGCCTTATTGCTCGAACAAGGCTGGTGAGAAAAACAGCCCCACTATACATTCTTGCTCAGGTTCGCGGCAGCACTGCCGCGAATTGCTTGAATTAATAGTGAGACTGTCTAAAAGAAAACAACTGGTTATAAATCGAATATCTTGTCAAAGGTCGGTCCGGCAATACCAGGCATTTTTACTAAAGATGTAGTTGCTAATCAGGGACGCAATAAAATTTTACAGCCTTCTTTATTCGTTGCCATCTCAAAGCCTTTTTCCCATTGTTCGAGCGGCAGAATGCTGCTTATCAAAGGCCTGACATTGACACGGCCGTATTGAATCAACCGCAGGGCACGCTGCCAGGAAGTTTTGGTTGAAGTGAAGCCGTTGGTAATTGAGATTTCCTTTTTCAAAGCCAGATCATGGTCGAAGCTGACAGGCTTGCCATAAAGCCCGATCTGAATGTAACGGCCTGTTTTCCTGAGCACTCGCAGGCAGGTATCAGCCGAACGTGCCGCACCGGCACATTCAATCGCAACATCAAAACCACGACCTCCTGTGAATTTCAGGCAATTCTCCGGAAACCCTTCGCCGTCGGCGTATAAAGCTTCAGCAGCACCAAGCTGAAGAGCCGTCTCCAGCCGTTCAGCATCAACTTTAGTGCCACCAATTACGCAGATACCACCGCTGGCGGCAGCAACCTGCATTGCCAGAAGACCAATTGCACCAGGTCCGGAAATGTAAACATAATCTCCGGCCTGGATTCGGCCAAGCTCAGCAATGCTGCGTACAACACAGGCAAGAGGTTCCGAAAGAGCTGCATCCTCCAGTGGTACATTATCTGCAACCCGAAAGGCGCGGGCGGCAGGCACCGTCAGATACTCGGCAAACCCGCCATTTATCAAACAACCCAAAGCTTTACGCGTTTCACAAAGATGGTAAAGGCCTGCAAAGCAATACTGGCACTCACCACAAGAGTAAACGGTTGTCATGGAAACAGCCTTGTCGCCAACCGCAAAGTCCGTTACACCCTCTCCGACCTCAACAACAGTTCCGGCATATTCGTGGCCCATAACAACCGGCGGCTCGGTTTCAAACTCATCCTTAAGTATATGCAGATCAGTTCCGCAGATTCCGCAGGCATATACTTTGATCTTGATCTCACCCGGCCTGGCTACAGGCTCCGGAACATCACCGATAGCAACCCCGTCAGATCCCTTACGCAACTTAACTAAAGCCTTCATTGCCTGGCCTTTCCCAAATATGTATCTCCATTATTTTTAATAATGTTATGCATCTCGCGAAGAACTGATTCGTCTTGTTTTAAATATCCAGACCATTCGCCTTCAGCTCTTCCAGAATTTCAACTATGTTCTGAGTGCTTTCAGCGATGTGGACACCGGCTTCGCGCAGTTTTTCTTCCTTTTTTTCGGCACTGCCGGTGCCGTCGGCTGAAACAATTGCGCCGGCGTGGCCCATGCTGCGGCCTTTGGGCGCGTTCTTGCCGGCAATCAAGGCCACCACCGGTTTAGTCACATGCTCCTTGATGTACTCAGCTGCCAGTTCTTCTTCACTGCCGCCGATCTCGCCGATGATGACAATGGCATGTGTATCCGGATCAGCTTCGAAGTACGGCAACAGCTCGACAAACGGTGTGCCGGGAATCATGTCGCCGCCGTTGCCGACAGCCGTTGACTGCCCGATGCCGCAGTTGGTCATCATAAACACCGTTTCATAGCAGTTGGTGGCGCTGCGGGTCATCATGCCCACATGCCCCCGGGAGAAAATGTGATGCGCCATGAAACCGGCTTTGGCTTTGCCCGGTGAAATAATGCCGAAGGAGTTCGGCCCGATAATGCGCACGCCCTTCTTTTTGGCCAGATGATAAAGATTCAGCATGTCATGCACGGGCACATGCTCAGCGATGGTCATGATCAAAGGCATATCAGCATCCAGAGCTTCCTGAATACTGGCTTTAGTGAATTTTGCCGGTACAAAAATGACGGTAGCGTTGGCTCCGGTTGCTTCCATGGCCTCTTTAACTGTGTTGAAAACCGGTATGCCCAGTACTTCCTGGCCACCCTTACCGGGCGTCACACCTGCTACAACTTTCGTGCCATAGGCCAGCATCTGTTCGGTATGGAAGGTGCCTTCACGGCCGGTGATGCCCTGAACCAACAAGCGTGTATTTTCATCAACTAAAATGCTCATTTGGCCATCCCCCTCTCTGCCAGCGCCTTGACGCCGGCACGGATGCCGTCGACCGTTATAATGTCAGACTCAATCGAGTTGATAATATCCAGCCCCTGCTGCTTGTTGGTGCCTTCGGCGCGGAAGATGATCAGCTTCTTCAGATCCATGTTTTCCAGCGCCGCCTTGACGCCGCCGGCAACCTCGTCGCAGCGGGTGATACCGCCGAAAATGTTGATGAACAATGCCTCAATCTGCGGGTTTGACAGGACAATCCGCACCGCTTCCTTGATCCGTTCAGCAGTAGCGCCGCCACCCAGGTCAAGGGCCGCACCGACGGACATATCCGCCTTGGTAATCAGGTCGATACAGGACATGATCATGCCGGAGCCGTTGCTCATAACCGCGATGTTGCCGTCCGGCTCACAAGGAATATACAGGAAATCAAACTCACGCGCTCTGAGGATTAATTCGTCTTCTACCTGGGCGTCGCGGTAAGCGATCAGATCAGGATGACGGTAAAGCGCGCTGTCATCAACACTGACTTTGCCGTCAATCGCCAATAACCGGCCGTCCGGGGTTACTGCCAGCGGGTTGACTTCTGTCAGCATGCAATCGCTGCCGATAAACAGGTTGTACAGATTTGTCAAAACCGCGAACAGCGGCTTCGTCAGAGAATCGTCCAGACCGCTTTTACTGGTCAGGTAACGGGCTGTGTACAGCTGCACACCTACCAGTGGATCAATAGTCAGCTTAATGATTTTTTCCGGCGTTTCCCTGGCAACCTCTTCAATGTCCATGCCGCCGGCGGTACTGAAAATAATCATCGGACATTTTGTCAGGCGATCCAGCATAATGCTCAGATAGAATTCACGGGTCACTTCTGCTTTTTCCGCGACCAGCAGACGATTGACTGTGTGCCCTTTTATATCCATTCCCAGAATCGCAGCGCTCTTTTCTGCCAGTTCAGCAGCGTTTTCAGCAAATTTGATGCCGCCGGCCTTGCCGCGGCCGCCAACCGGAACCTGGGCTTTGATTACCAGCGGAAATTCCAGCGTTGCTGTGTCAGCTGCCAGGTTGTCCAGATTCTCCAGCATTACACTGCTGTTGCAGGGCACGGAATACTGTTTATAAAGATCGCGGGCTTTATATTCCATTAAATCCATATTCTATCAGCTCCACATTCCTCTTCTCTCAGCTCCACATTTCCTCATCGGTCGGAACATAAGCGTCCTTCATGAAGTAGGCAATACGGGTTATGTTGAACATGTGCTTATAATCCAGGTTTTCTGAAATGCTGTTATTGCCCCAGGAGCCGCAGCCGAGGGTTGTTGTCGGTGCCAGTCCATTGAAGAAGCTGCCGCCGTTCATGGTTGAGCAGATCTGGTTCAGCAGCAGGCGGCTGACAGGCAGACGCTGGCCGGCGTATTCAATGTTCTTTTCATTGTTGGAGTGCAATGACACTGTATGTCCTTTGCCTTCATAGTTGAGGTTAGCTTCCGCTATATCCACTGCTTCTTCGAAGGTATCGTAAGCGTAGGTGGAGAATACGGGACACATTTTTTCCTTCGAAAGGTAATCGTCGCGACCGTAGGCGTCTGCCTTCAGGGCGATGACACGGGTTCCGGCAGGAACTTCGATACCGGCAGCCTCAGCTACCTTGATCGCGCTCTGGCCGACCAGATTTTTATTCATTACACCATCCGGGAATATTACTGCGCGGAATTTTGCCACTACAGCCGGGTCATCCACACAGTAGGCGCCATTGGCGGTAAGAGCCGCGATCATTGTGTCATAATCCTGGCGGTGAATTATTACTGTCTGTTCTCCGGAGCAGATTATTCCGTTGTCAAATTCACGGCCTTCAATAATCTTGCCGGCTGCTTCATTAAAATCGATGTCACGGTCGACAATCGTCTGGACATTACCGACACCAACTCCCAGAGCCGGTTTGCCGCTGCTGTAGGCTGCTTTTACTATGCCCATGCCGCCCGTTGAAACAACTACATCACAGGCTTTCATCAGTTCCGCGGTTTTCTCGTTCGTCGGTTCGTCAATGGTCTGAATCAGATCAGCCGGCGCGCCCAGCTCAACAAGGGCTTCACGGAACAGATCTACCAGATAACGGTTGCACTTCTTCGCACGCGGATGGGGCGAAATAATTACCGCGTTGCGGGCTTTAAAGGCGTACATGGCGTTGCACATCGGCGTTACTATCGGGTTGGTGCAAGGGGTTACGCAGGCAATGACACCCAGTGGTTTGGCGATTTCAACTATGCCTGTATCTTCATGAGTCGCGATAATACCAACAGATTTTTTATCTTTGATATGGTTCCAGAGAATGCGGGCCTTACCCAGGTTCTTCTTGATTTTGTGCTCGTAAACGCCCATGCGGGTTTCTTCTGCGGCCATTTTGGCCAGCTCGTCGGCCCGGTCATAAACGATTTTGGCTACTGCTTTGGCCAGCGCATCTACCTGTGCCTGCGAATAATCGAAAATCGCCTGTTGCGCTACTCGTGCCTTCTCTACCATTGCACTGATATTCTGTTCCATTGTTTTAAAGCCTCCTCATGATAAAAGTTTCTTTGGTCTAATGGTACTACCAATATATTCCTTACGCAGACAAAATTCAAGCAATCTGCCAGTTAATGCATAAAATAGCCGCCGTTAACGTCAACGGTGAAGCCGGTAATATAATCGGCCAGATCACTGGCTAGAAAATAAATTGCTTTTGCGACATCAAGGGCGCTGCCCAGCCGTTTCAGCGGCACATCTTCGGCGTTGTCGCCGCGGCCGGCAGTCATTTCCGTTTCGATGAAGCCCGGGGCTACAGCATTGACAGTGATTTGCCATTCGGCGCAATGGCGGGCATAGGCTTTTGTCAAGGCCAACACGCCGCCCTTAGCGGCTGAGTAATTGACACCTGCTTTCCAACCGCCAAGCTGCCCGGCCTGCGAGGCCAGATTTACTATCCGGCCGTACTGCTGCTCTTTCATATATGGCAGTACTGCCTGCGAACAAAGATGTGTGCCGCGCAGATCAATATCTATAACCTTATCCCAGGCTTCGAGTGACAAATCAGGAATCGCAGTGCTGTCGACAATGCCGGCGTTATTAATCAGAATGTCTATTTTGCGGTAGCGATTGATTACTTCCGCAACCATCTGGTTGACCGAGCCCTTGTCAATAACGTCTACCTCGAGAGCTGCAGCGTCTATACCTGCCTCCTGCAGTTCCGTAGAGGCTTTTTTCGCCTTCTCCAAATTGACATCAGCAATTACTACAGTACAGCCGTAATCGCCTAAAAGTCGGGCTGTGGCGTAGCCTATACCCTGTGCGGCGCCGGTTATTACAGCTATCCTGCCGGCCAGATTCCCGTATTTCATTTCTGCACCTGCTCTTTTGCGCGCATGTCATCCTCAAGCTCCGAATAAGCTGCCCTGAACTGGTCATAGAAAGCAATAAACGGCGGGAATTCAAAGAGAGAATCCCAATCCCAGGGCTGTTCAGCCAAAGTGGCGTAAGCCTGCCGGAAAACTTTGCTCTTCATCAGAGTTGCCATGATTTCGGGGTCAACCGGCTCATTCATTTTCGCGACTATCGGCAGCGGGTCTGCATCAAATTCATTGATCTTGCCTGTCACTGTTGTAATATAGGATTCTGCGCCGTCCATCGGAGCCAGAGTGTTGGCAATTGCCCAGGGACCGCGCACTGCTGCGGTCATTATCGAAACCACCTTATCGTAGCCTTTAGCCTGCAGGTTCAGGTATGATTTGCGAATTACCGCCTGAGCAGCATGTCTGGCAATTTCCACTGCGTCGGGGATGCCCATCTCTTTCAGATCGACGCCGACCTTATCATCAAGCAAACCACCCATTAGCACCACAAACCCCGGCGTGCCGCTGGCGGAAATAATGCGGGCAAAGGCTTCCTGCTGGGCGACAGTGAAGTTCAAAGTAACACAGAGACGATAGCCTTTACCAGCCAGATATTCGGCGGCAGGCAGGGCTCGTTCAACTGCCGGTATTTTATAAACAATATTTGGTCGGTTTGTGCCGAGCTCACGTTTAAATGCTGCATCGTAAAACTCAACCTGTTGAATGATTTTTTCCGTACTGTCTTCATTCGGTATGTTGTATGGATTGACCTGGATGCACATGAAGCCATATTTGCCGTCTGTGATTTCGTAAATCGGACACAGCTGCCTTGCTGTGCGCGCACATATTTTCACCAGAATAAGCGAAACCTTGTCTTCAAAAGACGCCTCCGGGTTTTCAGCAACAATCTCATTCAGAATCGCATCGTATTCAGCGGGAAAATCCTTTTTGAACAAAGTGTTTTTTGCCGGATTATTAGTAGAAAAAAGCGCACCGCGGCGCAGGGATGGCTTTATTCCGGAAGCGTAGTCGTGACCCCAGACGGTGTTAATTTCAGCATTCAGGCGCATCTCACTCATTTTTCTGATTGTGCTGTTGCTGATGGCTTTGATTTCAGCCAGGGCTTTATCAACCAGAGTCTGACCGCCTGATTCAGCAGCTAAAGCTAAAAACTTATCGGCTTCGTTATTAATCTCTGTTTCGGTTAACTTTCCCTGTTGAACACCAGGCAGCAGTTTCCAGTTAATCAGGAAAGAACGCAGATCTATGGCAAGATCCGCAGCTGTTTCAGCTGCCAGTTTCTTTGCATCCGCGCCGGATTCAGCGTCCTTTTCAAGCTCATTTCTGACAGCCTCACAGTTGCTTTTGAAATCAGCACAGTCTTGCGGGAAAATTACCCGCTCTCTTTTTTCTACCAGATACTTGATCATGAATTCCATTTTCCTCCAGTATATTTTTGTAATTATTTCTTGTTTTGCTTAATTTTAGTTTTGATTTAATTATCGTTATGTGTTGTTTAGCCTTCAAAGATGCTGAGCGCTTCCAGCCTTGCGCGTTCCAGATGCTGCGTCATAGCAGCAGCGGCCCGTGCGTAATCACCATCTTTCAAGGCAGCCAGAATTACCCGGTGCAGCTCCATGGCACTGCGTACACGGGCTCTGTTAAAGGATTGAACATGGCGGAAAACCTTAGTCTGGCCGCTGAGATCGTTGTATATCTTCGTCATTCTGTCGTTATTGACCATTGAAATCAGGGCAGTATGAAAGGCTTCATCCTGTTTCATGAATACTGTTGCGGCCTCAGGCATGTTTTCATCAAATTCAGCAAGAATCGCCTTGAATGGAGCTTCATCAAAATCAGCATAATGAGATGTGACATAGTCGATCATGTGCAGCTCGATCAGTTGGCGCAGATCAAATATTTCGTTGATGTCCTTTTCAGTTACCTCAAGTACAACATTGAAACCTTTGCTTTTATTCACAATCAGGCCTTCACTGATCAGTTGGTTAACCGCCTCGCGCACCGGAGTCCGGCTGATGCCGAAGGTAGCGGCCAGATGTGATTCCAGAACCCTCGTCCCGGGTAGTATTTCGTGTCTGACAATCGCCTGCTTAAGCCTCTTATAGGCCTTTTCATTTAATGTTTCACCGACAATGCGGGCGTTAGCGATGGAATTCATATCAACCTCAAGCGTATATGTTCATGTGTAATGTATACATAAATCATAATTTAATCTGCTTTATAATGCAATTACAAAACACCGCTTAGCATAATATCTGTGCAATTGACTAAACAGAGCGCCGAATAACCTGCAAGTGCAGACAAAATGTTTCTGTTATCAGCAAAACTGGTATGATTATTCTAATATGAACGTATGCCATACCGAGGAAGGTGTAATTATGCCAGCACGCACAGACGATCGCCCCGGACGTTCTCTAGCCTTTGTAATTTTCGGAGGCACTGGTGATCTTACTCACCGTAAACTTTTGCCGGCAATGTATAATCTTATGGGTGAAAACCTGCTGCCGGCCGATTTTATAATTTTCTGCATCGGTCGCCGTGATAAGGATGACGAGATTTATCGTGCCGAAGCTGCAGATTCAATTCGTCAATATTCCCGCACCATGATTGACGATTCCCGCCTAAGCAAGTTTCTTAGCCATGTGCATTATCATCGGGTTGAATTTCGAAGTGACGATGTTGGTTATAATACGCTGCGCGATCGTATAGAAGCTGATTTAAAATCATTCGCCGAGCCCGTTGTAAAGTTGTTTTTCCTGGCGGTAGCACCGGAATATTTCGGTGTCGTGATTGAAAAGCTGGACGCGCATAAATTAATCGAAAAGTGGAATCCTGACCATAGAGTAATGATAGAGAAGCCTTTCGGCTCAGACCTGGAGTCAGCCCGCGCTCTCAACAGAGATATTATAGAAGTTCTGGATGAATCTCAGATATTTCGGATAGATCATTATCTGGGCAAAGAGATGATCCAGAATATTATGGCTATCCGGTTTGGTAATTCTTTGTTCGAGCCGCTCTGGAACCATTACTATATCGATAATATCCAGATAACCTCGACGGAGAAGATCGGTGTTGAAAATCGCGGCGGCTATTACGAGCAAGCCGGAATTCTGAAGGATATGCTGCAGAACCATCTGCTGCAAATGCTGGCGATTATCACTATGGAACCGCCGGTTGACCTGGAGGCTGAATCTGTCAGGGACGAAAAGGTTAAGGTTTTACGCTCGCTTCGCTATATGGGGTCAGACTTAAATATCGATGACATAGTTGGCGGGCAATACGCAGCAGGCACATTCAATAGTATTGAAGTTCCTGCATACCGCTCTGAGGACAGGGTTGATCCGCAGTCCAGAACCCTGACCTACATCGCATTAAAGACCCAGATTGACAACTTCCGCTGGGGAGGTCTGCCGATTTATATACGGGCTGGCAAACGACTCGACCGCCAGCGCACTCAGATTGTAATCGAATTCAAACGGCTCCCGGGAATCAACTTTTACGAACCATTCAAACACCAAAGCCCGAATTTGCTGGTTATTGAGGTGCAGCCTGCGGAAGGCATGTATTTCCAGATAAATTCGAAACGTCCCGGCAATGAATTTTCAATGGAACGGATTGAACTCAATTATTGTCAGAATTGCAGGTTTCAGGGCAATGTGCCGGAAGCATATGAGCGCCTGATTCTGGAAGCTTTCCGAGGTAATTCGGCGCTTTTCACTCGTTGGGATGAGCTGGAGTATTCCTGGAAATTTATTGAAGCCATTGAAAAGCTGCTCAGCAATAATCCTGTTTCGCTCCCAAACTACGCAGCCGGAAGCCGTGGACCTGTTGCCGCTGACGATTTGATAGAAAATGACGGCCGGCACTGGTGGGAGATTGATATCGACAACGGCAGTTGATGATTCTCTAAACACATGGAGGTATTACTGTGAAAATAATTGACATAACAGCAACAATAGCGCCTGATATGGTCGTTTACAAGAATATTGAGAAAAACCGACCGGTTCAGGAGGTTACCCGGCAGATGCCTGAAGACAGCGCAAATGAAACAGCGCTGTGGCTGGCAATGCACACCGGAACTCATTTTGATGCTCCGAGACATATGATTGAAGACGGCGGTCTGATTATGGATTCGCTGCCATTGGAAAGACTGATTACGCGTTGTCGTGTGCTTGACCTGAACCATTTGCAGGCTGGCATCAGCAGGGAGGATCTTGAACCATTCGGGATAAAAGCCAGTGAGTTCATCATTCTGAAAACCCGGAATTCGAACGAAGATTTTTTTAATCCTGAATTTATATACTTAAAGGAAGATGGTGCCCGCTATCTGGCTGAAATCGGCATCAACGGTGTCGGCATTGACTCGCTCGGAATTGAACGGGCTCAGCCCGGTCATGAAACCCACATTTCTCTTTTTGAACGTGACATTATTATTCTCGAAGGTTTGCGCCTGAGCGAAGCTGACGAAGGTGAATATATCCTCATCGCTTTGCCTCTCAAAATCCGTGGTGCCGAAGGAGCTCCCACTCGGGCAGTATTAATTGAAGGCGAGCTGTCGCTTTAAAAGGCAAGCAAGTCAGTTTATTGAAGACAGGCTCTCACTTTAACCAACCAAATGCTCGTTAAAACAATAGAACCAACAAAGCTGTAATCAACCCGGCAATACCTATTGAAAGGCTGCTCATCGCCCCCTGAACTTCACCGAGCTCTATAGCTTTTATAGTACCCAGCGCATGACTTGATGTGCCGATTGCTACTCCGGCTATAACCGGGTCCTTAATACGTAGCAGTTTGATCAGCATAGGGGCGGAAACAGCGCCAATAATCCCTGTAAAAAGAACTGCAACAATTGCAATCGCTATTATACCTCCGCGTGAACGCGCGATTTCAACTGCGATCGCGGTTGTTACAGATTTTGGAATCAACGCAGCTGTCAGGCTGTCATCGAGTCCGAACAACTTGCTCATGACCCAGACACTGCTGATTGATGTTATTGACCCTGCCAGGCAACCGACAACAAGGGGCCAGAAGTAATGTCGTAATACTTCAATCTGACGATAAATAGTTACAGCCAGCACCGCAGTTGCAGGTAAAAGCATTAAGTTTATCATGGCTCCGCCGGCCATGTAATTTTCATATGGAATATTCAGTATTTTTAATAGCGCAATTATCAGGATGGTTGCAACTAACACCGGATTGGCCAGTGGCGTGCGAATATATTTCGCAAACTTCAGACTTAACCAATAAGCCGCAATACTAACAACTATTCCGAATAATGGATGCGCGGTCAGCTCTATCATTTTTCCACACTCCTGTTTGCTGCTTTCGTTGGTTTATGTCGGTTCTGCAGCCACAAAACAAGGCGGATAGCGTATGTTGCTGCGGCAAATGTCAGAAAAGTTGAAATAACGCAAATGATAATCAGCTCTTTTAGATTATCTCTGACAACGTCCAGATACTGTATTATGCCAACAAAAGCCGGGATAAAGAACAACACAAGATTCGACAGCATAAAGTCGGCTGTCTTATCGACATGGCGGTGCTTTATTATTCCGGTAAGCATTAGTACTAACAGGATCATCATGCTGGTGACACCGCCGGGGAAAGGAAACGGCAGAACCATCGAAACTGCTTCGCCCGCCAGACAGATACCCAGAATTAAACCAAACTGAAACAGAACATTCATTTAAATTCTCCTTGTCGCGAAAAGACAACGCCTTTGTCAGCTGCTGTGCTTGTTGCGAATGCTAAATTCAATTATAGTCAAATTGGTACAGATTTCACTTATCGGATGGGAAAGGATGATACCATGAATGATTTTGAAAAGCTCGGAGTTTTTTATCTGGGGCGTCAATACGATCTTGAAAACGGCAAACAAGGCGAGGGACTTCTTCTTTATGATTCCAAAGACCTGACAACCCATGGTGTTTGTGTCGGTATGACCGGCAGCGGCAAAACCGGACTTTGTATCGGTTTGCTGGAAGAAGCAGCAATGGATAGCATTCCGGCTATTATCATTGATCCTAAAGGAGATATGGCGAACCTGTTGCTTTCTTTCCCGGATCTCAGCCCTGATAATTTCCTGCCCTGGATAAACCACGATGATGCGCGCAAAAAAAATCTTGAACCTGAGGCCTACGCCGCCCAACAGGCGGAGCTTTGGCAAAAGGGACTTGCCGCCTGGGGGCAGGATGGTGAACGTATTCGCAGAATGCGGCAAAACGCTGATTTTGTAATTTATACCCCCGGCAGCACCGCCGGAGTGCCGGTTTCAATTCTTAAATCCTTCGCTGTACCACCGACAGAAGTACTGGTGGATCCTGAGCTCCTGCGTGAGCAGGTCAGCGGCACCGCTTCCAGTCTGCTCGGCCTCATCGGAGTTGATGCCGATCCCATCAAAAGCCGCGAGCACATATTGCTTTCCAATATAATACTTGCACAATGGCAACAAGGTCTTGATTTACAGCTTGCCGACCTGATCACGCTCATCCAGCAGCCGTCTTTTACAACTGTCGGCGTGATGCCGCTGGATGCCTTCTTCCCAGCCAAGGAGCGTCTGTCATTGGCTCTTCTTTTTAACAACCTGCTTGCTTCACCGGGCTTTGCCGCCTGGCTGACAGGTGAACCACTTGATATCGACAAGATTCTTTACTCACCGACCGGCAAACCCAAGCTATCGATTTTTTCGATTGCTCATCTGAGTGACCCTGAACGAATGTTTTTTGTCTCTCTGCTGCTAAATCAGGTGCTTGCCTGGACCAGAACTCAGTCCGGTACCAGCAGCCTGCGCGCCATTCTGTATATGGACGAAATTTTCGGCTATTTCCCACCGGTGGCCAACCCTCCCAGCAAGGCACCGCTTCTGACCCTGCTGAAACAGGCGCGCGCTTACGGCCTGGGAATCATGCTGACAACACAGAACCCCGTCGACCTTGATTACAAAGGCCTTGCCAATACCGGCACCTGGTTTATCGGGCGCCTACAGACAGAGCGAGACAAGCAAAGGGTACTGGAAGGACTGGAAGGGGCCTCGGCAACTCAGGGGGTTGCGTTTAGCAGAGGTCGCATGGAACAAATTCTGGCAGGGCTGGGTAATCGTGTTTTCCTCATGCATAATGTGCACGAATCAGAGCCGACTTTATTCGAAACCCGCTGGGCCATGTCTTACCTGCGAGGTCCCCTGACCCGTAATCAAATTCGAAAACTGCAGCCGGAAATCAAAACAGACAGTGATACCCAAGCGGATTCAGGTACTTCGGTAAATGCAGCAACTGCATTTACCGCGGAAGCTCCGATAGCTCCGGTGGCACCGATAGCTCCGCTTGCACCGGCAGCGGCGGCAACGGCTGCCAATTCTGACGCAACAGCTGCAGAACCAAGCCAACAACCACCTGTCCTGCCGCTGGAAATCCGCCAGTGCTACATGCCGCTTCGAAGCCAGGGTACAGCAGCAGATTCTCTGATTTATCGCCCGATGGCGCTGGCTGATGTTGAGATCGGTTTTCGTAATGCCAAAGCCGGAATTCAGCAGGTTGATTCCCGAACCTTTGTCAGCGAGATTACTGACAGTGTTTATCCAGTCGACTGGAACAACGCCGAACTAATTGAGATGGCAGTAACAGACATGGACAGCAGCGGTGTCTCCGGTGCATCATTCGCGCAGCTGCCGCCGGCCGCGGCTGAGCCCCGAAATTACACAAACTGGAATCGTGATCTCGTCAACTGGATATATCAAACACAACAGCTGGTACTTCAGCAAAGTCCGAAAATGAAAATCACTTCCATGCCGGCTGAGACTGAACGCGATTTCCGGATTCGCCTTAGCCAGATAACACATGAAGCACGTGATGCCGAAATTGAAAAACTGCGCCAGAAATATGCAAAACAGGTTCAGACACTGGAAGAGAGAATCCGCAAAGCGGAGCAGGCGGTTGAGCGCGAAAAGGATCAGGCTAAGCAACAGAAATTGCAGACAGCTATATCTCTGGGAGCTACTATCTTCAGCTCTTTTCTGGGCAAGAAAAAAGTAAGTGCCACTTCTCTCGGGCGCGCTACAACTGCAGTGCGAGGCGCCAGCAGGGCCGCAAAAGAAAGCGGTGATGTCACCCGTTCCGAAGAGACAGTTGAAGCCTATAAAGCAAGACTACAGGAATTGTCAGAACGTTTCGAGGCTGATTCTGAACAGCTGGCAGAAACGCTGGACGCCGCCAACACCGAGCTTGTCGAGCTTGTAATTCGACCGACAAAATCAGACATCCGGGTCAAAGCGCTTGTTCTGGTCTGGATGCCATATTTTCTTAAAGCTGACGGTAATACTGAACCAGCCTGGTCATGAATCAGGTTTGTTCTTAATCAGGTTGATCTTAATCAGGTTGATCTTAATCAGGTTTCGGCAACTATCAGCGGTACCAGCATTTCTTCTCTGAGCAGGCCGGCATGATGACCCTTGAATCGGGTCATCGGCCGGTCAAAACAGGTTTGATAACGCAGGATTGATTTACCGATTCCACAGGCCAGATAATCACCGACAAAATCATCAACTTTCGGGTGTGCTTTGCCGGGGCCGAACAAACCGCGATCAAAGGCTTCAGCGCGTGACATCAACAAGAAGTCCTCACCTAAAAGTATGCTGAAGGCTTGTCTAAAATCGCGCAGCCTTGCCGGCTTAACAAACATAGAAGCCGCGCGCCCTTCTATTGATGGCGGCATAATCAGGCACTCATTGAGCGCAGGGATATCATTGATTATAATGTCGCGTTCGATCTCAACCTGACCATGATCGGCTGAAATAATAAACAGTGTATCTTTAAGCTCAGTTGTCAACTCTGTCAGCATCGTGTCATAAGCCTGAATTTCCTGCACTGCTTTTTCACTGTACGGGCCCTCTCGATGCATAATCGAATCCGGCTCATACCAGTAAGCAGCAATCAGCTGATCCTCCCCTGTAAGACAATATTCGCGGATTTTCGCTACCAGCTGGGTCATCGAACTGACTCCTGCTTCAGCAAAAGGCGGCAGAATCCGGCGGCATTGAGCCGGCACGCCGCCAGTCTGACGCACTTCACAGGTTTTATCAGTGAACGGCAGAAGGGTTCGTGCCGGCGAAGGCTTAATTTCAGCTCCTGTCATCGTATCGCGGTCAAGAAAAACATCGACCGAGCGTCCGTATTCTTTAAAAAACAGACTCCAGCCCAGCCAGCCATGTTCAAACGGCGACAGCCCTGTCTGGTAAGTAGTAATCGCTGCTGCCGTTGTGCTGGGATAGACTGAAGTAACTGTCTGAATCAGATGCCGACGCAGAAAACTATCCGGGGGCAGAGCATGCTCAAGAAAATCCACACCCATGCCATCGAGAATCAAAAAAACCCGGTTGCGGTGCCGCCTTGCAAGATAGGTATCGAGAACCGGCAACGTTGGATGTGAAGCCTGGATGTCATAGGCCTGAAATACCGAGCTGGCTACATTCAAAATACTATTCGAATAGTCAGGAAAAATTAATGACATGTTGTACCTCCGGTCGCAACTTTATTCCGGCTGCAGAATATCGCAGAGCACAGCTTTTGTGGCACTGATCAGATCAGCAGGAGACAATATAATCTGTGCGCCACGTATGCCCGCGCTAATCGCGATCTCATTCTGTTGGGTGACCGACTCATCCAGATAATATGGATAATCCTTTTTCATGCCAATCGGAGAACAACCACCGCGAACATACCCTGTCACAGCCAGAATATCCTTAGTTGGGATTAATTCAACTCTCTTGTTACTACTGGCTGCTGCCAGCTTTTTCAAATCGACACTGCGATGAACGGGTAAGCCGCAAATCAGATAACTGGTTCGATCACCTTTGGCAACAAGCGTTTTGAATACCTGATCAGGCTCCAGACCGATCTGAGATGCGACATGTACACCTGAAAGGTCTGATTCATCAACTTCATAAGTACGAATGGAATAAGCAGTCTTTCTGGCAGAAAGAATGCGCATGGCATTGGTTTTCGGTGTCTTCTGACTGGCCATTGTGTTAGTTTGCTCCGTTTGATTTGTAGTCTGTAATCTCTGCATGTTTTCATTATATCCAAAAGCTGAAACTTATAGCATGACTCTTTCTTTTTTTACACCGGGCAACATCTTAAAATTCACCGTTGCCAATGCCGGTTTCACGTTTTATACCAGCAATCTGAAGCTGATTATATTTGGTGTGTTCGGTTACAGAATTTTGTTTAATTTTAATGTATTCTGTGCGTAGAACATATTCCTTTCATGAACTAAAGACAAAAAGTTAATTCTCTGGAAACTAACAGTTCCTGAATTAGATGCTTTGGCTGAAAGATTCTCGATGGGTTTAAGAAATTGAAATTGATGCAATCGCAATTCTTGAAATTTGATAATCGAATACGGAGTGGCTAGGATGCTTAACCCCTACAGGGTATGCATCTTGAAAAGGGCAACCGGAATGAAAGTTCCGCACGCAAAGTCATGAATCTAAAGGATCAGAACATTATTTTATTTATATCTGGTCCCATGATAGTCCGACTGCCGGGATACGTATTTGATGAAATCTGAGTTAAGCTCGACAAGTTCACCAGGTTGCTGTAACTTATTTACTGTTTCTTAATATATTTGAATTAAATTCATAACAATTAAATTTCCCCAAGTCAGCGCCGGTGAATAACCGGTTTTTTTATTCTTTATTTAAACATCCTTTCATCCGTTTCCGATTATCACGTACTTTTATCTGCAGGAATAAAATCCTGCTAAATAAATAAACGGGTGCTGTGCGGCCATGCGTGACTGATTGATCAGTAACCCGTAACTTGATTCAATCAGTTACCCGGAATGGGAGGATACTATTATGACAACTATTAAAACTATTAAGAGGCCATCCAGAAAAATTCTGGTAGTGTTGCTTGCGGTTGCGTTGCTTCTGTTCAATGTACCGCAAATGGCTTTTGCTGAAGCTGATGCAAACACTGCCCCAGCTTCAACAGTTGCCAGCGAATCTTCAACCCCGACTCTCGAAGCGGCGCCTGAAGAACCAGCAGCAACAGATCCGGCCCCGGATAAAAGTCCAGACACAACGGATGCAGACGAGCCAGCTGATGCTCCAGCCGATGAACCGGCTGCGGATAGTGCTGACAAGTCTGCTGATGCTATTACAAAAGAATCAGATGCTGCGCCTGCAGATGAACCTGCGGCAAGTCCAACTGACGCTCCCAAAGATGAACCAAGTGATCAGCCGGCTGAAGAGCCAACTGATACGCCCGCCTATGCACCAGCGGATGCGCCGGCTGATGAGCCGGCGGACGAACCGATAGTTCAGGCTCCGTTAAAAACCGCACCTGTCCCGGAAATAC
>CAZOMW010000026.1:0-13308 GCA_964581135.1 uncultured Oscillospiraceae bacterium
TACGCTGACTCCCGGCGTCGGTGATACCGCAAACGGAGTTGGCGTCAGCTGCGCCTGGGTTATTTCAAACAGTCGCTCCAGATAATTGGTTGAGTCAAACGGAGTACCGCTGATTTTACCATTGGTAGCTGTAAAAACCGGGTTGTTGCTTTCACGCATTTCTTCCATCGTATCCACATCGTAATCGTAGGATTCAAAAAACACGATCGGTATACCTGCTTCGTCAAACGGCAGATGATCAGAGGCGTGCACAGACCACTCACGATACGGAGCCAGAACACCAAGTCTGTTCTGATCAGTTTCGATGACAGACTGGTTGGTGTACAAGGCTACGCGGTTATTGCTGTAAAGCTCATATTCGTAATATACGTCTGTAGCTTCGTACAGCTTACGCCGTTTATCATAATCTTTCTGGAAATCGGTTTTTATAGAATTCTGACCAGCGTGAGCGTATAACTTGTCACCGGCATAAATATTATCAAGATTGTACATAACATCAGTTCGGCCAATTTCAGCCGAGTTCATATTGTCAACGTAAAAACCGGCGCCGGCCTGGCCGGCATGCCCGGCACCAAAAGCTATCAGGACAATATCGTGCGTATTGTCCATGGACTTCAGCTCGCGCGCCATTACCAGCAAAGCACCGATGGAAGAAGCGTTATCACTGATGCCGGTGTATTCCGCCCAGGAAGGCACCAGGTTGGAAGAATCTTCCGTGCCGGCCGGCTCAGTGGCAGCTCCCGCTTTTGTTGCGGCCGGTGCCGCAGCCTCAGGTCTGGCAGTGGAGTCATAATGAGCACCGATAATCATCTGCCGGCGTTCTGTTTTATCTGAATCGTCCGGATCCGGAACCCCGGAGCCGGAAATCAGCACAGAAATATTGCGCGAATTAAGGGACTGGCCTTCAGTCGAAGGAAAACTAAAAGGCGTTACATCTGGTTCATAGCCAAGATCTTCAAACGCTTCAATAATCAAATCGCCTGTTTGTTTCTCTCCGGCTGAACCGGCAGCTCTATCGGGATTCCCGCCGGCCAGATCGCGCGCGAAATCAGCACCAAAGCTGCCGTAGTCGGCCGGTCTGGCTGTTTCCTTGCTGCCGTCCGAGCAACCTGCTGTCACCAGCAGAATTGAAAGAACCAGTATGAATACTATAGCGCGTCGTACGCGGCTGGCAAATGCAGTCATGGGTTGCTCCTTGCGCTGTCAGGATTTTCGGGATTAAGCAGGCGGTTCCAGCTCGGAAATCAAACTGGTCACAACCGCCTCAGCTTCTTCGGGGGTAAAAGTTTCGAGATAAGGTTCACCGGCTGCGGCAAGTCTTACAATTGAAAAGCTTTGGTGGCCTTGAGTCTGCAGCGATTTTACAATTCGACGGATAATTGTATCAGGCGTAACACCTTCCATTACAGTCGGTAAACCGTACTTTTGCAACAGCTCGCGCATCTGAGTCGACGGACAGGCCGCCAGCATGCCAAGCGCCAGCGCTTCGCCGTGTTGATATTTAAGAAAGCGGAAATGCCCTTCGATCGCATCGCCGACCAGGCGGCCGAAATTAAGGGCCTCAAAATTTTCCTGTTCTGTTTTTAACCGGGCCTTTACCGCGCGCTTGATTACGTCTTCAGTATCAACATCTTCCACCGAAAGCAGCTCGATCAGTTCCGGGTCGGAAATCATACCGTAGCGGATAACCTGAGCATAACCACTCGCCAATTGGCGAGGAGTAAGACTATCCAGATAATCCGGGTCAATAAGAAAACGGCGTGGTTTGCATGTGGTCTGGATAATATTGCGAGAACTGCGGAAATTCAGATAGCAGTGATTGTTGACGGAAGAATTGATCATGGCTGCCAGCGAGGTCGGCATGATCACAAGCGGGATGCCGCCAAGATAAGTCGTCGCTGCGAAAGTAGCCATATCAATGATACTGCCGCCGCCGAACGCGAAAATCAGGTCGTTCTGGCTGCAGTTGATATCTGAAAGCTGCTCGTATATCAAGCCGAGACCTTCCAGACTTTTGGCTGCCTCGGAGCCGTCAACGACAACTGTATGAACCTGACGTCCGGCTGCAGTCAGCGACTCGGACAGCGCCGGTGCATGCAGTGCCGCGACTTCGCGATCTGTAATTATGACTACTCGGGCTTCGGTAGTACAGCAATCCAAATACTTGTCCGGCGTTTGCGACAAACCGCGCTCAATCATCAGCACGCCATCACCTGCCGGTCCAATACCTTTTAAAACCATTTATTTGCTCCTCATCTCCTTGGTAAACTCTATCATGTTACCATTTAAGACGTGGTTTAACCACCACGGGAGTCTCCGGATTCAGCACAACATCTCACTCTGGTTTCAACTCAAATATAATACATATTGTCGGCAATCTGCTCTTCGCGGTAATACCTTACAACATCAGCAAGCGTTAGTTTTTCCATGCTTGCCTGGATTTTTTCCCCCACAGGTTCATATACTTCGCGGTACAGAAAAGCCCGCAGGGTATTGGTATTATCGCTATCGAGCGGGTCGACGATTTCCAGATCCCCTTCCAGCAGACTTATAACCTCATCCACTTTAATTTCATGTGCCGGTCGGGCCAGCATATAACCGCCCTGGGCGCCTTTAACGCTCTTAAGTACACCGGCCCGGCGCAGGGTGGCGAATTCCTGTTCCAGATATTTGGGCGACAGATC
Source organism: uncultured Oscillospiraceae bacterium (assembly GCA_964581135.1). Classification (GTDB taxonomy): domain Bacteria; phylum Bacillota; class Clostridia; order Saccharofermentanales; family UBA5734; genus JAXGXQ01. Next base: position 2,685 of record CAZOMW010000026.1, read on the forward strand.
CTGCCTTTCGGCAATACTGCTCAGCGGCACGTGGCCCTGTCCGTATTGACAGGCCAGGTCGACCAGCGCCCGCACGCCGTATCTTGTTTTAGTAGAAAGTTTCATTTTATCTCCTGCTGCTTCACTAGATGGAAAAGTCCAGATACTTGCCCGGCCGCTCCTTTTCCCAGCGTTCAATGAGTTCGGCCAGGGTCAGCTGGTCAATAACCGAGCTGATCGCATCGTCCATGCGCCGCCACAGCGGGCTGGTCATGCAGGTATCGTAGGCTTCGCAAGCGTCGATTCCCTCACTTGTGCAATACACAGGCGTCAGCGAACCTTCACCCGCTCGCAGGATTTCACCAACTGTTACATCCTCCGGCGCTTTTTTCAGAGAATAGCCGCCTTGTGTACCACGAGTGCTGTTGACCAGGCCGGCTCGCCGCAGATTCGCGAAAATCTGCTCCAGATAGGGTGTAGAGATACCTGTTTTCCGCCCCAGCGTTTGAATGCTGATCAGTTCGTCAGGGCTCTCGGCAGCCATTGTCAGGATTGCTTCCAGGGCATATTGCCCTTTTGTAGATAATCTCATAGGAGCGGCCTCTTAAATTTTAGCCAGAGCATATTCAAGATCGGCGATCAGATCCTCGACATCTTCCAATCCAATGGAAAGTCGTACCAGTTCCGGCCCGACTCCGCTGCTGCGCAGTGCTTCATCGTCAAGCTGGGCGTGAGTAGTTCCGGCGGGGTGAATTACAAGCGATTTGGCATCAGCAACATTAGCGAGAAGTGAAAAAAGCTGAAGATTATCTATGAACCTGCCGGCTTCCTCGCGACCGCCCTTGACGCCGAAGGAGAAGATTGCGCCAACGCCGCGCGGGAGCAATCGTTTGGCAATTTCATAATATTTATTGCCGGGCAAACCGGGATAATTTACATATGCTACCTTGGGGTGCGCTGCCAGGTATTCAGCCACAGCCTGACCGTTGGCGCAGTGCCGTTCCATCCGGAGAGAAAGTGTTTCAAGGCCCTGAATCATCAGCCAGGCATTGAAGGGGCTGATCGATGCACCTGTGTCGCGCAGCAGGCTGACACGAGCCCGGGTGATGTATGCGGCCGGGCCAAGATCGGCAGCATAACGCAAGCCGTTATAGCTGGGATCAGGCTGTGACAACTGCGGGTAGCGTTCGTTGTCATAATCAAAACGGCCGGCGTCCACAATAATACCGCCGATTGACGTACCGTGACCCCCGATATATTTGGTTGCCGAGTGAACGACAGTATCAGCGCCATGCTCAATCGGCCTGATCAGATAAGGCGTGCCAAAGGTATTATCCACAATCAGAGGTACGCCGTGATTATGCGCCAGAGCCGCAATTGCAGGTATATCTGCAACATTGGCCGCAGGGTTACCGATGGTTTCCACAAAAAACGCTCGTGTTTCGGGCCGGACAGCAGCTTCGAAGGCGGCGAGATCGTCCGGATTCACAAAGGTGGTTTCGATGCCGTAAAGCGGCAGAGTATGCGCGAACAGATTATGAGTGCCACCGTACAAGGTATTGGCGGAAACAATGTGGCTGCCGGCTCCCATAATGTTCAGAATGGCATAGGTGATGGCAGCTGAACCGGAGGCGGTTGCAAGAGCACCGACGCCTCTTTCCAGCGCATTAACTCGTTCTTCAAAAACGGCCGTGGTCGGATTCATGATCCTGGTATAAATATTACCCGGTTTAGACAGCGCGAATAAGTCGGCGCCATGCTGGGAATTCTCGAATACATAAGATGATGTCTGATAGATCGGCACAGCGCGCGATCCGGTGGCGGGATCAACCTGTTGCCCGGCATGAATACTCCGTGTGTTAAATCCGTATTTTTGTTCTGACATTTTAACCTCCGGCTCTTGTTTTAGATCAGTGTCGCTATTATTTCTCTTAATCTATAAATTCTTAATTTACACTAAATCAATGGGAATATAAGTATATCGACATGATAAAGTTCAGACTTGACCTTTGTCAAGCCTGTTTCCACAACTTTCGTCTAAGACTGATGATATTACGACAGTTTATTGTTTGACTGAAACAGAACTTTTTTACTGCGAATCCCGGCCTTGCTGAATTCCTTTTGTCCGGCTGCTTCGGTCCGGTGCATGTTGCGGAACTGCGTTGGTGTCAGGCCGGTCGCCAGCTTGAAAGCGGCGGAAAAGCGACTGGCGGAAAAGAAGCCGCACAGGCTCGCTATTTCTGAAGCCGGCAGCTCATCCTCCTTAAGGAGCTTAGATGCCTGCTCGATTCGGAGATCTGTTAGATAGTCGTATGGACTTTGCAGAAACGCTGACTTGAAGGTGCGGATAAAATGGTAACGGTTCATACCGGCGATCTCAGCCAGATCATCAATAGTGATTTTCTGATCAATATGCGTCTGCATATACTCGATTACCTGGCGAAAACGCAGATAACGCTCACTATGCATTGACTGCCGGTTTTCCAACGCTGTTGATCTGCGGCTGTAACAGGTTCTGATTAAAAGAATTCCCAGCACCTCGGCAAGCGAGAGTAATAAACGATCACGTCCGGGCTTGCGTTCGTCAAATTCGCGGATGATGCGGGCGCTTAGACTTTGAAGGCCGGGGCTGATTGGGTACGCATTGGGTTCAAATGCCAGTTGCGACTGCGGGTCTGAATACTCCGGCGACATAGAGCGCATAAGCTCAGTCATATAGCCGGTATCATAACGGAAGACAATAAATGCGACGGCCTTATTGCCTCCTGAAAAGCTATGCGGCTGACCGGGGTTCATGGGAACTATCTGACCCGGATGGCAATCGATGTGTTTATCTTCAACGGTTACCCTTTGGATTGTATTGATCGGAAAAAAGAATTCGTAATGATCGTGGCACCTTTTGATTTCATCATCTACATCCACCGGATCAGTTGTCAGAATCACATCCAGAGGTCCGTGAGACATAACTGTAACCTTATCTGCTGAGGAATCGTTCGTAAACGTTATCGAGTTTTCATTAGCGCGTGCCATTCTTTACCTCCGAACAAGCGGCCAGCAACAGGCGGGTCAAAAAGAGTGGCCTTTTTGGCCTGCAATTATTTCATTATAGTTATTTATTGCTCTTCAGGTCAATGATAATAATAATAAAATTGCATGTGGGATATTTCACTTTCAATCGCGGAGCAAGTCTGCATATGTTAAAATATAACGATCAGAAAGGGGGCGCAACAATGAATAATATCAGCGCGGGCAGACAAAACCGTGCAAAAGCTTTTTTAGTCGCGCTTTTTCTGATGTCAGCTGTCCTCCGGCCTTTTTGGAATCCGATAATAATTCTGGCAAGTGAACTTTCTACAGCTCCACTGCCGGTTGCTTTAGCCGCCGGGGAATCATCACAGACTGTCCCGGGCAATTCGGCTGCAGAACCTGTAACTTCACAGCCTGTGCAGGAACCGCAACCCCAGTCCGGAGGCCCCTCTCCTTCCCCGGTACCGGTAGTCTATCCGGAAGCTCTCGTTATTGAGCATTCTTCAGACAGTGCTATCGTAATTGAAACCGGACGAGGACGTGTTCTTTACGAAAAAAACCCGCAAAAACTTCTGGAAATTCCGGCAGCAGGCAAAATTATGGCTGCTTTGCTGGCCGTGGAAAAGCAGAATCTGGACTCCAAGGTTACAATCAGTAACTCTGTTGCCGAGGCAGGTTATTTTGAATCAACCCTCGACAACATCCACTTGCGTACCGGTGATAAACATACAATCGAGTATCTTCTGCTAAGACTATTGTTTTATGATTCTGACGCGGCTGCACTGGCGCTGGCCGAATCCGTCACTAACGATGAAACGGATTTTGTCCGCCAGATGAATTCCCGCGCCAATTCTCTGGGACTGAAAGATACATTTTTCGGTTTTGAAAGCAATCAGGCACAGCTGTCAGGTCCCAGCCGGGAAACTGATTCAACCCGGTCAAATGCAGAAGCGCCTAACCCCGGCAGCGAAATCACTCATGCCTTTACTACAATGTCAGATCTGGCAACTCTTATGCAGCGGGCAATGCAGAACGAGCGTTTCAGCCGTCTTTTCCGGAAACAAAGCGAATTTATCGTTATTGACGGGCAAAATCTCCTACCGATGTCTAATCAGCTTTCAAGTATCTGGCCGTACTCAGAAGGACGGGTCAGCGGTGCTTATTATTCCGGTAAAGAGAAGGCGACTACGATCACAACAGGAAGTATTAACGGCATCAATATCATCAGCATAGCCGCCAACGGTGATCCTGATCTGGCAATTAACGACACTCTTGCCTTGTTTGATTCCTGTCAGAGAACTTACGAACTTTCACTGCTTGTTCAGGCAGGCCAGCAATTTACCGGAGCTCAGGAAACAACTCTTGATGGCGAGACCTTCGGGTTGCTGTACCAGCAAAATGTGCAGTATGTACACCCTATTGGTGATCACTATATTAAGCCGCCTGCTGTGTACAAATCCTACGGCCCTTACAATCGCCCGATCCAAAGCACAATGGTCGTCGGCCAGGTAGTGTTTGAACTGATAGATGGTACATTGATCACAGTCGATGTTGTACCGGACAGACAAATACTATCAAATATCAATGCGCTTGATCAGATACTTGTTTTATTGCAGAAAAACCGGAATCTCTATTATTTGTTAGTTGGATTACTGATTATTTTGTTTCTGATGCTAGTGAGCAAGCTGGTAATCCAGATAATCAGTATCCGGGATCATAACAAAGGCTGATTCAGCGACGCCGTTGCAGGTAAATCGTGATCAGTAAAGTGAGGGCGTAGTCATAGACAAGTATGACCGCGACACTAAACAGCAGAGCTGCCGGTAAAAACCAGGATCCGTAAAGACTTGCATAGCCATGCAGCTCAGGGATAGCAAACAGTAGTACACTTGCCAGAATAACCACCAGGGAAATCGTTAATTTGAAAATGGCCGCGGGAATCCGTGGCCATCTTTTTTCTGCAAACGCCTTGAGCAAAGGGAAAAAACCAAAAAAGGCAACAAACGGCCAGGCAAGCGCAATGCCTGGCCAGAAGGCCGAAAGTACTGATACAACCAGATAAATCAAGGCGCCGTAACTTATGCCGTGTTCTATGACTGCAATGGCTATGCAAAGACTCCCAAGTGTAAAAAGCGCAAAATCAGCAGTAGGTGAAACTGCGGAAACAGAAATAAATAAAAGCGCCAGAGCAGCCAGCAAACCGCCCAGCGCTGTTTTTGAAGCCTGATCTCGATTGTTGCCTTGCCGCGGCGGTTGGTTTTTGTCATTACGCTGTTCCATCGTTATCAACAGCAGCTGCACAAATCGCCGCCCATACATTCGCAGCAACTATCTGCGCAGCAAAGGCAGGCAAGAGAATCGCACATACCCGGATTAGAAGAACCGCTGGAATAGTAAGGTCCCCGGTTTTGAGAATTCCGACCCCACGGGTCATACCCCTGTCCACCCTGACCCTGAGCGTTGCCATAGCCGTCATAAGGGTTTCTATCATTATAATTACCCTGGTTCTGTCCCTGGCCGCCAGTTGAACCCGGATTGCTCTGCTGTCTGTTACCGTTTGTCAGAGAATCGTAAGCTTCGTTAATTTCCTGCATCTTTTCCTTGGCGAGGTTCTCAAGCGGGTGACCTTTATAATTATCGGGGTGATACTGTTTGACCAGGTTGCGGTATGCTTTTTTAATTTCATCCAGGGAAGCGCCCTTGCGTACGCCGAGCACATCATAGGGGCTTTTTGCCATTGTATTTCCTTTCAGATTCTACCGGGTTTTTTGCCGGCCAGAATCACTTCGCGCAGCTCGGGCATGCCAAGGGTAATCACATTGGCAATTATCCCGCCGTCACGGGTATAAGGCAGCAGGGCCGCGGTGCGGTCGAGCGAAAGCTCAGCTGCTTGCATTTTTTCGCGCGCCAGCTCTCGCGCTGGCGTTATTTCCAGGTTAGAAAACGGATTCCAACAACCATTATTACAGTCGTATTCGAGGTCGTCAATTGCGTCACAAAGATAAATCCAACTGCCAAGATCGCGACCGATCAGGACCAAAGCCTCCTGCACCGCCTGCTCATGTCGGCTGTTCTCAGCAGCCAGCTTCATCAGGCCGGCCAGCAGATCACCAAACACAGCCGCAGCTTTGAGGTCCGGCGGACCTTTTTCAATTTCAGCCAGTCTTTTTAGATGCGTCTGAACAACTTCGTCACTCCGGGGATAGCGCCGCCTGGCCAGATTGTAGGGCCGGTGCAGGACGGCTCCCACAGCCATTCCTCTGAGTCCGGCCTCATCGTGCCTGTCATCCATGGCTTTGTGATAGGCCAGCAAAATTGAAAGCCCGGCACAGCGTTCGATAATTTCTCCGCCCTTGATTATCGGCTTCTTTTTTACAGGATTAAAAATGCAGGACTCCGCGGCTACCGGCGGCTGATCGTCTGCAAGCGCAAGCAGTAGTAAAGCCATCAGCGTCAGGTCGTAGCCGGTTGTCAGGCGCGGCAGCTGACCGTAAGTCTGACCGATTGATTTGCAGATACCGCAGTACACTGACTGGTAACGGGAAAATTCCCGCATCAGTAATTCACTTTTTTGAGGGCGGACATAACCGAACATTAGCACTCCGTGGGGTTGGAACCCCTGATCTGGCATGGTCTTCATCTGTCGTAAAACCATGCTTTATGGTATCATGTTTGTCACTTGTGATGGTGGCAAAAATGTGAAATCTGCCTGTCTGAACGTTGCCATCGCCTTTTGAAAGGAGCAGACCATGACCAAGCCCATTGTCAGAACACGTTTCGCGCCCAGCCCGACTGGCTTGATGCACGTCGGCAACCTGCGGACCGCTTTGTTCGAATACCTGATCGCCCGATCGCTGGGCGGGCAGTTTATATTGCGAATCGAGGACACTGATCAGGAACGCTTGGTTGCAGGCGCTGTTGATGTTATTTATAAAACTCTGCGGGAAGTCGGTATTGAACACGATGAAGGCCCCGATATCGGCGGTGAATACGGACCATATGTTCAGAGCGAGCGCATTCCGTTGTATCGTCAATACGCCGAACAGCTGGTTGAGGCTGGTTCGGCCTACCGCTGCTTCTGCAGCCGGGAGCGTCTGGAAAAGCTGCGCGAACAGGCTGCTGCCGGTAACAGTTTCGGCGGTTACGACGGCTATTGCCGCGATTTACCTGCTGCTGATGTCAAAGCTCAATTAGCTGCCGACACGCCATATGTTATCAGGCAGAAAATGCCCCGCAGCGGCAGCACCACCTTTCACGACGCTGTCTATGGAGACATAACGGTTGAAAATACTGAACTAGAGGATCAGGTGCTGCTGAAGTCGGACGGCTTCCCCACCTATAATTTCGCGAATGTAGTTGACGACCATCTGATGAAAATAACACACGTTGTGCGAGGCTCGGAATACCTGTCTTCAACTCCTAAATATAATCTGCTTTATGATGCTTTCGGCTGGGATATTCCTACCTATGTGCATCTGCCGCTTATTCTCGGCTCTGACGGCCAGAAGCTTTCCAAGCGTCACGGTTCCACAGGCTATCACGATCTGGTGCTTGAGGGTTACCTGCCCGAAGCGATAGTCAACATGATCGCGTTGCTGGGCTGGAGTGCCAAGGATACCAGAGAGATTTTCAGTCTGGACGAGCTTTGCGAAGCCTTTACCGTTGAAGGCATCAGTAAGTCGCCTGCTATCTTCGATTATCACAAGCTTGACTGGTTTAACGCTGAATACATTAAAGCCATGCCGGATCCTGAATTTCTGGCGCGGGCACAAAATTTCCTGCCGGCGGCTGTTGCCGGTGATGCGGTCAAAGAGGCACTGACGGCAGAAATTCTCAAGCCCCGGATTAATCGTCTTACCGAAATACCTGAACGCCTGGCTTTTGTCGAGGAACTGGCAGATTATCCGTTAAACCTGTTTGAGAATAAAAAGAGCAAGTCTACTTTGGCAAGTGCAGCTTCTGTTCTGGATGTCCTGATTCCGAAGCTGACTGCGCTGACATCATGGGATCGCACTTTGCTGCATGACAGCATACTGGCGGAAGCAGCAGCTCTGGAGCTGAAAACCGGTACAGTGATGTGGCCCCTGCGCATAGCAGCATCCGGTCGTGAGGTAACTCCGGGCGGCGCGATTGAAGTGCTGGTTCTGTTGGGACGCGAGGAATCACTGCGCCGGCTGGAAATCGGCCGTCAACGTCTGGCTGACTCGACCAGTCATTAATCACAGTCGTTAATCCAGGAAAATCAGACACCGGTTAAACAGGCAATGAGAGGAACAACAAATGAGTGAAGCGAATTTAAATAAAGATAAGAGCAGTCTACCCGAAGAAACCGGATTCACACGGAATTTCATCCATGATCTGATCGATGCCGATCTGGCTCCCGGCGGCCGTTTTGCCGGTATGACAGTACATACCAGGTTCCCGCCCGAGCCAAACGGATACCTCCATATCGGTCATGCCAAAGCAATCGTTATCGATTTCGGTATTGCCGAACAATACGGCGGCATCTGTAACCTCCGCATGGATGATACCAACCCCAGTAAAGAAGACGTTGAATATGTGGATGCGATCAAAGAAGACATTCACTGGCTCGGCTTCGACTGGGGCGACCGCTTTTACTACGCTTCCGACTATTTTGAAAAAATGTACGAGCTGGCCTGCGACCTGATTCGCAAAGATCTGGCCTTTGTTGATGAACAGACAGCGGAACAGATCCGGGTTGGCCGCGGCACCCTGACTACGCCCGGCATCCCCAGTCCCTGGCGCGATCGGCCGGTTGCAGAAAGCCTCGACTTGTTTGCCCGGATGCGAGCCGGCGAATTTGAAGATGGTACCCTGACGCTGCGTGCTAAAATCGACCTTAACTCCGGCAATTTCAATATGCGCGATCCGGTTATTTACCGTATCCTGCGCGCTCATCACCACCGCACTGGTGACGATTGGTGCATATATCCGATGTATGATTATGCTCACCCGATCGAGGATGCCTTGGAACTGGTGACACATTCGCTGTGTTCGCTCGAATTTGAGGATCACAGACCCCTTTATGACTGGGTAATCGACAATCTGGATCTGCCCGCAAGGCCCCGGCAGATCGAATTCGCGCGCCTGGGGATAAATTACACCGTCATGAGCAAGCGCAAGCTGCGCCGTCTGGTTGAGAACGGTCTTGTATCCGGTTGGGACGACCCTCGCATGCCGACTTTAAGCGGTTTGCGCCGTCGCGGTTATACGCCGGCTTCGATCCGCAACTTTGCCGATCGCATTGGTGTATCGAAGGTAAACAGCACTGTTGATTATGCCTTTCTGGAACATTGCCTGCGGGAGGATCTCAATCACAATGCCCGCAGGGTTATGGGAGTCCTGCGGCCTGTAAAGCTTGTGCTGACAAACTATCCGGAAGATAAATCTGAAACCTTTGAGGTTGAAAATAATCCTGAAAGGCCTGAAGATGGCTTGCGTGAAGTAACCTTTTCACGTGAGCTCTGGATTGAAGCTGATGATTTCACCGAAACTCCGGTTAAGGGCTATTTCCGAATGTTCCCGGGCAACGAAGTGAGACTGAAGTCCGGTTATGTTGTACGCTGCACCGGCTGCGAAAAGGACGAGGCCGGCAATGTTACCACAGTATTAGCCTCCTACGATCCGGAAACCCGCGGCGGTAATACGCCCGACAAGCGCCGGATCAAAGGCACCATTCACTGGGTCGACTCCAGAACAGCACTGCCGGCGGAAGTCCGCCTGTATGACAACCTGTTTACCGTTGAGGACCCTGATTCAGCTGACCGTGATTTTATGGAACATATAAATCCTGATTCGCTGACAATCATTACTGACGCCGTGGTTGAATCCAGTCTGGCAGGCGCTGAAGCACCGCTGTCTGTACAGTTCATGCGGACTGGCTACTTCTGTCTGGATTCCGTAGATTCAACAGCGGAAAAACTGGTTTTCAATCGCAGTGTTTCGCTGAAGGACAGCTGGAAAAAATAATCACAGGTCAGGGCTCACCTTCAACCTCCGAATCGAACCCGGTATCAAATAACGGGTCTGATTCGGGCGGGCCTTCACTGTTGCTTCGGACCTTAACGGGTATTCCCAGCTTGACCAGACGGTTCAGCATTAACCGCTCCACGGTGGCATCCTGAATCCGGCGGGAGAAATTGATTACCATTTCCTGCCCGAACGATACAATGGCGCAATTGATTAAATTGTCGCGGGAAGGTCCCATTATTACTTCAAAACCTTCAATATGCGGCCACATCTCTGTAGGCACAAGCACCTGACCCATATTTGTCAGAGTGCTGGTAATGCGGCTGTCGCCGTAAAACCGGAAAGCAATACGTAAAATCCAGTTTTTAACCACAAGCGGTATCAGGCGCAGCGCCAGTTTCTGCTCTGCTTTTACATTTGTATACATCCGGGTGTTGAGATCCTTTTCATTTTTCATCAACCGGACGGAATGGTGTACAATAGCCAGAATTTCTTCAAAGTCATTAAGACGGTAACCGGGCTGCAAGGACGGGAAAATCCGCTGGAAAAAATTACGCAGTGTCCGACTGGGATAATACTGGCGCATATTGACCGGCACCGCGATGATTATCGGCTTGCGCGGCCGCCG
>CAZOMW010000026.1:13318-19843 GCA_964581135.1 uncultured Oscillospiraceae bacterium
TCAGTCGCAAACTGAAGACGGCTGAAGGCTTCAATGTAGGCTGCAACCAGCAGGTCATTAACTGAAACCCCGAATTCGCGTGCTTTCCCTTTGATTATATCCAGCGGTATGCGGGCTGTGATTACATGAATCCTGCCTTTGGGTTCAATCATACCTTTAAGATGCCAGGCTGACGGCTGCCGTCGCTGGGTAAAGGGAATCGGTTTTGCATATCGCTTGGTCGCGTCTTCCATTTCCTCCAGCTGCGGTTTCTCGTCGAGCGGCAGAACGCCCTGGGTGGCCGGCACCGGGTAGCCAAGGAGTGTCAAATAGCGGGCCGTCAGAGTTTTGAGAAATATCAGCGCGCCGCTGCCGTCAGTCAGCGAGTGGAAAAATTCAATCGAAATCCGGTTCTGGTAATAAATAACCCGAAACAAGTAGGAACGGTTGTCTTTTCGAAAAATGTATCTACAGGGGAAGCGGGTATCCGGGTAGATTGCCGGCGGCTGCGGATTGCGTTCAAGATAAAACCAGAATACGCCACTGCGCAGGCGCATTGAAAAGCCGGGAAAACGCGGCAGGATATCGTCAAGAGCCTGCAGCAGGGTAATCGGGTCGACTGTGTCGGTCAGAAATACCGACATGCGAAAAGCGGCACTTACATGGCTTGTGCGAATTGCAGGAAATACCTTGGCGGAATTATCGAGCGGAAACCAGAGCTGACGATCGCCCAGGCCCTTGTTGTCACTTTTTTGCGGACTCATAGTCCTTCCCCGCTTGGCATTGGCGTTCCGGGCCTGCCCTCGGCTTCAGCAAACTGTCCTGCATAAAGATCATAGTATAAGCCACCCTGCGCGATCAGCTCAGAGTGGGTGCCGCGTTCAACAATCCGGCCACGTTCCATTACCAGAATGCGATCCGCATTCCGAATTGTGCTTAATCTGTGCGCGATCACAAAGCTGGTTCGTTCAGTCATCAGTTTTAAAAACGCAGCCTGAATCTGAATTTCCGTTCTGGTGTCAACGCTTGAGGTAGCTTCGTCGAGAATCAGGATAGAAGCGTCATTAAGCATGGCACGGGCTATGGTCAGAAGCTGACGCTGGCCTTGCGATAAATCTCCGGTACCGCTGATCTGAGTATCATAGCCGGCCGGCAGCCGGCGAATAAATCCGTGGGCATGGGCGGCACGGGCAGCGGCAACGATTTCTTCTTCACTGGCGTCAGGTCTGGCGAAGGCGATGTTTTCCCGGATTGTGCCCGAAAACAACCAGGTATCCTGCAGAACCATAGCAAAAGCACGGCGTACACTATCACGCGAGTTGTCTGCGATTGGCTGGTCATCAACCAGAATCCGGCCTCCGTCAGGCTCGTAAAAACGCATCAGAAGGTTAACCAGCGTTGTTTTGCCTGCACCTGTCGGACCGACAATTGCTGTGGTGCTGCCGGGCGAAGCGTGCAGGTTGAGGTCTTGAATCAGTTCCTGATCCGGCCTGTAGGCAAAATTTACTGATTCAAACCGGACATCACCAGCCCCGGCCTGCAATGCCGGAGCGGCACTGTCGTCCGGTTCTACCGGCTGATCGAGCAGCTCGAAAACTCTTTCGGCACTGGCAAGAGCGGCCTGCAGCTGACCAAGAACGCTGGTAATTTCATTGATCGGCTTGGCAAACTGGGTGGCATACGAAAGAAAGCTGCCGATCATGCCGACCGTCAAACGCCCTGCTATAGCCAGCAAAGCGGCTGCGGTACCAACCGCCGCATAGGAAATATGGTTGATCAGACGGGTGCTGGGATTAACCAGAGAAGAATAAAACTGAGCTTTCTGACCAACAACATATAGATCCTGATTAAGTTCACGAAAGCGCTGTTCAGCTTTATCCGCGTAATTCAATAAATTTACTTCCGTCAGTAAATCGATCATTTCGCCTGACAGATCATTAAGAGAACCCGCCGCCTGTGACTGAGCGCGGTAGTTCTGCTGTGCCCGGCGTGAGATAAAGGCAGCTATCCGGAATGATACAGGTGAGAGAACAATTACGATCAGTGTGATCAGCGGCTGAATGCTGAACATAAACAGAAGCGAACCGACCAGCGTCACAATGCCTGAGAACAACTGACTGAGTCCAAGCAGAATGCCTTCAGATATCTGATCCATGTCGTGGGTCATGCGGCTTACCAGATCCCCATGCGGATGAGTATCCAATGTTGCCAGCGGCAGGCGTGACAGGCGTTCAAATAATTGTCTGCGCAGCGAGCGAACCGTGTGATTTGTCAGCCAGTTATTGAGCAGCCCCAGCAGCCACTGGCTTAACGCGCCGACCAGATATAAAACTGCCAGCATGATCAGCAGCTGCTGCAGCCGCGGTCCAATACCTGCCAGTCCGCTCTCTGGCAAACCCATTTCATCAATAGCCAGACCTGTCCAGTATGGGCCCAGCAATGCTAAGGCATTACCACCAACTGCCAGAATAATAATAGCGGTCAAAGGCAGCCAGGCAGTGCCAACCAGACGCAATAATCGCAACAACAAGGCTAATGAACGGGTTTTTTGCTGTTTGTTGTCAGTTGCCATTGTTCATCAACTCCGGTAATTGCGTGCGGCAGATTTCCTGATATATCTGGTTTTGCGCCAGGAGGTTTTCATGGCTGTCAAAACCAGCTTTACGGCCATCCTCAAGGACCAGAATCCGGTCGCAGGCACGAATGCTGCTGACCCGTTGCGAAATGAGGATCAGGGTTTCGGCTGGTGACTGGGTCAGCAGCCGCTGGCGCAGCTTCGCTTCCGTCAGATAATCAAGGGCGCTGAAGCTGTCGTCCAGAAAAAGGATGCGCGGCTCTGCTGTAAGCGCGCGGGCAATGGCCAGACGCTGACGCTGGCCGCCGGAGAAATTCTGGCCATCACGATTGACAGGTGCTGTCAGACCGGAAGCCAGATTACTGGTAAAATCATCAGCTGCGGCTGTATGCAGCGCCTGCCGCATTTGCGTTTCTGTTGCTTCCGGATTGCCCATTTGCAGATTAGATGCAATAGTACCCGTCATCAGGCGGGCTTTCTGTGGAGCCACGCCAACCAGTCGGCGCAGTTCCTTTGTTGGAACAGTGCGCACATCACGGCCGAAAACCCGGATCTGGCCGGCATCTACGTCATGCAGTCTGACTGCAAGCAGAGCCAGAGTTGATTTACCGGCACCGGTTGAGCCGATAATTCCGATCCGTTCGCCGGCATTGATGCTGAGATCCAGATTTTCAAAAACCGGATCGGCTTCACTGGTGTAGGCAAACCGGACCTGGTCAAATACCAGCGCCGGCACCTCTTCGGTTACAGTTTCGTGACTGACTGCAGTCTCAGCTTTAACTTCCGGCAGCGAAGGTTCTGCCGCTAGAGCTTCCGAGACCCGTTGGCCCGAGGCATACGCCCGCGTGTAGAGCACAACTAGGTTGGCCACGACAATCATCGCGACCAGAATTTGTGAAAGGTAATTCAGAAAGGCTATTATTTCCCCTCGCGTCAGATCGCCTGTCTGAATCCGGCCGGCTCCAAAATACAGAATCGCAATAGCACCGGCATTTAAAATCAGAGTTGTAACCGGATTAAGCAAAGAGGCAATGCGCCCGACCCGAAGTATAGTATCGGTCAGATCGTTGTTAGCTCGCTCAAAGCGCCCCCGTTCAGCGTCTGAACGGGCATAAGCGCGAATTACACGTACACCGCTCAGGTTTTCGCGCAAAACCCTGGCCAGCGCATCGAGTCTGATCTGAATGCGGCGGTAAAGCGGAATTGAACGCGACATAACCAGAAACAGGCTGATGACGAATAAAGGAATAACTATCATAAAAATCAGCGCCAGCTTCATATCGATCAGCATTGCCATAACAAGCCCGCCAATGGACAGGAACGGCGCCCTTACGACCAGTCTGATCAACATAGCGACTGCCAGCTGCAGCTGGTTTATATCACCGCTGAGGCGATTGACTAACGACTGGGGGCCGAAATGTTCAATTTCACCGGGGCCGAAGCTGAGAATACGTTTAAACAAGGCGTTGCGTAAATCAGTGCCTACCCCCTGCGAAGCAAGGGAAGCATAGTACTGGCAGATAAAAGCACAGCCCATACCGGCCGCGGCCAGCAGCAGTATCAATGCAGCCAGACGCAGGGTCAGACCGCGGTCAGCTGCCGGAATCGCCACATCAATAATCCTGGCCATTATTAAAGGCAGGATTAATTCCAATACAGCTTCAGTCAGTTTGAAAGCGGGACCCAGGGTGATCTCACGCCGATAGGGCTTAAGGAACGGCAGCAGGTTACGCAATGATTCCAGTCCTTTTCCGTATTTAAGCCTGCCGGACAGGAATGCCGTCCGGCAGGAAGACACAATTATTTACTATACTTACGTCTGATTTTCTTCGAAGTTGTCTTCTCAAATTCAGTACCCCGCAAAGTAAAGCTGCGGATGTATTTAAAGGTTGACAGCTGATGATTTACTGACTTAATAATTTCGCCAACAGCTTTGCGCATTTCGTCGCTCAGCGGATCAGTGATTCCGTATACTTCTTTCGCAGTTTCCATATTGGGGAAAATTTCGGCACGAACAACAACTTCGCCGTCATTATCCTGATCACCAAATACCAGACACTCCGCGATCAGATCATTCTTATTCAACAGGTATTCAATTTCTTCAGGGAAAATATTCTTGCCGTTTTTAGTGATGATTACGTTCTTCTTGCGGCCGGTAATAATAACGAAGCCATCAGAATCAATATAGCCAAGGTCGCCTGTATGGAAAAAGCCTTCTTCATCAATGGCTTCCGCCGTTGCTTCCGGATCCTCATAGTAACCGATCATAACATTCGGGCCTTTACCGATGATTTCGCCGATGCCATTTTCATCTTTGTCGATAATCCGGACTTCAACACCCGGCAACGGCAGACCTGCCGACTCGTTTTTATAATCAACATCGCGGTTCAGTGCCAGAATCGGTGCGCACTCAGTGAGGCCGTACCCTTGCAGTGTTGCGAAACCGAGGTCGCGCATGCTTTGCAGAATTGCCGGATCAATCGCGGCTCCGCCTGCTATGATCAGCCTTAACTTACCACCGAAATTTTCGTGGACACGGCTGAATACTTTACGGCGGATATCGATCCCGACCTTCCCCAAACCTTTGCTTAGCTTCAGACCGAAATTGAACTTGCGAGCCAGCTTGGGATCAGCTGTAGCCGCCTTGATAATACCTTTCTGAAAAGCTTCGACCATCAGGGGCACAACCAGAATAACTGTGGCATGCGATTCCTGCAGATTTTTACGAATGTAACGCAGGCCTTCGCAGACAGCTACTGTAGCGCCGCGGTAAATGGGACAAAGGAAACCGCAGGTACACTCATACGTGTGATGCAAAGGCAAAACGGAAAGGAAAGTATCCTCCGGCACAATATTTATCATCTGGCACATTGCATGTAAATTTATGCAGATATTCCGGTGCGACAGCATAACCGCTTTCGAAACCGCTGTAGTCCCTGAAGTGAAAAGCAGAATCCTGGCTGCTTCGCTGTCAATCGGCGCGTTAAGAAACTCCTGATTGCCTGATTCAAGATTCATCCGACCGTCAGCCAATACCTGATCAAAAACCAGATCAGTTGTGTTTTCAGGTTCCTCATCCATGGAAATGAAACAGCGGACCTCCGGTAATTGATCACGGATCGCAGTTACATCACTTTCTTTTGTGTGCGAATAAATAAGTACGTCTGCGTGAGCCCGGTTCAACAGGCTGGCAAGCTCGTTACGCGGCAGCTCTTTATCCAATGGAACTACTGTACCGATTCCATTTACTGTAGCCATGTAGGAAACATACCAGGCATAACGCGATTCAGCCAGAATTGCCACTCGGCTGCCAGCATAACCTAAAGCGTGCATTGCAGTTCCAAAGCTATCGATATCACGGCTGAACTGTTTGTAAGTAATTGGCACATACTCACTGTCCTTGGCTTCCTTAATCATGAAAGCTGCTTTATCGCCGTATAATTCTACACTCTGGTGCAGCATATCTCTTAAGTCTTTGATTTCGCGAACCTCGTAGAACGGAATATTTTTCATACCTGAACCTGCCTTCCACACATAGATTTTTCGCACACTATTACAATAATCACTAAGCTAATATTATACAGATAAATACACTCCGAGTGTATGTTTAAGCCTGAGCTTACTAAATGCGAAAATGCCGAATAAAGTTTGCAGAACCAATAGCCCCTGCCAATGGGCAAGCAAGACTGCAAATAAACCAACGCTACAGTACGAGGCAAATCGCTGACGAGTTATACCATGACATTATCGCTGACGAACAACACACTCCGGCAAAATCGCTTGACTTTTCCCTATTCCTATTATATGATCATTCAGGCAACTGAGTTTATCTGTGGTTGCCGACCCGAGGGGCATTAGCGCAGCTGGGAGCGCACAACACTGGCAGTGTTGGGGTCACGAGTTCGAGTCTCGTATGCTCCACCACGAAGGTACTCAGTGGATAATACAATTCCACTGAGTACCTTTTTATT
>CAZOMW010000027.1:0-6205 GCA_964581135.1 uncultured Oscillospiraceae bacterium
TTGGTCCCCGGGTAAAGCTCACGTACTTTTCTGGCTTTGCGGTTTTTCTCGGTGACGTATTTCTGGTTCATTGTTGTCAACTCAATGTAGGTATCAAATGCGGTCAGGTAAAAATCGGGACTGAAAGCCAGAGTAACATTACCTTCAGCGTCCCATTCGATCGGAAACGTCTTCGGTTCATAGACCCATTCGATCTGATACATATCAAGAATCCGTGCGAATTCGCGCTCGGTAGGGTTTTTTAACTCCGGACGATCGGAAAGGTTGCTGATTGCCTCCTGTTCTTCGGTTTCCCGCTCGATCCGGCGGCGCAGGACACGTTCGCGCATCATTCCCATGATTGCTGCCGCGCATTCATCTATTGAAAGGGCAGCCGTGTTCAAGGTCAGATGATAGTTGGCTGCATCAGTAAGGTCTACACCAAAAACCGTCTGGACAAAGCGTTTGTGTTTGCGATCAGAAGTAGAAAGAATACTGAGTGCGTCAGCGTCATTAACCCGGTACTGGCGCTTAATCCTATCCAGTCGCACAGCCTGCGGCGCAATAATCCGGACATGCAGTGCATCTGGATTATCTGCAAAAATAACCTGTGATCCAAAGCCGACCAGGATGGCTGAATGATCTTCATTGAAATCTGCCAGTGCCTCTGTCAGCATGTTAAGATAGGTTTCGCCTTCTTCGTTTTTATTGAGATAAAAACGGGCGCTTTCCCGCAGCATATGATTTTCGTGGGAACTGAGATCGGGCAGAAAACGCTGAATTAAAATTTCACGGGTAATTACTTCCCAGCCGAGTTTGCGGCAAAGCTCGTCGGCTATTTCGTCGCCGAAGCTTCCCAGCTGTCGTGATATGGTCAGAATTGGCACGGAGGTTTCCTCCCTGTAGCCCGGATGCTGATAATTGGTTTAATTATATCATACCCTGATAGAATCATAGTCAAATCCCGGTGCTTATGTGGTCAGGACAGGATATGTCCTGCGGCGAGTCCGGTTAAGAGTCCGGTGAGTCCGGTTAAGAGTTGCGCATGTCAGTAAACGTGCGGGATAGTTCATGCATTGGTACTCTTGCCCTGAATCAGCTGACTGCTGATATGTTATAATATTCTGCAGATTCACGGCTGTAAACAGCTGCGTAATTACAGTTGCAGCTGGCCGGGAAGCCGCCCGGCAGGCAGTTAAACGGTTATCGGAGGCAATATATGGGCATTATCATCGGGCTTGATATTGGCGGCAGCACAACTAAGATTGTCGGCATGTCCGGCACAGAGATAATCAGCCGCGCCCTTGTGCAGGCCAGTGATCCAATCGCCTCTGCTTTTGGTGCGCTGGGGAAATTTGTTAATCTGAACGAGCTTGAAATCTCGGATATTGAACGCGTAATGGTAACCGGAGTAGGCGCCTCGCATCTGAAGGGCGATCTGCTTGGTATAGCAACGGTTCGCATACCTGAATTCCAGGCTGTCGGCTTGGGAGGATTGTTCGCTACCGGTTTGCATGAAGCGATTGTTGTCAGCATGGGTACCGGCACTGCCTTTGTCTATGCCCGGGACGGCGCTGTACAGCACATTATCGGTTCAGGTGTCGGCGGCGGTACAATGCTGGGTCTGGCCAGCCGGCTGATCAGCATCCATAACTTCAACCTTTTCAAGCAGTTGGCCGAAGCCGGCGATCTCAGCCATATTGACCTTTCGATCGGTGATATTTCCCGAATCGAAATTCCCGGTTTATCGTCTGATACCACAGCCTCAAATTTCGGCAAAATCAGTGACAGTGCCTCAACGGAAGATATCGCTTTGGGCATTGTCAATCTGGTTTTCCAGTCTGTGGGTACCAATGCAGTGCTGGCGGCTCGCCTGAATGGTGTCAGAGATATAATCTTTACCGGTAATCTGACTCAGATTGAAGCTGGCAAACGCGTCCTGGCCGGCTTTTCTGAGCTTTATGACATGAATATTACAGTACCTGAACATGCTGAGTTCGCTACTGCCACAGGCGCCGCTCTCAGTAACGTTCCTGCTGGCGATTTAACTGACTGATGATTGAACTGAATTACTTCAAGTCGAGGAGATATTATGATGAAACTAGCTTTTTCCACATTGGGTTGTCCGGACTGGTCCTGGCCGGAAATTTACACCATGGCCAAGGACCTGGGTTACGACGGAATTGAAATCCGCGGACTTGGTCAGGAGATCCGGGCCGCAAAGGCGCGTCCGTTTACTGAAGGTGAGCTGCCGCACACCATGGAGCATCTCGCATCACTGGGGCTGGAAGTAACCTGCTTTACAGCCGGCTTATGTTTGAAGAATCAGGAAAACCGCAAGGAAGTTCTGGCGGAAGGTTTTGAATACCTGGATCTGGCCGCCCGCGCCGGTGTACCCTACATCCGCGTGCTCGGTGATCGTTCACCGGCACCTGAAAGTCCGGTTGATGACGCGGCAGTTGCTTCAACATTGGCGGTTCTGGCTTCCTATGCTGAGTATCGCGGTGTAACAATTCTGGTTGAAACCAACGGAGTTTACGCCGATTCCAAAAGACTTCGCAGGCTGATTGATACTGTAGCCAGCCCCAGCGTAGCTGTCCTTTGGGATATTCACCATCCCTATCGCTATGCAAACGAGCCTGTGGCTGAAACATATGCCAACCTTGCTCCTTATATCCGTTATGTTCACGTTAAGGATTCGGTAATCGAAGACGGCCAGGTGCGCTATCGCCTTATGGGTCAGGGTGACCTGCCGGTGCGCGATGCACTGGATATCCTGGCTGCCAATGGCTATGAGGGTTACGTATCGCTTGAGTGGGTTAAACGCTGGAGCCGTGAACTGGAAGATGCAGCAGTTGTCTTCCCGCAGTTCATTCATTTTATGCGTGAGTACGCGCGCGAACGCGGAGATGATGTCTGCAGTCCGCGTCTGCTGGCAGAGGAACCTGCTGTTGGCGACGTCCTCTACAATAAACCCACACCGGGTGCCCTTCATGAACGTCCGATCGGACGAATACTTTTCCGACCCGAAGATATGGTGGATCTGACTATGGGCGACCTGCTGGAAAAAGTTGCCTGTACATTCCCAGATCAGCCGGCCTTTAAGTACATTACCCAGGATTACAGCCGCACTTACAGTGAGCTGCTGGTCGAGGTCGATAAAATTGCCAGGGCTCTGCTGGCCATTGGTGTGCGTAAAGGCGATCATGTTGCGATCTGGTCCACCAATCATCCGCAATGGTTCCTTACTTTCTTCGCAACCTGCCGCATCGGCGCTGTGCTGGTGACTGTAAATACTTCTTACAAAATTCATGAAACAGAGTATCTGCTGCGTCAGTCCGACACCCATACTCTTGTCATGATGGACAGTTACAAGGATTCCGATTATGCCGGTATAATGCAGGAAATCTGCCCTGAGCTGAAGACAAGCGCTCCGGGGCAGCTGATGAGCAAACGTCTGCCGGAACTGCGTAATGTAATTAACTTCACCTCCAAACAGCCCGGTTGCTTCACCTGGGAGGAGTTTACAGCAAAAAGCGATCAGATTCCGGAAAGCCGGATTGCCGAAATAGCACGTACTCTTGATCCGCATGATGTCGTTAACATGCAGTATACTTCGGGTACAACCGGCTTCCCCAAAGGTGTCATGCTGACACACTACAACATCATCAACAACGGCAAAAGCATTGGCGACTGCATGAATTTTTCGACCGCGGACCGTCTCGGAATCGTTGTACCGATGTTCCATTGTTTCGGCATGGTGCTGGCAATGCTTGCAGCCGTCAGCCATGGCACCACCATGGTGCCGCTGGAATATTTCCAGGCTGGCAGGACTCTGGAGGCGATCAACAAAGAAAAGCTGACAGCGCTGCATGGAGTACCGACTATGTTTATCGCGCTGCTTGAACATCCTGACTTCGACAAAACAGACTTCAGCTCGCTGCGTACTGGTATTATGGCCGGGTCACCCTGTCCGATTAAGGTTATGCAGGATGTTGTCGATAAAATGAACATGGACGAGGTGACGATTGTTTTCGGTCAGACAGAAAGCTCGCCCGGCTGCACTCAGTCGCGTGCTGATGACCCGATCGAAGTCAAGGTAAATACTGTCGGCAGAGCCCTGCCGGGAGTTGAATGCCGGATTGTTGACCCCGAAACAAACCAACCGGTTCCTAATGGTGTTAATGGTGAATTTGTCGCCCGCGGCTACAACATCATGAAGGGCTACTATAAGATGCCGGAGGCGACAGCAGCGGCAATTGACGCTGACGGCTGGCTGCATACCGGTGACCTTGCAGTCCGCGATGATGCCGGCAACTATAAAATTACAGGCCGGATCAAGGATATGATTATCCGCGGGGGCGAGAATATTTATCCGAAGGAAATCGAGGATTTCCTTTATACGCATCCTGATATCAGAGACGTTCAGGTTGTCGGTGTTCCCGATAAGACCTACGGCGAGGCAATTCTGGCCGCGGTTATTCTTAAGTCCGGTGCGACTGCGGATGAGGACACTCTGAAAGAATATGTCCGTTCGCACATGGCCAAGCATAAAACACCAAAATATGTCTGCTTCCTCGATTCGTTCCCGATGACCGGCAGTGGCAAAATTCAAAAATTCAAAATCCGTGAATGGGCTGTTGATGCCCTGAACCTGAAAGAGGACGCGGCGATTGAAACAGCCTGATAAAACAGCCGACGTCCCGAAGCCAAAGCTCTTCGGGACGTCGCACTTTCGGGGGCAGACGGCTGAAAAAAAGCCTCGGCGCGCGTTTGAGCTTGATGCCTTACGCGGGCTTGCTGTTTTGATGATGGTGCTGCATCACTTGATATACGATCTGCGCTACCTTCTGGAGCTGGATGTTTTTGCCTGGCAGGAGTCGACCTGGTTCGAACTCCTTTTACGCCCCTTTTTTATCAGCATATTTCTGATCGGTTCCGGCATAACATCTACCTTTACACGCAGCAATTTCAAGCGCGGTCTGCGAACCGGAGCGGTTGCGATCGGCTATTCGCTGGTTATGGCAGCTGTCTCAGTTGTCATGCAGACAGATATGTATATTTTCTTCAATGTTCTGCATCTTCTGGCTGTTGGCAGCCTTGTTTATGCAGCCATAAGCAGTCGTGAAAAGGGCGCCCGCACTGATACATTATTGGTTTTTCTATTGGTTGTGATTTTTTACGCGACTTTGATTAAGCCGTCGGGTCCGGCCTCGACCTGGCTCTTGTTGCCGTTCGGTGTCCTGCCTGCAAATACACCTGTTATGGCAGATTATCTGCCGATTCTGCCCTGGCTGGGTTTCTTTATCGCCGGGACTTTGATCGGACGCCTGCAATACCGGGATCGTAAGACAGCTTTTCCGGGAGCGCCTGAGTGGCTGCTGACAGTTAGTGAGCCATTTATGTATCTGGGCCGCAATTCCTTATGGATTTATATTCTTCATCAACCCTTGTTGATGATCATTCTCTACGGATTATGCTTTGCCGGAGTTATTTGATCAGGAGATTATTTTTGGATGAGATGGTGAAAGGCTGGAGATTATGGCTTTAAAATTATTGCTTTTTGATTTGGATGGAACTTTGCTTGATACCATGGCTGATTTAACTGCGGCAACAAACGCAGCCTTAGCTTCATTTGGCTTTGGCGCCATGACCGAAGCAACCTGTAAACAACTTGTTGGCAACGGTGCCAGAGTATTAATGCGTCGGGCTTTAAATCAAGCCGCGGCAGACGGAGCGCAGCTGAACCAGGCAACAGCAGAACCAACTGACAGTGAGCTTGTAGCCGCGTTCAACCGCGAATATGAAAATCGCTGGCACGATAAAACTGAACCTTATCCTGGCATCATGGAGATGCTGATATCTTTGAAGTCAGCTGGCTTTCGACTGGCAATTATTTCCAACAAGCCGGATCCGTTCACCAGAAAAATCGCTGCTCACTTTTTCCCCGAAATCGGTTTCGAAATGGTAACCGGAATGCAGCCCGATCGCCCGGCTAAACCGGATCCGACCCTGGCGCTGGAAATCTGCCAGCTAACGGGTTTTTCGCCCGCGGAAACCGCGCTGATCGGCGACTCCGCAGTGGACATGAAGACTGCTGTCGCCGCCGCGATTATGCCCATTGGAGTAACCTGGGGTTTTCGTGAACGTGATGAGCTGCTGGCAAACGGAGCTAAGTATCTGGTTGATTCGGCTGAGGCACTCACTGCTTTGTTAACGTCCGGGA
>CAZOMW010000027.1:6305-19619 GCA_964581135.1 uncultured Oscillospiraceae bacterium
GCTAAGTATCTGGTTGATTCGGCTGAGGCACTCACTGCTTTGTTAACGTCCGGGACTGAGCTTTGCTGCTGCCCGGGATCTGATTTTTGCTAACTAAATTACCTAAAAATAGTTGTTAATTAGTTGGATAATAGTGCAATTTACAACAAGGCGTGTTACAATAAAGACATAAATCATTTATGGAAGATTCATAACTTTAGTTGTTGCCTGACCATTACTTTTGTCAGCCTCATTGCCGATTCAAACTTATCTGCAGCCTTTAATCCAGAGAAAGTACAACTAATGCTGAATAAAATCAAAGATAATCAGACAGAAAAATCAGCATCACTGCAGGTTGATAATAAAACCGGCACATCAGCAGCTCCTCTGCCGCAGGAAATCCGAACTGAAAAACGGATCCATTTAAACCCGCGAACTTTATTTGCCGATTTCGGCTGGATTTTGCTGATTATAATAATATTGCTATTGAGATCAGGCTTGCGCAGCGAGCAGCATTTTGTTGAAAAATACATGACCGGCGGCCTTTTTCAAGTCGTTTCACGCCCGATTTCCTGGGTGACATCAATTCTCTCCATTTCACTCAGTGAAACCCTGTTGCTATTTGGCGTTTTTGCTGTAATTAACAGGCTTGTACGTTTGCTGGCTGCTGCTGTTCGCCGTTTGCGTCACCAGGAAAAGGGAAGCACTGGTGAAAAAGCTAATACCGCAACTGCTCTTAGCACCGCGAATAATAGCGCGGCCGTAAATAATGGCTCAGCCGCAAATAATCAGCCCTCGGGTTTTTATCGTCGCCGGGCTCGTTTTGCAGCCTGGGGTGCCGCGATCCTGTTCTTGATGTTCTTTTTACTGCATGGGGTTAATTACCTGCGCCTGCCGGTAAGCAAAAGCTTCGACCTGAAAGTTCAGCCCCGGAAAATCTCAGAACTGAAAACGGTTTCTTTGGCTCTGGCTGCAGAAGCCGCTGCAACCCGTGAGCTTTGTCTGGAAGATGAAAACGGCGTTTTTAAACTCAGTAAAGGCATTGGCGGCACACTTAATGAAACTTCCAATGGTTTCGAGGCTGCAGCCACAGAATATCCTCAATTGACAGGCGGTAAAGTCCGGCCCAAGGCTGTCATGCTTTCACACTTATGGTCATATACAGGTATAAGCGGTATTTACGTGCCTTTTCTGGTAGAAGCCAATATTAATATCGATCAGTCGCCGTTTCTGATACCTGATTCAGCCGCACATGAGGTTGCGCATACGCGCGGTTATGCCCGCGAAGACGAAGCCAGCTTTATTGCCTTTCTGGCGAATATTTATCATCCGAACCCGGACTTTCGCTATTCGGCGTTAGTCGCTTCCTACATACGCTTTTCAAATGCCCTGTACGCGCAGGATTATGAAGCTTATAAAGAGGTATCGCAACAAGTGACCGCTCCTATGGCGCGCGATCTGAATGCCAACTATGAATACTGGCAGCAATTTGCCGGACCTGTAACTGAAGTTTCCACCCAAATCAATAATATTTATCTTAAATCTAATGACCAGACCGACGGGGTTCATAGCTATGGCCGGATGATAGATCTGGTGCTTGCTTACTGGGAGAAGACAGATGGCAGTCTCCGGCCGTGACAGTCGTACGTTTATCAGGTCATAGTGAAAAAACAGGCGTACTCGAACTGCTGCGCCTGTTTTTTGGTATCGCCCGGATCAATCCCGATGGCAGTTTGCAGGGAGGGGACAGCGAGCTCTGTATCAGCAGTTTTTACCAGAATCTCGAAAACGGCAGTTATCGGGTTATCACCAAAATCTGTGAAGGCGACGATTCTAATAATCAAAATGTTGAATCAGGTAAAGAAGAAACACGACCGCCTGTCACTGCGCGCAGAGAAATCAAGCGACAGCTCTATAATTTATTGAGTGAAGTTACCGGCCTCAGCTTTCCTTACGGGTCGTTAACAGGAGTCCGGCCGACTCGCCTGGCGGCAGATGAGCTTGCCTGCGGTCGCGGCCCCGAGGCTGCGGCACACAGCTTGACAGAAGCTTACGGCGTTGCGCCGGACAAAGCTCGCTTACTGGTAATAACAGCAGCTAATGAACGCAGGCTTCTGACCCGGCTGCCTGTTGATCAGCCGCTGCTTTATCTAAACATTCCGTTTTGCCCAAGCCGTTGCAGTTATTGCAGTTTTTCCTGCGGCACTGTGGCTGAGCATAAAATTAATCTTGATGAGTATGTCGATGGCGTAATTGCTGAAATAAGGCAGCTGGGCCCTTGCTTCAAAAGACAGGTTTCAGCAGTTTATATTGGCGGCGGCACTCCCACTGTCCTGTCGGCAAAGCAGCTGCAACGCTTACTTGCTGCTTTGACAAGCGAAATACCAGTTGTACCCGATTATGAATTTACAATTGAAGCAGGCCGGGCTGATACGATTGATGCTGCCAAACTGTCCGTGATGCGCGCGGCCGGTGTGAATCGAATCTGTATAAACCCGCAGACTTTGCAGGATGAGACACTGCAGCGGATTGGACGGCGTCATTCAAGCCACGACTGGTTTTTTGCGTATCAGGCTGCCCGTTCTGCCGGCTTTGCCGTTATAAATGCTGATCTGATTGCCGGTCTGCCAGGAGAAACAGCGGTGGATTTTATGGCTTCACTCAACACCTTATTCGAAGCTGGCCCGGAAAACATCACAATCCATACGCTGGCTTACAAACGCAAGTCGGAACTAACCAAAAATAAAGATAATGATGTTGTGATGACAGCCGGCAATGATCAATGGAAAAATGCGCTTGCTGAAGCAAATAAGCTGTTAATGGCAGCTGATTACCAGCCGTATTACCTTTATCGTCAAAAAGACATGATCGGCGGTTTGGAAAACGTCGGCTACGCACGTCCAGGGTCTGCCTGTCTGTATAATGTCGGAATGATGAGTGATGAACGCGCAGTAACCGGGCTGGGAGCAGGTGCCATGAGCAAATATTTTGATCAGCAAGGCTGCCTGAAGCGGTTGCCCGCGCCGCGGGATCCTAAAACCTGGTTGCATGACTGGCAGAAAATAGCCAAACGGAAAACCGATAAACTGTTTTAGCAATAGCAATCACTTGTTGGCTTCAAAAGATAAAATTCTTTTACTGTTTAAGTTTGGCTGCGGCTCAGTGTTAGGCTTCGCTGCGGCTCAGTGTGATGATAACGACTTCGGGTCTGGCGAACAGACGCGCATTGACCGCTACTGTGCCCAGGCCACCGGAGACGAATAACTGGCAGCGTTCAGTCAGTTTGTAGAGGCCGTAGGGGTATTTGCTGCCCTGATGAACTGTGATTATCGGCCGGCCGAATAAGGTTACCTGACCGCGATGCGAATGGCCTGAGAGGATCAGATCCAGAGAAGTCTGCGATTGAGAGGGTAAATAATCGGGCTGGTGCATCAGTACAATCCGGAATTGATCAGCGGACAAACCGCTGAACGTTTTATTCAGATCAGGTTTGCCGAAATAGCTTTCATCAAGACCGCCCAGCTGAATGCCGTCTATTTCTCGCGCTTCATTTATCAACAAAGTAAAACCGCCTGTTTTCAGCATATTACTGGCTGCCTGCAGTTCAGCCCGCAGGCGATTGTCGTGATTGCCCGGTATGGCAAATTTGCCGAAAGGCGCCTGAAGTTCTGCTAATACAGCTCCGACCGAGTCATTGAATTCACTGTCAAGCGGCGTGTCGCTGTCTACCAGATCCCCGCCGAATAAAACCAGATCAGGCTCCTCCTGTTCCATTGCCGCCACAGCTTTAGCCAGCATTGCCGGTGTGTAGCCGGGACCAATGTGAACATCGGAAAAGAACGCTATTTTGCGTCCGTGCCAGTTTTCGGGCAGGTTGGCAGAGGAAACAGTTAACCTGCGGACTGCCAAAAGCTGCGGTTCGATTTTAAACGCGTAAACGGCGGTCAGGCCAAGTACTAATATGAGACTGAGAAGGATTGGCAGAATCGGCAGCGGCTTCCTTTTACGGGCAGAGGACATTTAAAAACTCCTTGTCTGCAAGCAATCAAATGAATGCCTGAAGATTACCGGATTATGATAGCATAAGCCTGTCAGCGCCAACAAGGCAAACAACAGCAACTTCCAGGCCAGCCGATTTATACTGGAACAGCTATAGAAACGGACAGAGGCCGTTGAGGCTTGCGGAGTCTCGTTTCCATTGACAGTCCGAGCGTATAAATTATATAATCATACAAATATTGCCTCTTATTAATACTAGACAAAGGCAGTGACCGGAACAGTACAGCAACGGGGAACCACAGAGAGCACGGCAAAGCTGAGAGCCGGGCGGAAACCGCTGTTCGAAAATCATCCGCGAGCCGCCCTCCGAAACCTCAGGGGAGTAGAACGGGCCGGCGCAGACCAATGGTTTGCTCCGTTAAAAAAGAACGAGATCACCATCTGTTACCGGAGTGTAGGCAGATCAGGCCTGCAGTCGCGGGTTCAAGGTGAGCTTCGGGTGGTACCGCGCTTATCAGGCGCCCCGGGCAAGGGGCGCTTTTATTTTTAAGCCGGCGACAGTCCGGCAGTAAGTGGCCGGAAGGCTGCACCAGGGAGGATCCATGTATAAAAAAGTCAACACTGACATGAAGTTTGTCGACAGGGAACTAGAGGTTCTGAAATTCTGGAAGGACAACCGGATTTTTGAAAAGTCGGTTGAAAACCGGGCCGGCAGACCTGAATTCACTTTTTACGACGGGCCGCCGACAGCAAACGGCAAGCCGCATATCGGTCACATTCTTACACGCGTTGTCAAGGATATAATTCCGCGCTTCTGGACTATGAAAGGTTACCACGTTGAGCGTAAAGCAGGCTGGGATACTCATGGCCTGCCGGTTGAACTTGAAGTTGAACGTGCGCTCGGCATTAACGGCAAACCGGAGATCGAGGCTTACGGCGTCGAGCCTTTTGTGCGCAAATGTAAGGAAAGCGTCTGGAAATATAAGCAGGAGTGGGAAGAGATGTCGGATCGTGTCGGCTTCTGGGCTGATATGGAGAATCCGTACATTACCTATGAAAATAATTACATTGAATCAGTCTGGTGGGCCCTGAAAACAATCTGGGACAAGGACATGCTTTATAAAGGCCACAAAATTGTGCCTTACTGTCCACGCTGCGGCACTTCGCTTTCCAGCCATGAAGTCGCTCAGGGCTACCAGGATGTTCAGGATACTTCGATTTTTGTCCGTTTTACTGTTAAAGATGAAGAAAACACATATTTTGCGGCCTGGACAACAACACCCTGGACTCTGCCTTCGAACGTCGCCCTTTGTGTTAATCCTGACGAAGAGTACGTGCTGATTGAACTTGACAAGGACCTCGACGGCAGTGAGCGTAAGGTTCGCTACTATATGGCTGGAACACTTGTGCCTTCGCTGTTTGGCGAAAATTTTAAAATCCTCAGCCGCCACACCGGTGAATCGCTGGTCGGCAAAGAATATGAGCCGTTGCTGCCTTACGCCAACAAAACAGTTGAAGCCAGCGGCAAAAAGGCTTTCTACATCACCGCTGATAATTATGTCACGCTTGACGATGGTACCGGAATCGTTCACATCGCGCCCGCTTTCGGTGAAGACGACGCCCGCGTAGGCCGCAGCTATAACCTGCCTTTTGTTCAGCTGGTGCAGGACGACGGCACAATGCCGGCGGATGTCACCGATTTTGCCGGTGTATTCTGTAAAGACGCTGATGCCGGCATTATTAAAAAGCTGGACAACGAAGGCAAGCTGATCAAAAAGCTTGTTTATGAGCATAGCTATCCTTTCTGCTGGCGTTGCGACACGCCGCTGATCTACTATGCGCGCGACACCTGGTTTATCCGTATGACTGCAGTGCGCGATCAGCTGATGCAAAACAACAGCACCGTAAACTGGATCCCGGAAGCTATCGGCGAAGGCCGTTTCGGCAACTTCCTGGAAAATGTTATCGACTGGGGTATTTCCCGTGAGCGTTACTGGGGCACACCGCTGCCGATCTGGGAATGCGGCTGCGGGCACCGGCACATGATCGGCAGTATTGCTGAACTGAAATCAATGTCGGATGACTGTCCCGATGATATCGAGCTCCACAAACCATACATCGACGAAGTGCATATTCGCTGCGAGGAATGCGGCGGCAACATGACCAGAGTAGGTGAGGTTATTGACTGCTGGTTCGATTCCGGCTCAATGCCTTTCGCGCAATGGCACTACCCATTCGAGAACAAAGAGCGCTTCGAGCGCGCTTTTCCGGCTGATTTCATTTCAGAAGCACTCGATCAGACACGCGGCTGGTTCTATACCCTGATGGCAATCAGCACCCAGCTGTTCGACCAGTCGCCCTATCGCAACGTTATTGTACTTGGTCTTGTTCAGGACAAAGATGGCCAGAAGATGTCGAAGCACAAGGGTAACGTTGTTGACCCCTGGGAAGTCCTCAATGTGCAGGGTGCCGACGCAGTACGCTGGTATTTCTATACAGCCAGCTCACCCTGGCTGCCCTCACGTTTTTCGCCTGACGCGGTAAGTGAAGCTCAGCGCAAATTCATGGGCACTCTGTGGAACACCTATGCTTTCTATGTCCTTTATGCCAACATTGACGGCTTTACACCTGAGGGCAAAAAACTCGATCCTGACACATTGTCCGAGCTTGACCGCTGGGCTTTGTCACGGCTCAATTCACTGGTAAAAGACGTTGACACCCGGCTGACCAATTACGATATCACCGGGTCAGGCCGGGCTATCCAGGCCTTTGTCGATGATATATCCAACTGGTACGTCCGCCGCAGCCGTGAACGTTTCTGGCAGTCTGAAATGAATGCCGACAAGACAGCTGCTTATATGACGCTGTACACAATTCTCGAAACCCTGGCCAGACTGACAGCGCCTTACGTACCTTTCATGGCAGAATCGATTTATCAGAACCTGACAGCCAACCGGGCTCCCGGACAGCCGGAAAGTGTACATTTGTGCGACTTCCCGGTTGCGGCTGAAGCTATGATCGATAAAACGCTCGAGCGCCGGATGGCTGACGTGCTGCATATCGTGGTACTGGGCCGTGCCGCCCGCAATACTGCGGCAATCAAAAACCGTCAGCCGCTTGGCCGGATGCTGATTTCAGCACCGCAAAAACTGCCCGGTTCCAGTGTTGACCTGATTCTGGACGAGCTGAATGTCCGCGAACTTGAATGGCTTGATTCAGGCGACAGTCTGCTTGATTACAGATTCAAACCGCAGTTGCGCACTCTCGGCAAGCGGCTCGGCAAGCTGATTCCCAAGCTCAGCGTTGCTCTGAGTGAGCTGCCTGGTAAGGCTACAATGGCTGAACTGCAGGAAAAAGGCGAAATTGTTCTGATGGTTGATGGTGAAGAAATCAGGCTGGCTGAAGAAGACCTGTTGATTGAAACCATGCAGCCGGAAGGCCTGGCTGTTGAAACTGACCGGGATTTCGCGGTAGCGCTGGATACCGGGCTGACACCCGAGCTTATCGAAGAAGGTTTTGTCCGCGAGATCATCAGCAAGGTTCAGACGATGCGCAAGGAAAGCAATTTCGAAGTGCTTGACCGGATCACGCTCTACCACGCCGGCAGCAGCCTTATTGCTGAAATTATGAACAGGCACGAAGAGCGGATCAAAGACGAGGTGCTCGCAGTCGCTATTATCGCTGCCGAACACCCGGACGCCCGCAGCTGGAATATCAACGGCGAGACCTGCAGCCTTGCTGTCGTCCGACAGACCGGATCGTAAGACCGAAAAAGGAGAAATTATGCTCGGAATCCCTCTGGCTGCTCTGACTTTACTGAGCGGCGGTTTCAGCCTGCAGACGATATTGGTCGTTGTACTGGTGATGTCGGTTTCACTTTCATTTCACGAGTACATGCATGGCTATGTTGCCTATAGGCTGGGAGACGATACAGCCGCGCTTGCGGGCCGGTTAACGATGAACCCGCTGGCGCATCTGGATCCGATCGGAACCATAATGTTTTTGCTGCTGGGTATCGGCTACGCGAAACCTGTACCGATTAATCCCGCCCGTTTTACACGCGGCAAGTCGATGAAGTTCGGTATTATGCTGACCAGTCTGGCCGGACCTGCAGCGAATCTGTTGCTGGCGATCATAGCTGTCTTCTTGTTTTACATTACGGTCACGGTTGCGGAAGCAGCGTCACTGCAGGCTGATAATGTTGTGCTGAAGGTCTTTCTGAACCTGTTTGAGTTTTTTTATCAATCCAACATTGTTCTGATGGTGTTTAATCTGCTGCCGATACCGCCGCTGGACGGCTCCAAGGTTTTCAGCTACCTGCTGCCCAACGAGCTGTATTACAAATTTTTGAGTCTGCAGCGGTACAGCGGCATTATTCTGATGCTGGTTTTTATTTTTGGCCGCAACCTGATCGGCACCGTTTTAACCTATATCAGGATGCCTTTCGACTATATTATAATGACACCAATAGCAGCGTTGTTTCAGGCGCTGTGGCGCTTGCTCGGCTTTATCTGAGCTGCAGCGCCCAGGCAGCAATAACCAGCTGCCGGTAAGGGGAAAGAAGGAGAGTACATGTCAGGAAAAATCGTAGTAAGCGGTGCCCGGCCGACGGGCGACCTGCATTTAGGTAATTATTTCGGAGCTTTGCATAACTGGGTGAAGCTTCAGCATGAATATGACTGCTATTTTTTTATTGCCGATTGGCATGCCTTGACAACCGGCTACGCCGAGACTGAAACTCTGCAGGCCAACACACTGAGCCTGATGGCCGATTTTCTGGCCGCGGGACTGGACCCTGACAAAGCGACAATTTTCCTGCAGTCACAGGTGCTGGAGCATGCCGAGCTTTATTTGCTTTTAGGCATGAACACACCCGTTTCCTGGCTGGAACGCACGCCTACCTACAAAGAGCAGCAACAGCAAATGACTGATAGAGACCTTTCAACCTACGGGTTTCTTGGCTATCCGGCGCTGATGGCGGCTGATATTCTGATTTATAAGGCTGATTTTGTGCCGGTTGGCGAAGATCAGCTGCCGCATCTTGAAATCAGCCGCGAAATGGCCCGGCGTTTTAACTTTCTTTACGGCAAGGCGGTTTTCCCGGAACCAAAGGCGCTGCTGACCGAAAGCAAGGTGCTGCCGGGTATTGACGGCCGTAAGATGTCAAAAAGCTACAATAACACAATTACCTTTGCTGATTCACCGGCCGAGGTAGCCCGCAAGGTTATGTGCATGATTACCGACCCGGCCCGGATTCGTAAGGATGACCCCGGTCATCCGGAGGTTTGCTCGGTTTTTGCTCAGCATAAGGTCTTCAGCCCTGATATTGTACACGAGGTAGAAGAGCAGTGCCGCGCCGGCACAATAGGCTGTGTTGCCTGTAAGCGCAAGCTGCAGGAACGACTGCTGGCTTTCCACCAGCCGATCCACGAAAAACGGACTGAACTGTTGACTCAGCCGGACAGACTGCGCGAGCTGATAAACGCTGGTTCCGGGAAAGCCCGTGCCAAAGCCCGCTCGGTAATGACTGAAGTGCGGCAGGCCGTTCGTATTGGTATTGGTGACTGATGAATCTTCATTACGTACCCGAGCTGAAAATGGAGCATTTCGAGGGTCCGCTGGACCTGCTGTGTTTCCTGATCGAAAAAAACAGGATAGACATTTATGACATTCCGATCGACAGCATTACCGGGCAGTACATGGAATATCTGGAAACCATGCGCGATATTGACCTTGAAGTTGCCAGCGAGTTTCTGGTAATGGCAGCTACTCTGCTGCAGATAAAATCGCGGCTGCTGCTGCCGAAAAAGCTGACTGCCGATCAGAGCGAGGGTGCCGATCCACGGGAGGAGCTGGTGCTGCGCCTGCTGGAATACCGTCGCTGCCGCACTTTGGCTTCAGATCTTAAAGAACGGCACGAATCCTACAGCGGTTGTTATTACAAGCCACCGGAATCGCCTGCCGCGCTTGGCCTGCAGTCACTAAAAACACCTGAGCCTGTTATTCCCGAGCGTTTCTACACTGCCGCCCGGGTGGTAAGTGAACAGAACCGACTGCGCTTCAGCGACTTGAGCGGTAAAATAACGCAGATACTGCGGCGGGATAAAATTTCGCTGAAGGACAAAATGCGCCAGATTCTGTCTGCCGCTTTGCAGCGCAGCCGGATATTTTTCAACGAAATTTTCCCTGCTGACAGTTCCAGCAAGGTTGAACGTGTCACCGGTTTTCTGGCTCTGCTGGAACTGCTGCGTCTGGATCGGATCAGGGTACGTCAGGAAAAACCTTTTGATGTCATGTTGATTGAGACAGATCTGCGCCCCGCGGATTCGGTCAGTCTTGAACGACTGATTCGTCTTGATCCGGTGGAGGAAAAGCAGTATGTCTGAGCAGCAGCCGGAATTCGGTGGTCTGGCGCAGGAGAGCGCCGCCGAGATGATTGCTGCCGCGGATCAGGCAGCCGCTGAAAAGGCGGCAAATGAACAGCTGGAACCGCTGGATCCGGCAGCGGCACCGGCTGCGGTTGAAGCCTTGTTGTTTGCAAACGGTGACCCCTTAACATTGGAGCAGATTGCCCGCATTCTGGTTATCGACAAACCGACTTTGAAGCGTGTGCTTAATGATATGATCCAGCGCTGCGAGCATGATCAGCAGCGGGGTTTGCAGATCCGGGAGACAAACGGCAGCTATACAATCGGTACCAAGCCTGGTTTGAAAAATATTCTGGCCCGTCTGTTTTCACCGAGGCACCGACCGCCTCTTTCGGCTGCAGCCTACGAGACACTCGCTGTTGTTGCTTACAATCAGCCTGTAACCAGAGCTCAGATTGAAGCTGTTCGTGGTGTCAACAGTGATAACGTATTACAGCGCCTGATCGAAAGGGCGCTTGTGCACGAGGTCGGAACGCTGGATACACCGGGCCGTCCGACTTTGTTTGCGACAACTGATCAGTTTCTGCTCGACTTCGGGCTGCGCAGTGTAACTGAGCTGCCGCCGATGGAGATGATGATGTACGGAACTCTGCAGGATATTGAGAATGCGCTTGTCGACGCGGCCAATATTAACCCTGACAAACAGGTGACGATTGATCAGATTGTGAACGCTTTTGTGCCCGACGCCGCACAAAATGAAGAAGAGGATGAAGAACAAAGCGGGAACAGCCCTGAAGGTCAACCGTAATATTGTTAATTAAATAAAATATTATAGATATCTTTTGGTTGAACTCTGGCCTGTCCTACCGTATAATTTTCTATGAATGTTCCGGATGCACCGAGAAAACTTACTACATATAGCCCGCTCCGAACGTATGAAATAAGAAACAGGAATATGAACGAGGTGAATTGAATGGGATCCAGGGAAACAATGACCGAATTCCTGCAACAGAACGACGCTCAGCAATCCGGTCAGGGTATAAGTCCTGTCTGCCGCGCTCGGCTGGATGCGTTGCTTGATGCAGACAGTTTTGTACAGCTTGATGCGCATGTCAGGTCGCGAGGAATCGGCAGCGGCTTCGAACGCGAAACAATTGAAGGCGACGGCGTTGTAACCGGCTACGGCACGGTCGACGGTCGTCTTGTTTATGTTGCTGTTCAGGACCCGACTGTACATGGAGGTTCACTTGGCCGGATTCACGCTGCCAAAATCGGCAAGGCCATAGCATTTGCGGCTTCAGCCCGCGCTCCTTTTATCGGAGTATACGATTCCGGCGGTTCACGGATTGAAGAAGGCATTGCAGCACTGGAGGGCCTGGGCGATATTCTGGGCGAACTGCATGATGCCAGTGGTGAAGTGCCTCTGATCGCTGCGGTTGTCGGTCCCTGTGCCGGCGGTCTGGCGATGGCGGCAGCTGCCAGCGATTTTGTACTGATGAGCGAAGATAAAGGCGCCATTTTCATGAACGGGCCAATGGTGATTGCCGCTACAGAGGGCAACAGCGTTGATGTCGCCTCTATTGGCGGCGCAGCAGTTCATGCTGCCTCTACCGGGCTTGCTTCTATTGTTGCTGCTGACGAAAAAGCTGTCATGGAGGAACTGAAAGTCCTGCTGGCTTATCTGCCTGACAGCTATGAAGGCTTTGCCTTTGCTGCTGACGCCAATGATGACCCCAACCGCACCGAAGCGCGCCTGGATGAAATCGCAGCTGGTCTTGACGACGGTTTTGAGATGGCAGAAGTGCTGAGCCTGGTTGTAGATACTGACTCTTTCCTGCCGCTGTCCGCTGCGTACGCTTCAGAAATGATCACCGGGCTGGCGATGCTTGGCGGCATCACTGTTGGCATCATTGCCAATGCCGGTAAACGTCTTGACGCGAAAATGAACCGCAAAGCGGAGCGCTTTGTGAGGTTCTGTGAGCGCTTCAATATCCCGCTGATCAGTTTCATCGACGCTGAAGGCTATGCAATCGGCACCGCGCACGAAGCAGGTGATCTGGTAGACTCGGCTGCTGCTTTAACCAGTGCCTTCTTTGACTGCACTGTACCCCGGATCAGCGTTATTGTAGGCGATGCCTACGGCACAGCCTATCTGGCTCTCAATTCACGCAGTACCGGAGCTGATCTGGTTTACGCCTGGCCGACCGCTGAAATCGCTGTTACCAGCTCTGATACAGCGGCCCACATCCTTTTCCGCAAGGATATCGCCGCTGCTGCCGATCCGGCTGCAGCCCGTAAGGATTTTATCAACCGTTATGCCCGCGAAGTAGCTGCTCCCGCAGTAGCCGCTTCCTACGGTCATGTCGATGAAATAATTAAACCGTCGGCGACGCGTCCACGCCTTGTAAGTGCGCTGGATATGCTGATCGCCGCTTATTGAAAGCAGGAGGAACACCACCATGAGAAAGTTTCAGATTAATGTCAACGGTTCCAGATACGAAGTTGAAGTTCAGGAGGTTGCTGCCGGTCAGGCCGCACCTGTAATGACTGCTCCGGCAGCACCCGCGCCTGTGAGCGCCCTCGCGGCAGCTGCTCCCGCCGCACCGGCCCCTGTCGCCGCTCCGGCACCAGCGCCCGCACCTGCAGCCGCTGCAGGCGGTGCCGGTACCAAAGGCTCTGAAGTTGTTAAAGCACCAATGCCGGGAACAATTCTGGCTGTCAGCGTTGCGGTTGGTCAGGATGTTAAGAAAAACGATGTTGTCTGCATTCTCGAAGCCATGAAGATGGAAAACGAAATCGTCGCCACCCGCGATGGTACTGTTGCCGGAATCCACACTGCCAAAGGCAATTCAGTCAATGCCGGTGATGATCTCATCAGTCTGGAATAAGCCGGGGCTGCTGAAGCCGTACAGGAGGCACTAAACAATGGCAAAAGTCCGAATTACCGAAACAATCCTGCGTGACGCTC
>CAZOMW010000028.1:0-13285 GCA_964581135.1 uncultured Oscillospiraceae bacterium
TGTTCCAGCTCATCAGAGCGCGCAGCTCACGGCCGACTGTTTCCACCTGATGCCCCGCTTCGATGCGGCGGCGGGCTAGCAGATTCGGACGACCGACTTTATTTTCCAGAATCCAGTTGCGGGCGAATACGCCTTCCTGGATTTCACGCAGAATCTTTTTCATTTCCTGCTTGGTTTCATCAGTGATAATCCGACGGCCTGTCATGTAATCGCCGTATTCAGCAGTGTCGCTGACAGAGTAGCGCATCAGTGAAAGGCCGCCCTGGGCTACCATGTCGATGATCAGTTTCATTTCATGGACGCACTCATAGTAGGCATTTTCCGGGTCGTAACCGGCTTCAACCAGAACTTCAAAGCCAACTTTCATCAGCTCACAGACACCGCCGCAAAGCACAACCTGCTCACCGAACAAGTCCGTCTCGGTTTCTTCGCGGAAGGTGGTGCCCAGCACACCGGCACGGGCGGCGCCAATACCGTAGGCATAGTCGAAGGCAATGTTCTGAGCGTTGCCGGAGTAATCCTGGCCGACTGCAAACAGCGCGGGCACACCACGACCGGCTACATATTGGCTGCGGACTGTATGACCGGGGCCCTTGGGAGCGATCAGGAAGACGTCGACATTAGCCGGCGGCACGATGCTGCCGAAGTGAATATTAAAACCGTGAGCGAAAGCTATAGCTTTACCTTCGGTCAGGTTGGGACGGATGGATTCCTCAAACAGCTGCTGCTGTTTTTCATCGTTAATCAGAATCATGATTACGTCAGCTTCTTTAGTAGCATCAGCCGCTGTCAGAACCTTAAGGCCGGCTTTCTCGGCGCGCGCCCAGGATTTGCTGCCTTCGTAAAGGCCGACAATGACATTGAAGCCGCTTTCGTGCAGGTT
The DNA here is from genome assembly GCA_964581135.1 of uncultured Oscillospiraceae bacterium. Taxonomy (GTDB): domain Bacteria; phylum Bacillota; class Clostridia; order Saccharofermentanales; family UBA5734; genus JAXGXQ01. Next base: position 884 of record CAZOMW010000028.1, read on the forward strand.
CAGTGCGTGAGCATGTCCCTGACTGCCGTAACCGATAATCGCGATGGTTTTTCCATCCAGCGCATGTGTCCGGCATTCATTTTCCTTGTAGACTTTTTTCATATAATCCTCCTGTACCTGCCGGTTATACGGCGGTTATTCGATGTAGGTTATCAGCCGGTTTTACATTTCCGGAATTTCAACGTTAAGCACGCGTTCACCGCGTTCGATCGCGATCGGGCCTGTACGTACAAGCTCCAGAATCCCATAAGGCTTGAGCAGTTCCATCAGGGCATTGATTTTATCTTCCTTGCCGCTAAGCTCGATCGTCATAGTGGAAGGGGAGACATCAATAACATGTCCGCGGAAAATATTAACTATCTGGAGGACGCCGGTGCGGGCTTCTTCATCAGCCCGAACCTTGAAAAAAACCAGCTCACGCGAAAAATGCTCTTCGGGCGAGAGATCGCGTACCATGATGACATCGGGCAGCTTATGCAGCTGACGTGTAATCTGACGCATCAGTTCATCATCACCAACCATGGTAATTGTAATGCGCGAGATCTCCGGATCCTGGGTCGTACCAACAGCCAGACTTTCAATGTTATAGCCGCGGCGGGCAAACAGGCTTGTCACCCGGGTAAGAACACCGGCGCGGTTTTCGACCAGAACAGATAAACTACGGAGCATAGGCGCCTCCTTATACTGATACTATTCTGACCTTAGCACGATTCGGGCAAATCGACAATATTTCGCTGTTGCCTCGTTGCAAAACGACCAGAAAACAGGACGCAAACAGAAAAACCCGGCCTTTTGCGGAGGCCGGGCTGGAACTGCAAATATGTATGATTGAATCCGGAAACCTGTTTTAATTTCCGTGGTAGTAACTGGTCAGCCGCTGATACCGGTCAGGTTCAGTTCTTTTCTTTCAATAGATCGCGGATCTCGGCCAGCAGCAAGGTTTCGTCAGACTTGACGGCTTCTTCAACGGCTGCTTCCACCTTGTTTTTTGCTTCCATTCGGGCTCTGGCTTTATTCAAAGCCCGAACCATCAGGAAAATGCTGAATGCGATAATCAGGAACTGGATTATAGTCTGAATCAGCACCCCGTAGGTAATCGCTGTTTCAGCGACTTCGACGCCGTTTACAACCGCCGCAGGCCGCAGTACGACTTTCAAAGCTGCGAAATCAACACCGGCTGTCAGATAACCAATTATCGGCATAATAATGTCTTTAACCAGACTGTTGACAATTGCGCCGAAAGCAGCGCCGATCACGACTGCGATAGCCAGATCAATGACATTGCCCTTGAGTGCGAATTCTTTGAATTCTTTCCACATTCTGCTTTTCCTCCGGAAAATTCAGCTCTTAATCTAACCTGCCGTAAGTAGGTTGGTTGTACGCAGATTCAGGTTGGTGCAGCAGTCAGACGAAGCGCCGGATGCTTTCGGGCAGCGCCTCGGGCTCTGCGGACAGGATAATCATCACGTTAAAATTATTGGCGTCCGAAAAAGTTTCGAGCTCTTCAAGGAATTTCTCGAGGTTAATTATAGAAGTGTCATTGGCGATTTTGAAAATACTATCGATATAGACGTGCGTCAGGTCATAATCCTTGGCGCTGATACCGGCGATGAAAGCCAGTAATTCCCGGAAACCGACAATAGGATAGTCGGAAATGTCTAGCAGACGGATTTGGTACTTCACCAGACGGTCCAGACGCCTGCCGCGTTCGATACAGACTACGTTAGCGTTATCAGTGGTTGCGTGTGCGTTGAGGTCATCGACCAGGCGAGCGGTTTTGCCACTGCCCTTTCTGCCAACAATTACTTTGATCATGGGCATCACTCCCTTTGCTGTACTTGCCGTATATTCGGCTTTTGTACATTGTAACCTACTCGATTTTGAATTTGAAGCTCAAACTTGTAATTATCTTACTGCCGACAGTCTAAATCAGCACTTTTTGTAGACAAAATCACGAAAAACGTGTTGATTAGCACTGATTCTGGGTTCATCATACAGAGCATCGCTTAGGTGGGTGCGAACTAAGATGAGGCGATCCCGTGTTAACCGGGGAATGGTTGCAGACTGTGCTCACCTGAGATATTTCAGGCGCAAATAAAAGGACTCAGCGTCGCGAGCCTGGATAGAAACGGGCAAAGCCCGTGACGACAAGGGTTTTGAGGCTGTTTTACCGTCGCGGCGGAGGTTGCATTCTGAGCTTGCCCGTGATATACTGAAAAACGTATGAAGGTAGTTGTGACGGAGAGTGGGCGTGCCCACTCTTTGTCACTTATTACCATTTAGTTGTCAAAAAAGCGGAAAAGATTCCGGGAGGAATGATGGCCAAACGCCACCAAACAGCGCAGTTGGTATACGAGACCTTAGAGCCGCTGGTTCAGGAACTGGGTCTCGACCTGGTAGATGTAGAGTTAAAGACCGAGAATTCAGCCCGATTTCTGCGTATTTACGTTGATCGCCGGGGCGGCGTTACAATTGATGAGTGTGCCAGGGTCAGTGAACTTGTTGACCCGATCATCGAAAATGATCTCAAAATAACCACCCATGATTATCTTGAGGTCTCTTCACCGGGGCTCAACCGGGCACTGACAGAAGACCGCGACTTCAGCCGTTATCTTGACAGCTGGGTGGAGGTCAGCCTCTACAAAGCCCGTGACGGCCAGAAGAAGTTTCTCGGCTGGCTGCAGCCGCTGGAGGGCGAACTTATCGTTATCCGCGCCGAGGACGGCACTATAAATAAATTTCCTCGCAGCGAAGCTGCCAAGGTCAAACGTGAGGTTCGCTTCAACTGACCGCCTTTATAAAATAATCAGCCTGCAATTACAGGAAGGAGATCCTACCCTTATGAATAAAGAACTGATTGAAGCGATCCGCTTGTTGGAGAAGGAACGCGGCATAGATGCCGAAGTCCTTTACGAAGCAATTGAGGAATCGCTGGTCTCAGCCTACAAGCGCGAATTTGACGCCAAGACAACGGATAACATCCGCGCCGAACTTGACCGTGAAACAGGCGCCATGCGCGTGTATTTGACTAAAACCGTGGTCGAAGAGGTTGATGACCCCAACTCTGAGATGAGTCTGACGGAAGCCAAGGCGCTTTCTGAAGAGTTTGAGCTCGGAGATATGCTGGATTACGAGCTGAATCCTCAGGATTTCGGCCGCCTGGCTGCTCAGACCGCGAAAAACGTGATCAATCAGAAGCTTTGCAGCGCGGAGCGTGAACGGATCCAAAACGAATTCTCCAGTCGCATCGGCGAAATCGCAGCCGGCGTTGTCCAGCGCAAGGATCGCCGCGAAGTGATTGTTGATATCGGCCGTGCCGAAGCAGTACTGCCTTTTAACGAACAGGTTCGCACTGATGGTTACAATTTTAACCAGCGCATGCGTTTTTATATACTGAAGGTCGACGAAAAGAAGGGCCGCCCGATTGTTTATATCTCCCGCAGCCATCCCAATCTGGTGCGTAAACTCTTCGAACAGGAAGTACCTGAAATCGCCAACGGGATTGTCGAGATTGTCTCGATTGCCCGCGAAGCCGGCTCCCGCACAAAAATGGCCGTCACCTCGCGTGACGAAAACGTCGACAGTGTCGGCGCCTGCGTCGGCCAGCGCGGTTTGCGTGTTCAGGCGATAATGGATGAGCTTATGGGCGAAAAGATTGATATCATCGAATGGGATTCGGACGATATTACTTTCATCAGCAATAGCCTCAACCCTGCCAAGGTAGTCAAAGTCGATATTTATCCTGAAGAAAAGGTTGCCGTTGTGGTTGTACCTGATCAGCAGCTTTCACTGGCTATTGGCCGTGAAGGCCAGAATGCCCGCCTGGCAGCCCGCCTGACCGGCTGGAAAATTGACATTAAGAGCGAATCACAGTACCGTGCCATGATCGAAGCCGAGCTGATGCAGCGCTTCTCCCAGGCTGCGGAACAAACCGCTGCAGAGGATTTCACCGACGAAGCGGCAGATTCTTCTGAAAATGCAGGTTTAGAATCCGCAAACACTTCAGATGAAAATGCAGAAGAACAGTTCATGGCCGCAGAATCAGAGTCATACGATTCTGAAGCTGATACTGATATAGAACAAACAGATGCCGCGGTTTCAGCAGTCGAAGAAACTGTTGATACTGAAGCATAAGAGCAGGGAGGCGGCATGAAGAAGCAGCCACAACGGATGTGTGTCAGCTGTCGTGCCATGCATCCCAAGAAAAGTCTGATCCGACTGGTTCTCAGCCCTGAGGGCGAAATCTGTCTGGATCCTACCGGCAGGAAGCCGGGACGCGGCGCCTATGTCTGCCGCAACCGCACTTGCCTGCAACAGGCGATCCGGCAACACCGCTTCGACAGAAACTTTAAAAGCAGGATCGACGAAGCAGTGGTCAGCTCCCTGACTGCCGAGCTTGAAGCTCTGCCGGCAGAACCGGCGGAGCAGGAGGACACGAAAGTGTCGGAGAAGCCGCAGGCATCAGAGAAGCCGCAGGTGCCGCTGAAGCCGCAGGCCCGGAGGCCTGAATGAACGAAAAATTCTGGCGTATACTGGGAATGGCCTGTCGGGCCGGCCGCTTGGTCTTCGGCACAGAGGCCGTTGCCAGAGGCATACGTGACAGCAAAGTAGTTCTCGCCATCCTTTCGGAAGACGCGGGCCCTAATACTAAAGATAAAATCGGCCGCCTGAGTGTCCACTACGAGGTCCCGCTGATCACAGCCGGTGACCGTGAGATACTCGGACATTGGACAGGACGCGAGACCCGCGTAGTCATCGGTGTTGTTGACAGGGGTTTCGCCAGCCGGCTCAGTGAGTTGGCCACTACAGATAAGTAAACTGAAACAGCCTTCGGGCAATGCGCCGGTCTATCCCGGAGGCGAAAACATTTTGGAGGAATATGCATAGGATGATGAAACGAGACGATTCCGGATCTGGACTGCGGGCAGGTTTTGTCAGAGGCGACGGCTTAAATCAGGCCGCCGTGAATAAACCTGAACCCAAACCGGAGGAGGAAAAGCAGGAAAAGGAACGTGCCAGCGCTAAGAAAACAAAAACGGAAAAGGCTGCCAAGCCGGAAAACGAAAAGGTTATCGAGCCGGCAGCAGCTGAAGAGGCTGAAGCAATAGTCACTATGCAGGGCGTTTCCGGAAAAAAGATCACTGGTGTCGTCGTTAAAGCCCGTCGCCCCAAAAAGAAGGACGATGAGGAAACCCCGGAGGCTGAACAGGCTGTTGCCGGCAAGACTGCTGAGCCCACAGTGGCGGCAGCGCCGTCCCCGCAACAACCGGCAGCTGCTGAAATACCGGCACAAACTCCGGCAGCCGCAGCCGCAGCCGCGGTTGCAACCTCTGCACCTGCACCTGCACCTGCTGTCAAGGCTGATACTGAACAAACTCCAGCTGCAAAGCCAGCTGCAAAGCCAGCTGCAAAGCCAGCTGCTGAATCTGTGCCCGTCACAACGGCCGCACCTGTTGCGCCTGTAACTGCAGCCCCTGTTAAAACTGAAGCTGCAGCTGTTGCAAAAACTCCTGCCGCGCAGCCCGCAGCTGTAAAGCCCGCTGCGGCTGAAGCACCGGCCCGCCCGGCAGCTCAGGCTCCTGCTGAAGAAGCAGCTGCCGCTAAAGCCCCTGCCGCCGGGGCACCCGCTGCGCAAGTGCCTGCCGACCGCACTGCTCAGGCGCGTCCGCAAGGTGATCGTCCGCAACAGGGTCAGCGCCCGCAAGGCGACCGTCCTTATGGCGACCGCCCACAGCAGGGTCAGCGCCCGCAAGGTGACCGTCCTTATGGTGATCGTCCACAGCAGGGTCAGCGTCCTTACGGCGATCGTCCGCAACAGGGTCAGCGCCCTTACGGCGATCGACCGCAGCAGGACCAGCGTCCGCAAGGCGACCGCCCCTATTCCGGCACCCCCAGACCGCAGGGCGACCGGCCTTATTCCGGTGCACCCCGCCAACAGGGCGACCGTCCGCAGCAGGGCCAGCGCCCGCCATACGGCGACCGTCCCCAGCAGGGTCAGCGTCCGCCTTACGGCGATCGTCCACAGCAGGGCCAGCGTCCGCAAGGTGACCGCCCCTATACCGGCGCACCCCGTCCGCAAGGTGACCGCCCCTACACCGGTGCGCCCCGTCCGCAAGGCGACCGGCCGCAGCAAGGCAGCCGCCCCTACAGTGGTACTCCGCGCCCGCCGCGCCCGGCTGATCCTCTTAAAGAAGCGATTTCTGAAACCCAACGTCCCGGTTTTGCCAACCGTGGCGGCGTCGACCGCAAAAGAACGGACGATAAGCGTCAGCCGCGCCGTGAACAGCCGAAAACAGGCATGGACAATACCCGTGACAAGCATCATAAGCTGAAGGAACAGACAGCAGTTATTTCGGGCGAAGGCGTCTCCAAAGCGCTTAAGGACGAAACTCTGCTCGACACACTGTACACACCCGGCGGCAGAGGCAGAGGACGCCGCGGTGGCCGCAGAGGCGGGCAGCAGCAGCGTTCCGCACCTGTCCAGCGCGCTGTTCTGACCAATGTCAAGCTACCTGAAAGCCTGACCGTCAAAGAGTTTGCTGAAGCCATCAAGAAAACCTCGGCAGATGTAATTAAGCGTTTAATCAAACTGGGAGTTATGGCAACTTTAAACCAGGAAATCGATTTCGATACAGCTGCTCTGATCGCCGAGGAATACGGCATCACAGCCGAAAAACTGGTAACAGTTACTGCCGAAGAGAAGCTTTTCGATGATTCCGAGGATGATGAAACCAAGCTGAAGGCGCGTCCGCCTGTTGTTGTAGTAATGGGCCACGTTGACCACGGCAAAACGTCAATCCTGGACCGCTTCCGCTCGGCTAATGTTGTTTCCGGCGAAGCAGGCGGCATTACGCAGCACATCGGTGCTTACACCGTCTGTGCCAAGAATCGCGAAATAACCTTCCTCGATACCCCCGGCCATGAAGCATTCACCACAATGCGTGCCCGCGGTGCCCAGGTAACTGATATTGCCATTCTGGTAGTTGCTGCTGATGACGGCGTCATGCCGCAGACAGTTGAAGCCATTAATCACGCCCGGGTCGCTAAAACAGAAATCATCGTGGCGATTAATAAGATCGATAAAGAAGGCGCGAATCTTGATCGCGTCAAACAGGAACTCTCGAAGCACGACCTGATCCCTGAGGAATGGGGAGGCACAACCATCATGGTACCTGTTTCCGCTAAAACCGGTCAGGGCATTGATGAATTGCTGGAAATGGTCCTGTTAACAGCTGACATTATGGATCTGAAGGCCGATCCTGACAGACAGGCCAAGGGTACCGTTATTGAAGCCAAGCTGGATAAGAACCGCGGCGCCGTCGCTACTGTGCTTGTACAGCGCGGTACACTGCGTCTGGGCGATACCCTGGTGGCCGGCTCTACTTTCGGCCGCGTGCGCGCCATGATCGACGATAAGGGCAAGAATGTAAAAATAGCCGGCCCTTCCATCCCGGTCGAGATTCTCGGCCTGCCGGAAGTGCCGGAAGCAGGCGATATTTTCTACGCCGTTACTGACGAGAAAGAAGCCCGAGCTCTGGCGGATCGTCGCCGCAGCGACAGCCGCGAACAACAGCTGCGGACCAGCTCCCGTATGTCACTGGAAAACCTGTTCTCTCAGCTGGCGGCAGGTGAAGTCAAGGATCTCAATATCATTGTCAAGGCTGACGTTCAGGGCAGCGTCGAAGCTGTCATCCAGTCACTGGAGAAACTGAACAGCGAAGGCGGGGAAGTTCGGGTCAATGTCGTGCACGGCGGTGTCGGCGCGATTACCGAATCCGATATCCGTCTGGCTGACGTATCCAACGCGATCGTAATCGGCTTCAATGTCCGCCCTGCCGCCAATGTTACTGACATGGCAGCCGATACCGGCGTTGACGTGCGCATGTACCGCGTCATTTACAACGCCATTGAGGATATCGAAGCAGCCATGAAGGGTATGCTGGCGCCCGAGTTCAAAGAAGTCGTCATCGGTCATGCCGAAATCCGCCAGACCTTCAAGGCCAGCGGCGTCGGCACAATCGGCGGCAGCTATGTCACGGATGGCAAGATTGTCCGCAACTCTGATATTCGAGTGGTTCGCGACGGCATAGTCATACACGAAGGTAAGCTTTCCTCTCTCAAACGCTTCAAGGACGACGTCCGCGAAGTCGCCGCCGGCTATGAGTGCGGCTTAAGCATTGAGCGCTTTAACGACATTAAGGAAGGCGACGTCATCGAGGCGTTCGAGATGAAGCAAATCGAAAGGAGCTGATCTAGCGTGCGACGAGCAGATCGAGTCGGCGATGAAATTCGCTCGGCAATTGCCCGGATTCTGCAGACGGACATTAAGGATCCCCGACTTTCCGGACTGGTTTCAGTGGTTGAGGTGCGCGCCTCGCGCGACCTTTCCCATGCTCACATATACATCAGTGTGCTCGGTGATGAGCTGAAGCAGAAGGAAGCCTTGGAGGCGCTGCACAGCGCTGCCGGCTTTATCCGGCGCGAGCTTGTGCAGCGGGTGCGTCTGCGCATTGCGCCTGAGCTGCACTTCATTCTGGATGATTCCATCGCGCATGCTTTCCGGCTGGGACAGCTGATCGACGAGGTCAGATCCGCAGAAAAGTCAACTGCCGGTGGAGGTTCAGCAGAAGCAGGAACGTCAGCCAACACTGAAGTAACAGCAGATACTGAACAAACAACGGACAAAGTCAGAAATAAGGCTGCTGCAGCTGATAAAACGGAGGACAATGATGTCTGAAGAGCTTCACAGCATTGCCGATCTATTATTGTCATTTGAGAATCGGGACGACAGCCTGGTTATAATCTACCCGCATGTCGGGGCAGACGGAGACGCGCTTGGGTCCGCCCAGGCGCTCTTTCTAGCTTTGAAAAAGCTGGAAATCAACAGCCTGGTTCTGGTTGACGAGGAACAGCAGCAAAAGCTGTTGTTCCTGCCCGGCAGCGACCAGGTTCAAGTTTATCAAGAAGCTGATTTTGAAAAGCTTGCTGCTTGCCAGAAGCTTGCTTTCGCGGTCGATTGCGCGGATTCTGTCCGGGTTGGTCGCCGTCGGCAGCTGTTCGAGCAGGCACCGCAGGAGGCCGTGATTGATCATCATGCATCATCAGACCCAACCGGCGAGCTGCGCCTGATCGATATTACCGCTGCCGCCACCGGCGAGCTGATTTATGCACTGATTGAAAGCCTGGAGGAAAAAACCGAGCAGGAGCTGCTTGATCACGCGATCGCTACCTGCCTGATGGCAGCGATTATTTCCGATACAGGCAGCTTCGGCTTTTCTAATACAACCGCCAGGACCTTCCGGGTAGCGTCCAAACTGATGGCCTGGCCGCTGGATCTGGCCGGAATTAATTTTATTATGTTTTACCGCACCAGCCGTCCGCGTCTGCAGCTGGCCGGCGCCGTGCTGAACAAAGCCCGCTTCGAACTTGACGGCAGAATCGCAATTGGTTTTGTCCCCACAGGCTTAATGGAAGAAATCGGCGCCCTGGATGAGGACCTGGACGGTCTGGTCGGGCAGCTGCGTAATGCCGAAGGCGTTGAGGTAGCGTTTTTGTTGCGGGAGCAGCCGGATGGTTCAATTCGCGTCAATATTCGCAGTAACGAAAATTTCAATGCCGCGAAGTTTGCCTGCCTCTTTGAAGGCGGCGGCCACGTCCGGGCTGCCGGTCTGACTCTGACTGGAATCAATCTCCAGGAAGGCATTGAGCTGATTTTGGCAGAAGCCAAAGCCTTCATGCAGAAGGCGAAATTAAAATGAGTATCATTAATACCGCCCCTGCCCGCAAAACCGCGACAGGCGGTATTTTGCTGGTCAATAAACCTGCCGGAATAACCTCTTTTCTGGTGGTTTCCAAAATCCGGCGCCTTTACAAGCTGCGCCGGGTCGGTCACTGCGGCACGCTTGATCCATTCGCGACCGGACTGCTGCCGATAGTAATCGGCCGCGCTACTCGAGCTGTTGCCTATATGGATGATTACGACAAAACCTATATTGTCCGCATCCGCTTCGGACGCGAAACCGATACCATGGATCCAACCGGCAGCACAACCAGAGAACACGAATTAACGGCAGCGGAGCTGGCTGAACTGGAAGCAGCGGATTATGCGCCGATAAAAGCTGCGATCCGTGCTCTGACCGGTTTAACTGAACAGCTGCCGCCGCTTTATTCGGCAGTCAAGGTTGATGGGCAGCCCTTGTACAAATATGCCCGCGCCGGTAAAGCTGTGGAACGCCGCAGCCGACCGGTGAAAATCCACTCAGCGGAACCGCTGGAAATTGTCCGCGACGCAGCCGGCCTTTATGCCGATGCTCATATTCACTGTGCCAAGGGGACTTATATCCGCGACCTGGCCGAAACAGTCGGCCGGACTGTCGGTCTGCCCGCTCATGCTGAGGCTCTCAGACGTGTACAATCGGGTCCTTTTACGCTGGCGGAAGCACACTCCTGGAACGAAATCACGGACGCTCTGGCAGCTGATCTGCGGTTGCCTCTGCTGCCTGTCGAACAGGCATTTGCCGGCTACAAGCGGATCAGCCTCACCGCTGCTGATAACCGCCGCCTGATGCAGGGTCAGATTATCGACCTGCCCTCTGAACCCGCGGCCGTATACGAAGCGGTTCCGACAGCATCAGACTGCGCGGTTGCCGAAACTATAGTAACAGTTCACGGACCGAACGGTTTTACCGGACTCGGCCGCTTAAGCACAGATGAAGGCGGGCAACTTCAGTTGGCCGCGGAAAGGATATTTGCCGAAGTTGAAAATCTTAACGAAGAATAACGGTAAAGCTGAATCCGCCCCACGAGGTATCGGCCTCGGATTTTTTGACGGCGTGCACATCGGCCATAAGGAGCTGATTCAGACCCTGGTGCATGAATGCCAGCTAAACGGTTTCAGTCCTTCTATATACACATTTGCCGAACATCCCGGAGCTGTTCTGAAGCAGAACACTCCTTTCGCCGGCTATATCTCCACTCTGGATGACCGGCTGCAGCTGATTCACAACTACGGTGTCAGCGAAATCTGCCTGCAGTCTTTTGATGCGGAATATGCCTCGATGGAGCCTGAGGCTTTCCTGGACACTGTTCTGGCAGATGCTTTGGGAACAGGACTGATAGTTGTCGGTCCCGATTACCACTTCGGCCGCGGGGCACGCGGTGATGTAGCGCTGTTGCATAGCTGGGCTGCTGATAAGGGCATTAAGGTAGTGGTTGTACCCAAAATAGAGCTGTATGGTGAACGCGTTTCCAGCACGGCTATCCGCAAAGCTGTTCAGGAGGGCGAGCTGCCTCTGGCTGCCAGTCTGCTGGGCCGCCCGTTCACTGTTGCCGGCGTTGTGAAAAGAGGCAAAGGTCTGGGCCGTACTCTGGGTTTCCCCACTGCCAATATCAGCATCCCGGCTGATCTGGTCCAGCCTGCCTACGGAGTCTACGCCACCCGGACAATTATCAACGGCCGCACTTATGAATCGGTTACCAATTTCGGCGTGCGTCCGACAGTCCAGGACGACGACAAAAAGCCTTTGATCGAGAGCTGTCTGCTGGACGTTGATGTTGAACTTTACGAAAATCCGATTGAAGTCCAGTTTCTGGAAAGGATGCGTCCGGAGCTGAAATTCGATTCAGTGCTCGAACTGAGCAACCAGATTCATCAGGATCTGGCAGACGCGCGCCAGTGGCACAGCGATGCCGAACAGCCCTACGTTGTTTTGAATCAGCGTCAGGCTGCGCTCAGCCTGATCCGTACCCGCCGTTTTGTCCAGGCCGGCGCTTCTGTCTCCTTCCGGCTGCCGATGACTGCTGCCCGTAACGCCCGCACAGCCCTGCTGCTGCGCGTGCTCACGGCCGGCTGCCGCCGCCTGCCGGATCGCAAATCGCTGGCACTGGCCCTCGACGAGCAATACGGAGCCTCAATTGATCAGCATATTGAACGCCAGGGCGATATTCTGGCAGCAACGCTTTCCTGTGATGCCATCAGCCGCTGGAGCGACGGCAGTTCACCTTTCCGCGACACAGTCAACCTGTTGTTTGAGGTGCTGCTTGATCCTTTGCGCGCTGCCGACGGCAGCTTCGATGCCCGCATCGTCGCTACCGAGCGCCAGAATCTGCTGATGGAAATCCGCGCCCGGGAAAATGACCGCGCTCAGTATGCTTTTGACCGCGGTCTGGCGGTATTCTGCAGCAGCAGAACCCAGGGACTGCCGGCTACCGGCCGTGCCGAAGATGTACTGGCAGTTACGGCTGCCGATCTGCAGACCGCATATAAAGAACTGCTGGAAACAGCAGAGCTGAATGTAGACCTTGGCGGTGATATCGACGCCGGTACAGTCGAGCATGTAATTACGCTCATGGACAGGTTGCCAGACAGCGCCGACCGGGTCGTTTTGATCCCGGGTCGCGCCC
>CAZOMW010000028.1:13295-19579 GCA_964581135.1 uncultured Oscillospiraceae bacterium
AAGATCAGTCGGAAACAGAAGAACGCGATGTTGAACAGGCTCGCGTGGTACTCTTTTTTGACGGCATGCCGTCCTACAGCTCGCTCGGAGGTTTCACCGGTACCATACTCAACAGTGTCCTCGGCGGTGATGTTCATTCACTGTTGTTTGAAACCGTGCGTGAACAGATGGGCCTGGCTTACAGTGTTTTTTCAGCCTCTTTGAGCTATCTTTCGGCGCTGACCATCATGGCCGGAGTAAAGCCGGATCAGGTAGAGGCTGCGGTTGAGGCCATGGAAGCCCAGGTGGAAAGAATCCGAACGGGCGATTATGACCGGCGTGTTTTTGAAAGCGCCCGCACGATGGCCGAGCACAGAATCCGCTCCCGCGGTGACGATTTATCCCGTCTGCTCCAGCAGCTGCCGCTCGGACGTGCCACCGGCAACCGTCGCAGTGTCGGCGAAAGCCTGGCTTTGCTGGCCGCAGTAACGCCAGAACAGGTCGCGGAGCTGGCCGGACGTTTACGCCTGCGCACCCGCTTCGTGCTTACCCGGAAGGAGAGCCGCCTTGACAGCTAATGTAAATGATTTCCATCTGACCGAAACCCGGGATCCACTGACCGGCCATCTGCTGCAGACCTGGCGTCATAGCTGCGGCTTTATGATTAAAATTCTGCCGCGGCCGCGCTTCAGCCGCTGCTTTGCCGCCATTACAGTTCCATTCGGCTCCATTCACGCCAATTTCCGGGCGGGGAAGCGGGAGTATAACGTACCGGCCGGTTCAGCTCATTTTCTGGAGCACTGTATATTTTCCCGGGATGAAGAGGGGGGCTTACTGGGCGCCCTGTCACAGCTGGGTGCCAGTGCCAATGCTTACACCTCGCACACTCATACCATGTATTATTTCTCTACAACCGGCTCTGTAATCCAGCCGCTGAACAGATATCTGCGTGCCCTGCTGAAACCTGACATCAGCCCGGCCCGTATTGAAGCTGAGCGCCCTGTGATTCTGGCTGAGCTTGATATGTACCTTGATGATCCTGACAGTCGCCTGTTTTCGGATCTGCTGGAGCTGTTGTACGCTGAACATCCAGTCAGAGTTGATATAGGCGGCACGGCTGATTCGGTTAAGGCGATAACTGAAGCTGATTTGCGGGTGATTGTTGATCACTACTATCATCCGTCCTCGCTTTCTCTGACTATAGCCGGAGATGTAGAAGCAGAACCGATTTTGGATTTACTCCGCCCCCTGCTGCCGTCGGAACCGATCGTGCTGCCTGCGTCAGTGCCGATTACTGAGCAGCCGGAGCCCCTGGCCACTGATAACGTCCGCACGATGGATGTTACTACCGCGTCTTTTCTGGTTGGGATCAAAGATCCTTTGCCGGGGCAGAAACCCCTTTCAGGTCGGGCTTTGGCAGCCCGCCAACGTGCCGGTCGGCTTGTTTTCGAAACCTTACTTTCGGAAGCTTCCTCGATTCATGAAACAATGCTTAATGAAGGTCTGATCCACGATTCATTTTCCGCGCAGTATACCTGTGAAACCAGCTTCGGCTTCGCGGTGGCCGGCGGCGAATCTGAAAACCCGGAAAAAGCAGGCCGCCGTCTGATCGAGTTGTTGCTCGCACAATGGAACGAAGGCATGGAAGCCGGGTTGTTCAATATTCAGAAAAAAGCAGCAGCCGGCGATTTCCTGCGGGCGCTCGATTCAATTGATTACAGCGGCATGGTTCAGGCACGCTGCAATCTTTATCCGGTTGATCTGTTCGATTACCCGCAGATTTATGATAAGATTGAACTCGCTGACCTGCGCGAGTCGTTTGCTTTTATCGGCCGCCCGGAAAGCTACAGTCTGAGTATAGTCAAACCGTTTGGAGGTCAAGTAAATGATGCCTGACACCACTTATTTTGTAAATTTCCCCGGTCTCGGAATAAATAATCTGGAAATCAACCGGGTCGCGTTTCAAATCGGATCCATCTCGATTTATTGGTATGGCCTGCTGATTGCATTCGCGATTCTGCTCTGCCTTTACCTCTCCCTGCGTCACGCCCGTTTCCACGGCCTTAACGGTGACGATATCCTTGATACCTATATCGCTATCATCCCTTCTATGATTATCTTCGCGCGGCTTTACTACGTTGCCTTCCAATGGCAGCTGTACCGTGATAATCCGCTGCTGATCTTCGACACCCGTACCGGCGGTCTTGCTTTTTACGGTGGTGTTATCGGCGGTGTGCTGGCGGCCTGGCTTGTCACCCGGCTGAAAAAGATACCGTTCTCACGGATTGCTGATTATCTGATTGTCTATGTGCCACTGGGCCAGGCGATCGGCCGCTGGGGCAACTTCTTCAACCAGGAAGCCTTCGGCATCAATACCACGCTCCCCTGGGGAATGATCAGCAACGAAACCACTCGCTACCTGAACATGCTGAATGATCCCGCGCTTGATCCTAAAATGCCGGTTCACCCCACATTCCTTTATGAGTTCATCGCCAATCTGGCGTTGTTCGCGGTGCTGCTGTTTATCCGCCGTCGCAGCCGCCGCCCCTACACGACGCTCTTCAGCTACCTGATCGGTTACGGCATCGTACGCTTTTTTGTCGAAGGCATCCGCACTGACGCGCTGTATCTGCCCGGCACCAACGTTCGCGTTTCAATGATACTGTCGGCTGTCATGGTAGGCGGCGGCCTCCTGGGCCTGTTGCTGATTCGTCTGCAGACAAATAAAAATCCGCTGCCGGAGCCGGTGGATGATACCTATAAACTCGATTTCAAAGTCACAGGCGATCCGGAAACTGATTACTTCCGCGATCAGTCTGAAGATGATATCGCGACCGCAAGTGAAGACGAAGACAACGAAAACGACGAAAACGCCGACGAAGATGAAGACGAAAACGACGTCGAAAACGACAACGAAAACGACAACGAAAACGAAAACGACAACGAACACGAAGACGAAGACTAAGACAACGAAGAAAGCTGACCCTGCTCTATGGAACGCCTCGGTATACAACAACTTAAACGCAATACCTTTTTCGGGGCATTGGACTATTACCTGCTGGTACCGGTACTTTCCATTTCTCTGATCGGGCTTTATGTGCTCAACAAGGTTCTTTCGGATGGCTTCAAGGATTATCCGATAAACTTTTACAAACAAGCCGGAGCTGTTCTGTTCGGTATTCTTTTGGCGCTTTTTCTCTGCCTGATCGAGGTTCCGACTTTGCGTCTGGTGGGCTACGCAGTATACGGGGTCGGTTTGGTGCTGCTGGTATATGTACTGGTGGATGGATACTCGGAGGTTGCCCGCTGGGGAGCTGACAGCTGGATCTTACTGCCGGTGATCGGCACGTTTCAACCATCTGAATTAATAAAAATCGGTATAGCCATGACCTCGGCTGTTGTCTTTGAAGGCATGGATAACAAACAGCTGAAATGGTGGCAGGGCGGAGGTCTGCTGTTAGCCATCTACGTGCCGCCGCTGTTGCTGATCATGAAACAACCCGATCTGGGCACCTCAATGGTCATCGTCTTTATGTTTCTCTGCACACTGTTTGTCTGGGGTTTGCGCTGGCGCTACATCCTGATTGGGCTTTCGGGTGCTGTTATTCTGGTGCCGATGGCCTGGATGTTTTATCTGGAACCATATCAGAAGGATCGCATTCTTACTTTTTTATATCCGGGACATGATCCGGCCGCTTCCTACAATCTGATGCAGTCTCGCCTGGCAATTGCTTCCGGCGGGCTTACCGGCAGCAATCTGCCCGACCCTGTGCATGTCCCTGTCAAGGAAGCGGACTTTATATTCACCGCGGTATCGGAGCACATGGGCTTTATCGGTACAACGGCGCTGATAGTTCTGATCTTTTTCTTTCTCGGCCGCTGCCTTTATGTATCGTCGCGCATCCGCGAGCGTCAGTCTGCTGCTTCTTACATGATTGTTGGCTTAACTGCGGCTCTGGCCTTCCACTTTATCGAGAACCTCGGCATGTGCGTCGGTCTGCTGCCGATAACCGGTATTCCGCTGCCGTTTGTCAGCCTCGGTGGCACAGCCATGGTAGTCAACTTCTTCGCGCTCGGTGTCATCATGAGTATTTCTATGGAACGTAACGTAGCAGCAGTGGACTAGCATGTTCCAATTGTCTATGGAACTTGATCATCTTTAAGTAATTCTGAAATCGAAACGAAACATTTGTTCTTGAAGCCGGGTCTGAAAAACCCGGTTTTTTTGTGCTTTGAAACAAATAAACCGAATTACCGCAGCTAATACTGCAGTAATTTCAGGCGGCGAAAGGCCTGTGTTCAACGTTTGTTAATATTTCGGCGGCTATTTGATTACGGTTGTGTTACATATGTCGTTGCGAAAAAGGTTCGGATTGAATTCAGTAACTTTAGCGTGTACAATGGCAACAAGTGGTGAATTAGGGATTAGAACTATATTAATGTGGCTAATTGTGGATGATAAATCGCCTCAAAGAGCGTAAATAGGAGCAAGATGGCCAGATATACACATACAATCGATGCCAAGGGCCGGGTTTTTGTACCGGCACGGCTGCGTGAAGAAGTCGGGCGTACGCTCGTTGTCACGCAGAATATCGATGATGGCTATCTTTCCGGTTACACCCCCGAACGTTTTGCCGATATTCGCCGTCAGCTCGAACAGTTATCAGGTACCGATCCGGCAGTGCGCCGTTTGCGTCGCGCCATTATCGGTGAAGCCATGGCCTGTGAGCTGGATTCACAAGGACGTATCAGCGTCAGCATGGAGCTTTGGTCATATATCGGAGTCAAACCCGGTGATGAGGTCTGCTTCATTGATCTTTATGACAAAATCGAAATCTGCGCCAAGGCTTTCTTCGAAGCCCAGCAGAATGAGCAAGGCCCGCTTTCAGAGGTCGATCTCAGCAGCTTTGACGTGCGCGGACTCTAACCATGGAATCGCTGAACGTTGCCGTCCCCGGGTTCGAGCACGAGCCGGTTTTACTCCAAGAATGCATTGAGCAGCTTCGTATTCTGCCGGGCGGCATTTACGTTGACTGTACAGTCGGTGGCGGCGGCCACAGTACCGCGATACTCGAACTGCTTGGACCGGGCGGTCGCCTGATCGGAATCGATAAGGACGAAACTGCGCTGACGGCAGCCGGCAATCGCCTGAATCAGGTAAAGAGCCAGGGCTCATATACGCTGGTACACAGCGATTTTGCCGAAATAGACAATGTTCTGAGCAACCTGAACCTTGAAAAAGCAGACGGAATTCTGGCTGATCTCGGCGTCTCTTCGCCGCAGCTGGATCAGGCAGATCGTGGTTTTGGCTACAGCAGTGAAGGTCCGCTCGATATGCGGATGGACCGCACTGCCATGCTGAATGCTGAAATGGTTGTCAATGGTTATCCGGAAGCAGAGCTTTACCGAATTCTGCGCGAGTATGGCGAAGAGCGGCACGCCGGTCTGATCGCTAAAGCGATAGTTAGAGAACGCGCCATTGAACCGATTCAAACGACTACCCGTCTGGCAGAAATCGTTAAAGCGGCCATGCCGGGCCGTAGTCTGCGAGAGCCACAGCATCCGGCCCGCCGCACATTTCAGGCGATCCGGATAGAAGTAAACAGTGAGCTTTCAGCAGTAGAACAATTACTCGATCAGGCTCCCTTGCTGCTCAACCCCGGCGGCAGACTTTGTGTTATCTCGTTTCATTCGCTGGAAGACAGACTGGTAAAAGAGGCCTTCCGCCACTATGAGAATCCCTGTAAATGTCCGCGTGACTTTCCATACTGCCAATGCGGACTGAAACCGATCGGCCGTTCGCTGCATAGGAAGGGAACAACAGCCTCGCCTGAGGAAGCATCACGCAATCCGCGCTCCCGCAGCGCCAGGCTCCGTACCCTGGTGGTAAATGAAGCCCGATCTGAGACTTTTGAAGCCGCAGATTAACAGCAACAGATAAAGCAAAAGTTGGCAGCTGTCGTAAAATTACGAAAATCTGATGGCAACTAAGACATTAAGAATTCACATACTAACGTCTTAACAAAGAGACAACATATTGTTAACATGTTCGAAAATTTGGAGGAAAAGCCAGATGAATCAGCCAGTAAACCGGCAAAATGGTAATCTTGCTTTAAAATATGCATCGGAAGCCAATCTACCCGACAACTCAAAACGAAGAGCCAATAATTCGCAAGCAAGTGTTGCCGGCAGAGGCTACAGCACAAGCGCAGCACCCGCTCAGAGAAACGTAAGAACCGAGCGCATTAAGACGGAGCAGGTAAAGCAACCTGTCAGCATGGTTAATGAGCGTACCCGGCAGATCC
>CAZOMW010000029.1:0-16796 GCA_964581135.1 uncultured Oscillospiraceae bacterium
GCTGAACGCAAGCGCGCTGAAGCCAAAGCGGCTGAGGCAGCCGCGGCAGCAGCAGCAACCCCTGAAGAAGCAGAAGCTGCCAGACTTTTGGCTGCAGCTAAAGCTGAAACAGCTGCTGCAATCAGCGAGGAAGCGTCTGAACTTTCCGAAGCGACAGAGCAGGCAGCTGCGGAAGAAGCCTCTGTTTTGCAAACAGCCGCGGGCTATGTTTGCGACAACTGCGGAGCTGAAGTCATGACCGACGCGACAACTTCTGCCACCTTCTGTTATTACTGTCATAATCCGATTCTGATTACCGACCGCCTGACAGGCGAAAATCGTCCGACAAGGATAATCCCGTTCACCTATGATCGCGAAAAGGCGGAGCAGGCTTTCCTCAAATGGGCGCGTTCGCGCCGTTTTGTGCCAAAATCATTCTACAGCTCCTCACAGCTGGAGAAAATTACCGGTGTTTATATACCATACTGGATGGCAAATTTTCAGGCGGAACTGGACATAGCCGGCAGGGGTGAACGTGTGCGCACCTGGCAGTCCGGGCAGGCGCAAAATACCGAAACAAGTATTTATGAAATCAAGCGGCAAGGTACTATCGATCTGGATCACATCCATGAGGCTGCCATACGCAAATTCGATCGCAAACTGATTGATTCGCTGTCTCCTTATGATGAACGCCAAGCTGCCCCTTTCTCTATGTCTTATCTGAGCGGTTTCTTTGCGGAAAAATTTGAAATCCCGCGTCAGGAAGTTGAACCTAAGATTGAAAATCAGGCACGTAACTATACAGATATTCTGGTGCAGGAAGTAATCGGTGGTTTTGATAAAGTTGATTTAGAGCGCAAAAATGTCGACCTTAATCTAAAAGGCTGGGATTATGCACTCATGCCGGCCTGGATGCTGACATATGATTATCGCGGCAAGAAGTACATTTATGCTGTTAACGGCCAGACCGGCCGTTCCTATGGTGAGCTGCCGGTTGATAACAAAAAACTGTCACTTACTTCAATCATCATTGGCATAATCGTACTTTTGCTGGTTCTCTTAGGTGGGTATTTCATATGGTGAGAAAAACTATACATGGCAGATTCATTTTGCTTCTGTTGCTTTTGCTGGCAGTTATTGTCAGCGTCAGCCATCTGGCCGGCGCACCTCCCCTGCTCGCTTCCAGTCGTCTGCTTATTGATCAGGCAGGTTTTTTTACTGCGGAACAGACCCGGGTGCTGCAGGAGGAAGCTGCAGCGCTGGGCGCTCAGTATCAGATGGATATCGTGATTGTTACAACAACGGATACGGGCGGCAAGTCGGCACGGGAGTATGCAGATGACTATTTTGACTTCAATGGTTACGGAGTTGGTCCCGATCGTGATGGCATACTCTTCCTTCTGGACTACGACAACCGCGAAGCCTATGTTTCAACCTCCGGCAGTGGCATTCGCTATCTGACGGATCAACGGATTGAGCAGGTTCTGGATGCCGTCTTTGCCGGCGGACTGCCTGAAGGCGATAACTACGGTGCAACAAAAGGCTTTCTGAATCAAACAGCAGTTTTTTTGAAGGCGGGCATACCGTCTGATCAACATGAAGTACCTGAAGATCAGCCCCGCAGCCTCTCAGTTGTTGACGGTATTTTAGGTTTGCTGGGCGCCGGCGGCAGTAGTATTGCCTTTTTTGGCGGTACTCGCAGCAGCTATAAAGGAAAACCGCGACCCAATGTGTTTGAGTTCCGGGGCAACAGTATCGTTAACCTTGGCGTCACTTCAGATAACCTGATCGATTCTTACATAACAACCCGTCGTTTGCCGCCTCCTCCCCCGCCCCCAAGCGGCGGCGGCTTTTCAGGACGCAGCACTACTCACACAAGCAGCAGTGGACGCAGCCACGGCGGTGGTGGTCGCGGATTCTAGGCACCTGCTTGTTATGAATCAGTAGTGGTAAGGCAAAGTTAAGTTGATATAACGAGTTGATATAACGAGTTGATATAACAAATGAGCCGGTTGCTTAGTGACATGCACTAGGCGAACCGGCTCATTGTATTGTCTTTTCTTCGACTAATATTGATTTGGTCAGAGTCGCTTATGTTTTCCCTTCAACTCTGCCTGTTCTTGTTGCTTCTTGTCGCTTGTTGCGGCTGTGTGCTGACTCAGCTCAACTCAGCTTTCGTAACCGGTACGACCGTTACGTGTTTTCCATAATACCCACATGGGGCCGACGAGGCAGATTGAAGAATAGGCGCCGCTGATAGTACCGACAAGCATCGGCAAGGCAAAATGCTGGATGCTGGTGATGCCGTAAACCAGTGCGAAAAGATAAGCAACGAAAACTGCGCCGGCAACACAGATACTGGTGTTGATTGATCTGGTCAGCGACTGGTTGATTGAAAGGTCAACAAGCTCAGCCAGGGGTATGCGGCCGCCCGTCAGGCGCTGATTTTCACGGATACGATCATAAATGACAATCGTATCATTAACCGAGAAGCCCAGGATAGACAGAACTACCGCAACCAGTGTTTCGTTAAGTGGAATTCGCAGAACAACAAACACCAGGAAAGCAATGAAAATGTCATGCACTAAGGCTATCAGGGCGAAGACGCCGGCTGAAGGGCCGGTGATGCTCCGGAACGAAAACCAGACATAAAGCACAATCAGGACAGACGCCACCAACAGAGCGAGAATCGCCTGTCGGAAAAACTCGGCACCGATGAAAGGGTCTACCAGGTTTGCTTCTTCAAGTTCAAAGGAAAGATCCTGATACTTTGTTTTCAGTGCCTGCTCGAGTTTGATCTGTTCTTCAGGCAGCAGCGCATCAGAACCCGCTACGTTTACAACTAACGATTTACCGGTGCCGCCTAATGTGGTTGTCTCCTGACAGGAAACCGGCTGGCCGATAGCTTCACTGATTACAGCAGCGGCTTCTTCAACATCTACAGTACCTTCGAAAGAATACTTGAGAATACTGCCGCCTCTGAACTGGATATCAAGCTCCACCCCGAAAACCAGTGTGAACAGGATGCCGACTATGATTATGACAGCTGAAATTGTAAAGAATATGTTGCGCTTCTGATAAAAACGAAACTTCATGCCTGCACCCGCTTTCCGCCGTAGAGCCAGGGGCTGCGCAGCGATTTATAGTTACTGAGGGAGCCTGTCATTAATCTGGTAGCGAAGACACCGATCAGGCCGTTGAGAATGACACCGGACAGCAATGAATAACCGAAGGAATACATTTGGCCGGAGCCGAAAACCATCAGTGAGATTGCCGCTATGGCCACCGTGACGTTGCCGTCAAGCACTGCTGAATAGGCGCGGGCAAAACCATTGCTCAGAGCAGTATTAAGACTGGCTCCGGAACGGATTTCTTCCTTGATGCGCTCGGCAATGATAATATTAGCGTCAACTCCTAGTCCGATTGAAAGAATGATACCGGCAATACCCTGTAAGGTCAGTGTCTGCTGCGGAATCGAGATGCTAAGCAAAATGCCTGTAACCTGGGCCAGAAGCGCAAAGCAGGCAACAACACCAGGTAAACGATAGTAAAGAATCATGAAAACACAGATCAGAAGGAAGGCAATAAGACCTGCAGTTGTCATAACCTGAAGGGCTTCGCTGCCCAGTGTCGGGCTGATCTGACTGCTGCTGATTGCCTGCAGAGCAAACGGCAAGGCACCGGCATTGATTTTGTTAGCCAGATCAATAGCTTCTTCGACACTGCCGATTTTTGTTATAACCGCGCTGCCGCCGCTGATTGCCTGCTGAACAACAGGATTTGAAATCAGTGTTTCATCCATATAAATACTGATGGGCTGACCAACCAACCGGGTTGTAGCGTCAAAGAATTTTTGTGCGCCTGCGGCTGTCAGCTCTAGCTGTACAATGGACTCACTTGTGGTTGTATCAACTGCCGGACTGCTTGAAACAACATCCGCACCGGAAAGCACAACTTCACCATCCGGGTCCCTGAATGTTAAAAGGGCTGTTTCGCCTAACTCCTTTAAAGCCTCACCGGCACTGGCGGGGCTATCGCCGGATTTGTGCGGGTAACGCACCAGGATCCGGCCGCTGCCGCTGTCCGTGGTTACATCGCGGTCAAAAATGTTGTTTTTATCGAGACGGAGTTCGATAATGGAGCGGGCTGAATTGAGCTCAGCTTCTGTAGGTACGCCTTCAAAGTCACGAGGCGCAAATACAGCCTCGACTCCGCCGCTGATATCAATGCCAAAGCGGATATCCCGTGCTCCTTTGAGTTCGAGATCGTCTGTCTGGCCGGGGACGGGAATGGTAATGCCAAATATCGCAAGCAGCAAGCCCAGCAGAATAATCCCTACTACAATAAAAAAGGAATAGGGTTTCGCCTTGACGCTTGTTTTGGCAAATGAACGTTTTGCCATGTTCCGTTTGCACGTCCTTTCTGAAGAAAATATCTGTTATACAATAACTTTGATAATCGTGCCCGCAGAAAAGCAGCAAAGGCAGGATTCAGTCACAACAAGTTAACATTATATGCAATTTAAAGATCAGCCACAAGGGTTGAGCCTAATTCAGAGCCGAGCGGCATGCTAAGTGACCGGGTACTGTTGCCGCGCCAATACAGCTTATTAAGCTTCAGGAAAAACTCCTGGTTAATCCGTTCGAGGTCGCTGACAGTCACACGCCAGCGCCACTGCCCTTCGGGAATGCCGGGGGTGTTTATTCGCGTGTCATTACCGTAACCAAGCATATCCTGAACAGGTACAATTACCGTCTGAGCGACCGACAGCCAGAGTACACGCAGGAATTCCTGAATAACAGGGCTGTTCGGACCTCCTTCGCACCAGTTGCAGCCCGGATCCAGTCCGACGTACTGCAGGCCGTATTCACGGGTTTCGTTGTCGGTTTCCCAAAGCCAGCCGAGCAGAGGCTGGTTGTCATGAGTACCGCTGTAGACGACGCTGTTTGCCTTATAATTATGCGGCAGATGAACATTATCTGCCCGGTAGTCAAAAGCGAACTGCAAAATCCGCATGCCGGGATAACCTGCCAGTTCGCGCAGATCATCTACAGCTGAATCCTGAAACGAACCCAGATCCTCTGCAATCAGGCTTGCCTGCGGACAGGCTTCGCGGATGGAATCCAGCAAAGCAATGCCCGGTCCAGGGCGCCAACGTCCTTTACGAGCTGTAGGTGAGCCAAAAGGAACAGCCCAGTAATCGACAAAGCCGCGGAAATGATCGAGCCTCATGATGTCAAATAGTTCGAAGCTGGCGCAAATGCGTGAATTCCACCATGAGAAGCCGTCAACTGCCATGTAATCCCAGTTGTATAGTGGATTTCCCCACAGTTGGCCGTCTTCAGAGAAGTAATCAGGCGGCACACCCGAAACTTCAACCGGAAGCAGATCCTCACCAAGTTCGAACTGTTCAGGGTGTGCCCAGACATCGCTGCTATCATAAGCAACATATATCGGCAGATCTCCGACAATATGAATACCCAGCGCATTTATCTCGGCACGCAGCTCCAGCCATTGACGGAAAAACCAGTACTGGCAGAACAGCTGAAAGCCAATGGCCTCGGGAAACTCAATCTCAAAACGGGCCAGAGCCCGTTGCTCATGCAGCCGCAAACCTTCATCAGGCCACAGATTCCAGGCAAGGCCGTCATTTACTTCCCTGATTGCCGCAAATAATGCATAGTCCAGAACTTCAGGCCGTTCGCGTCGTACACTGCTCTTGATTGTTTCCAGTCGCTCCGACGGACAGTTAACATAAGCCAGACGCAGCAAGCGATCGTGCACTTTTGCCGCAGTTGCATAATCGCACTCATGTATAGAGCGCGGCGGCGGAATATCAGCCAGGTCGGATTCTGACAGCAAAGCTTCGGCCACAAGCCCGCGTAAATCAATTAAAAGCGGATTACCGGCAAAAGCTGAATAGCACTGATAAGGTGAATCGCCGGCGGCAGGAGGATTCAATGGCAGAATCTGCCAGTATGAAAAATCCATTGCCCGCAGCAGACGTGCAAAATCGACTGCCTCGTTTCCGAAGCAGCCGATGTTGAAAGGACCTGGTAATGAAAATATAGGCAGCAGGGCGCCTGCGGCGCGATTGATATTCATGATGTTCCTTCAGCAGCCGGCCTTGAGCGGCCGGTCACATTTCTCTGATCAGCCGCGGATACGGCGGATTGTAATCAGCTTGACGCTGGAGTAGCCGAGGTAGCGGCTAAGGCTGGTTCTGACTACTTTCCCCAGTGAAGATGAAGCGTGGATCATTTCGCCGCCGCCGATGTAGAGACCGACATGAGTAATCATTGTCTTGCCGTCACCGGAACGTGTATCCATGGCGACAACGTCGCCGGCTTTAATGTTAGAGAGTGAGACTTTGGTGCCAAAGCTGGCGTAGTCTCTGGAACTACGCGGCACGCTGATGCCGGCATTACGGTAAGCGTAGTAGATCAGGCCGGAGCAGTCAGCACCGGATCTGGAAGCAGACCCGTAAACATAGCGCACACCCAGCAGGCTTTTTGCGTTGCTGATAACCTGAGAAATTGTGCCGCTGGGAGCAGATGCTTCTTCCTTGACTTCTGTATTTTCTTTGGTGGTTGCAGCCGGCTTGGATGCAGTTCTGGTTGTCGGCCTGGGTGTCGGAACAGCCGGTGCTTCTGTGGTCAAGAAATTGGTGGCAACATAACCCTCTTTACCGCTTGAGGTTTTGACTCTGGTCCAGCCATCGCCAATACCGGTTCGGGTAAGCCTGGTGCCGGTGCTAAGCCTGCCAAGGCTGCTGCTGTTGGTTGTGGCATCCTGACGCAGGTTGACGCCGCTCTTGGTCAAATAGACTGAATCACTCTTTGGTATAAATACCATGCTTTTGCTGATAAATTCTTCCGCTACATAGCCTTCACGACCGTCGGGGCTCTTAACCCGTTTCCAGCCTGGCATTTCGCCTGTTATGGTCAGCTTGTCCGCCATTTTGAAAACGCCCAGAATTTCGCTGGTTGTGTTCGGCTCAGAACGGTAATTAACACCTTTTTTGGTAATATAAACGGTTTGGGCAGCAACCTCTATAATAGGATCCGCAGGTTCTACTGCTTCTGTTGGCGTCGGCTCAATTGTTTCGGGTTCTCCTGCGAAATCTTCATCGTCGATCAGATCATTGGTGTCGATTTCACCGCTGGCGGCCAGAATGCCGGCTTCAACATCTTCGGTCGACATCGGCATCGAACGGTTCATCTCGATGTCCATGGAATCCATCGTTTCGATAAGTTCAAGGGATGTATCGGACTCTTGGCCGGATAGAGCAGATTGCTCATTCATCGTCGCAGTACCGGATTTAGGATAGGTAGTGGCGAGGCCAAGAGGCTGGGCGACAACGGGAATGGCTACGAGGGCTGCCATTGCCACGCTTGCAAACAGGGTTTTCGTCTTCTGGGAATTCAGCCTGGGCTTGTGCATAAAGCCTCCTCTTGAATTTAATTCCAAATTAGGTATTTATTTGATTTAGGTGATTTTATTGTTTATTTGATTTTTGCTGTGTATTTGACCAAATGGAAAGCACTAACAAACTTGTGTCATTATAGAACTTGTCAGTTGCATCGTCAATTTATTAGCTACAGTTTTGTAACATTTTGGTAATCATATCAAATACTAGACGGTTTTTGTGGTCAATTTGGCTAGTATTTTATATTTTGATTAGCCAAATATTAACATAACTGCCACATTAAGCTTTTTTCAGACGCTAAAAAACTGCCGTTAGCCGGATTTCCTTCAACTGCTTTTTCAACAGCTGATGATTTACAGATACATGATTTACAGATGCAGACGCTTGCGAATTTCGTCCTGTATATTACGTCGACGAGCGATTGAAATAGCAATTGCAGCCAGTGCCAGACACGGTATTAAAACAAAAAGTGACCATTGAATGCTGAAAACTCCGTTAAGGTAGCGGTTAACGATTAATTCAATGCCGCTGACCAATATGCCGATTGAGATCAGGAGAGCGGCAGGAATTGCGAATCCGGTGAGAATCAGGCGCTCAATCAAAACCCCGTTAATCATTAAGAGCACACTGGTCAGGAGGATTATCGGCAAAGCCAGGCCAAGATACCACCCGGACATAAAGTAGAATTGATTTAGCAACCACATAAAGGCCAGCACAGCCAGGACCGAAGGCACCACAACCTTGAGGAAGGTCGGTCGGCGCATCAGCATGGCAGGACAGATAACAACCCAGATCATCGCCAGAGCACCTGCTACAATCAGGCTCCAGTCAAGCGAATCTGTATAAAATAAATCAATGATAATAACAAGAAGCGCGGGAAAGGCCAGCAGAATACTGATGATCGCGACGATAAACTGGCGGTTTATTCGTTCTGTAATCGGATCCACATGGCTTGGATAAGGTCGGCGGGCGCGCGGGTCAAAGGGCTGGCGAGGGTTGCAGACCTCAGTCCCGCAAAGCGGGCAGTTCTGCTCGGATGCTTCCAGTTCAACGCCGCAGTGAACACAATATGACATTTAGTTTTCCCCCTTATTGTCGCCGGGTTAAATTTTCTCCGGTTTATCTTGAACTGAATCTGTTTAGTCCGGTGCTGGCCGAACCAAAGGTCTTTTGCCCTGCTCAGACAAGGCTCCCGTCAGGCTGGTGGTTGCTGAGAATGTGAACTGGCAGGCCCAGGCTGACAAGACGAGTGAAAAAGGCACGTTCGACCTCGGTTTCCCGAATCGTAGATGTAAATGATATCGACAGCTTGCCGTCAAAGCTTATTACCCCACAGTTAACCGTGTTGACGCGGGACGGCCCCAGAAGAAAGTCAAAGCGCTCAATAGCATTTTCGAAGCCGGGCGGCACAGATGTTGCGCCCAGATTTGAAAGGCTGCTGGTAAACCGGCTTTCGCCCACAATACCATATACAGCCCGCATGACCAGCACTTTGAGCGGCAACGGTGTAAGACGAAGCAGAACACTTTTTTCCGGATTGACATTCGCCCCCATAAGGGCCGAAAGATACTGACGGGTTACTGTGTAGCGCATAAAATGATGAACAAGCTTCAGGATCTCCTCAAAGGTGTAAACACCGTTGGCCGGCTCTAAGCCGGGTGTAGCGTAGAGGGCAAAATTCCGCAGGGATTCTGTTGGAAAAAAGGATCGGACATTGACCGGTACCGAGACCACGACCGGCAGATTCCGTTGGCGATCTGAATGAGCGCCTGACTGCTGAATCTGGTACAACTGTTCGATGTAACAGGCAGTCAGCAACTCGGTAATGCTGACTCCGGAGGATCTGGCCCTGGCAAGTACTGCCTCCACTGGTACAACACCTGTGATGATTCTAAGTTTATGACCGATAAAAGGTGAGCCTCGCACGTGAAAGGCTGGCGGTGAAGGTTTCCGGCGCACCGAACGCAGGGTCGAGTGACGTCGATAAGCGTCTTCAGCCTCCGCCGGTGATGCCGGTTCTGTAATATCCAGAAAGCCATTCCCAGGCTGCACCGGCTGGCCGCGCAGTTGGAGATAAACACCTACCAGTGTTTTTAGAAAAACGCTGCCGCCGTATCCGTCTGTCAGCGAATGAAAGTATTCGACCGCAATCCGGCAGTCTGTGTAGCGTACCCGTAGCAAACTGTGGCCCAGTTCGTCCCTGTTCATCGGCCGCAACGGATTAGCGACATCAGGTTCAATCAGGACAGGCTTTGAACAGGTTTCGAGATAGTACCAGAAAAAACCCTGCTTCAGGCCTACATTCAAATAAGGAAAGCGTGCCAGCGTCCGGTCCAGGGCAGTTTGCAGCGTCGTTGGTTCAACTGTTTCGCGCAGTACTGCCTGCAGTCGGAATATGGTTATGTGGCGTGATCCGCGCAGCACCGGATAAATTTTAGCGGCATTATCCAGTTTGTACCAGCTAGAAGCCGGATCGGCGGCAGTTACGCTCATTGGTTCTCCTCTCCGGCAACACCTTTCCACTGTTTTTGCCTGGAACTGCAGATAATTTGATGCTGAACTTTTCGAACCCGACGGTAGCCACACTGGTCTTAGCGACTGCTGTAACAGCGTAACACCAACGGTTGACAAGCAGGCTGCCCTCAGGATATCGTTTTGCTAACTATTTCATTATTATACAGTAACAAACCGGCAGGTGAAGCCGACCTGATGCGGCATAAAAAGAAAGTGAGCAAAGTGAATAATATGAATAAATCAATTCCTTATCGCACTTACCTGACTGAAGACGAGATGCCGCGAAGCTGGTACAACATTCGCGCCGATATGAAAGAGCAGCATGATCCGCTGATTAATCCCGCGACAATGCAGCCGGTTACGCTGGCGGATCTGCAGCCGATTTTCTGCGATGAACTCGGCCGACAGGAGCTGGATGCAACTACCCGCTTTATTGATATTCCTGCCGAGGTTATCAAGCAGTATAAGGTCTTCCGGCCTTCACCCCTTTGTCGAGCCTATAACCTTGAGGAAGCTTTGGGAACACCGGCCAGAATCTATTATAAATTTGAAGGCAACAATACCTCCGGCAGTCACAAGCTGAATACCGCGATTGCCCAAGCTTATTATGCCAGGGAACAGGGAATTACACATCTGACCACTGAAACCGGTGCGGGCCAGTGGGGCACAGCCCTTGCTATTGCCTGCGCTCTTTTCGGAATCGAATTGACCGTATTTATGGTAAAAAGCTCTTATGAGCAAAAGCCTTACCGCAAAGCTGTCATGGAAACCTTTGGTGCAACCGTTATCCCCAGCCCCAGCGAAACAACAGATATCGGCCGACAAATACTGGCAGAAGACCCCGAAACCACCGGCAGCCTGGGCTGCGCAATTTCTGAAGCGGTTGAGTTAGCCGTTAAATCGGACAACTGCCGCTATGTTCTGGGCTCTGTGCTTAATCAGGTTCTGTTGCATCAATCGATTATCGGCCTCGAATCGAAGCTGGCCATGGAAAAAATCGGCGAATATCCCGACTTGGTAATCGGTTGTGCGGGCGGCGGTTCTAACCTTGGCGGTCTGATGTCACCGTTTATGCGCGATAAGCTGCTTGGGGAAAAAAGCCCCCGCTTCATAGCTGTTGAACCTTCTTCCTGCCCCTCCCTGACTCGCGGTCGTTATGCCTACGACTTTTGTGATACCGGCTGCATCACGCCTCTGGCGAAGATGTATACGCTGGGCGGTCACTTCAAGCCGTCAGCAATTCATGCCGGCGGTTTGCGCTACCATGGCATGTCGCCGATCCTGAGCAAGCTGTATCACGACGGAATTCTTGACGAAGCCCGCGCCATCGGCCAGACAAGCGTTTTTGACGCAGCCACATATTTCGCCAGACATGAAACAATTCTGCCAGCGCCGGAATCGGCACATGCGATCAAGGTCGCGATTGATGAAGCTCTTAAATGCAAGGAAACCGGTGAAGCAAAGACAATCCTGTTCGGCCTAACGGGTACCGGCTATTTTGATCTGGCAGCCTATTCACAGTATCAGGCGGGCGAAATGGTAGAGCATGAGCCTACTGACGAAGAGCTGCAACGCTATTTTGAAATGCTGCCTGAAATACCGGGCGTCAAGTAATAGATTGATGCAGTTACCGGTTATTGTTATTGGTGCGGGTCCGGCCGGTTTGATGGCAGCAACAGAGTCTGCCCTGAACGGCTGCCATACAATTCTGTTGGAAAAGATGCCCCGGCCCGGACGTAAACTGCTGATTACCGGTAACGGCCGCTGCAATGTGACCAACAGCTGTGATCCGGCCAACCTGCAGGATTACTTTTTCAGCGGCGCGAAATTTCTCCGCAGCGCTTTCAGCCGGTTTAATAACCGCGATCTGGCAGCCATGCTGCGTAATGGCGGCCTGCCCTTGATTGAAGAACCGGCAGGTAAGCTGTTTCCGGCGAGCAGTAAAGCCGCGGATGTGTTGGATTTCCTGTTGCGGCGGGCCGAGAGCGCAGGTGTACGCATATTAACCTCGACTTCGGTGACAGAAATAATCGTTGAATATTCTCAAGCCGCTTTAAATGCTGAAGCTGAAACTGCTGAAGCTAAAGCTTCAGGTGTTCAGATTCCACGGGTTACAGGTGTACGCACTTCACATGGTATAATGCCGGCGGGCGCTGTGGTGCTGGCCGCCGGCGGACGCTCCTGGCCGCATACCGGTTCCAACGGTGACGGTACTCGCTTAGCCGCGACGGCAGGCCATACGGTTGCAGCCGAGCGCCCCGCTCTGGCGCCGTTAATCCTCGCTGATCAAGAATTTCGGCAGCTGCAGGGTCTGGCGCTTCAATCTGTGGCTATTCAGCTGAAGGTTGGCGGCTCAATTATCGGCCGTAACCGCGGCGACATGCTGTTTACCCATTTTGGCGTCTCCGGTCCGGCAAT
The DNA here is from genome assembly GCA_964581135.1 of uncultured Oscillospiraceae bacterium. Lineage (GTDB taxonomy): Bacteria > Bacillota > Clostridia > Saccharofermentanales > UBA5734 > JAXGXQ01. The sequence continues at coordinate 12,341 of CAZOMW010000029.1, forward strand.
ATTACGCCTTTCACGGTTATTAAGTGAACCCTGGCCTGATAAAAAAGTTCAGCTGTTAATCGACTTTCTACCGGATCTTGACAGAGCCACCCTCGACCGTCAGCTGCTGGAAATGCTGGCAGCCGAACCGCGTCGGCAGCTGCACAATTCACTGACCCGATATCTGCCTGCCGCTTTCACACCGCATCTGTTGCGCCTGGCCGACTTGCCGCCCGATCTTATGAACGGACGTATTACCGGGGCTCAGCGCCTCCAGCTTTTAGAAAAGCTGAAATCGCTGCCTTTGCAGATTACCGGCAGCCGTGGCTGGCGCGAAGCAATTGTCACTGCCGGCGGCGTAAATCTCAAGGAGATCAACCCGCGCACCATGGCTTCGCGCTTGATTTCAGGGCTGTTTCTGGCCGGCGAGGTGCTGGATATCGATGCCGACACCGGCGGCTTTAACCTGCAGGCGGCCTGGTCAACCGGTTGGCTGGCAGGCCGATCCGCTGCGGCTTATACATTGCGGACAGCAGCAGAGCCTGCTATACTTGTTTAGCGTTTTTACTCAATCAGCCAGGAGGCCGCATGAAAAATAAACTAGAAGCGGAAGTCGCTAAAAGGCGCACATTTGCTATTATTTCCCACCCCGACGCCGGCAAAACAACAATGACGGAAAAGTTGCTGCTTTATGGCGGCGCGATTCATCTTGCTGGTACTGTCAAGGGCCGCAAGGCCGCGCGTCACGCCACTTCCGACTGGATGGAAATTGAAAAGCAGCGCGGAATCTCTGTCACGTCTTCTGTTATGCAATTCAACTATAACGGCTTTTGCATAAATATTCTTGACACCCCCGGGCATCAGGATTTCTCCGAGGACACTTACCGGACTCTGCATGCTGCCGATTCAGCGGTAATGCTGATTGACGGAGCCAAAGGTGTTGAAGCTCAGACAATCAAGTTGTTTGAGGTTTGCCGCAAGCGGGGTATTCCTATCTTTACCTTTATTAATAAGATGGACCGGGCCGCCCGCGATCCTTTTGAATTACTTGATGAGCTGGAAAAGGTTCTGGGCATTAATTCCGTACCTTTGAACTGGCCGATCGGTACTGATGGTGATTTCAAAGGCGTTTACAACCGCAAGCTGAACCGGGTTGAGCTTTTTGACCTCAAGCGAGGTGACCATGGTGCCAGCAAAGTGCGGGTACAGGTTACCGACGCTTCTGATCCCGATCTGGCCAAGATTATTGGCAAAGATTACCAGGCGCGTCTGGCCGGTGAAATCGAGCTTCTCGATATCGCCGGCGATGAGCTGGATTTGGATCTGGTGAACAGGGGACTCCTGACACCGGTCTTTTTTGGCAGCGCCATTAACAATTTCGGTGTCGAAGCTTTTCTCAGTGAGTTTCTGGCCATGGCTCCCCCGCCCGGCCCCCACATCGCAGGCGAAGAAATTATTCCGGCTGAGGCACCCTTCTTCAGCGGCTTTGTTTTTAAAATTCAGGCTAACATGAACCCTGATCATCGTGACCGCATCGCCTTTATCCGGATATGCTCGGGTCGTTATGAAAAAGGGCTCGAAGTCAGGCATATGCGATTGAATAAGCCGGTTCGCCTGGCACAGCCACAGCAGTTTATGGCTCAGGAGCGTACTATTGTCGAGGAGGCATACGCCGGCGACATCATTGGCGTTTTTGACCCGGGCCAGTTCCGCATCAGCGATACGATCGCCGTCAGCAGTGAACAATTCAGCTTTGATCCCATCCCGGTTTTCCCGCCGGAACACTTCGCACGGGTCGCGCCGGAGAATTCCATGAAACGCAAGCAGTTTCTTAAAGGTATTACCCAACTTGCTCTGGAAGGCGCCATACAGGTGTATAAACAGCCCGATATCGGCACCGAAACCTTTGTCATCGGTGTTGTGGGCGCGCTTCAGTTTGATGTTCTGGAACATCGTCTGCGCAATGAATATGGCGTGGCAATCCGCCAGACGCCGCTTAATTATCAGAAGGCCCGCTGGATTCGTCCGGACGCGACCGGCAGAATGCCCGATGCCCAGAAGCTTTCACTTACCAGTACCACCTTACTGGTACTCGATAAAAATGAAAGCCCTGTCCTGCTTTTTGAGTCGGACTGGGCTATCACCTGGGCACTTGAACGTAATAAAGATCTGGTTTTGGAATCAATACACCTGGAGGACTGATTATTCAGTCCTCTTTTTTTGCTGACAGCAGCAAATCAGCCACAGTATCGCGCATTTCTTCTTTTTGAATCACCTTTGTGTGCAGAACAGGTTTGCTGTTCAGGTCGAGCAGGGTTTTTGGAATTTCCATACCGCTTTCTTCCGAAACCTGGTTCAGCAGGGTGGTTTCACTGCGGCCTTTGCTGTAGCCATTACCGTATAGCGCGTCTCCGACAGCACTGATAAATTTGAACGGGCTGGCTGTGGAAACGAAAATAGTTTTACTGGGATCATTGGAGCGGCCGACATAACGCCCGTAGACGTTAAACCCCACAGCTGTATGCGTATCTATCAAATGGTCAGTGCGATCGTAGATTTCACGAATGGTTTTCAGGGTGCCGGCATCATCAGCATAACCGCCTACAATCGATTCCTGCAGTTGGCGCAGGGTCTGGCGGTCAATTGAATAACTGCCGGTTTCATTCAGCGAGTTCATCCATTCCGTTGTTTTAACGCTGTCGCGGCCGTTAAGCTCAAATAACAGGCGTTCAAGATTGCTTGAAACGAGAATATCCATTGATGGTGAAACCGTGCGGATGAATTCGCGGCGACTCTTGTAGACACCATCACGTATGAAATCGGAGAGCACCCGGTTGCTGTTGGAGGCGCAGATAAGCTTGTTGACGGGCAGTCCCATGCGGCGGGCATAATAGCCGGCCAGAATGTTGCCGAAGTTGCCGGTAGGCACAACAAAGTTTACCGGTTCGCCGGCTTCAATCCTGCCCAGCTGGATTAAATCGGCATAGGCTGAAAAATAATAGACAATCTGCGGTGCCAGACGGCCCCAGTTAATTGAATTTGCGGAAGAGAGAAAAATACCGTTGCGCTTAAGTTCAGCATTCAGCTCAGTATCAGCAAAAATCTGCTTAACGCCCGTCTGGGCGTCGTCAAAGTTGCCATTGACCGCGACAACTGCCAGATTATCGCCCTCTTGAGTAACCATTTGCAGGCGCTGTGCTTCACTGACACCTTTAGACGGGTAAAAGACAATAACAGAAGTGCCGGGAACATTGCAGAAGCCGGCTAAAGCCGCTTTGCCGGTGTCGCCGGAAGTAGCGGTCAGGATGCAGACCCGGCAGGGCTCGCCGGTTTTTTCCAGCGCCGCGGTCAGCAGATGCGGCAGCAGCTGCAGGGCCATATCCTTGAAAGCGGCGGTCGGACCATGCCAGAGCTCAAGCATATATTCGCGATCATTATATTTGTTCAGCTGAACCAGTGGCGCGACTAAAGAATTGAAGCGGTCTTCACCATAAGCTTCTTCAGCGTACTGACGCAGCTCGTCCTTGCTGTAATCAGTCAGATACAGCGACAGGATGCGCACTGCGCGCTCAACATAATCGACACCTGCCAGGTCGGTTATTTCTTCAATACTGACCTCCGGTAAATGTTCCGGGACCAACAGGCCGCCATCAGGCGCGATCCCCTGACAAATCGCCTGAGCGGATGTAAATCGCGTTTCATCACCGCGGGTGCTGATATAGTGCATTAATTTTCCTCCATATTCAGTCGCCTAGTTCTCTCAGACGGCTGGCGGCACTGCGGGCAATATCGCGGCCGTCAAATTCTTCGACTACATATTCAAAATAAGGTCTGGCCTTTTCGGGTTGTTCAAGTAACTGATAGCAGCGCCCGACATAATAGGCGACACCACCGCCGTAGCTGCGTGGATCCAGATCGTATGCCTGCAGGTAGAGCGGTAAAGCAGCGGTGTATTCGCCTTGCTCAAACAGCGGCTGAGCTTCGTTGCGCAGGGCCAAAGCCGCTTTGCGGGGTTCTTCGGTTGAAGCAACCGGACTGGGGGCAGCCTGCGTTGGCAGCGGTGTTGGCTGGACTGTGGCCGGCGTTGTTGCCTCTGAAGTGGCAGCTGTTGCAGTTGTCGGTGTCGTCGGTTCTGTTGCTGACGATATTGCCGGGGCAGTTGTCTGGGAAGCAGTTACCGCAGGGTCTGTCTTTGTCGTTGTCTGAGGCAGCCCGGTTTGTCCGGATCCACCCGGTTCGGTGCCATTGAACTTCTGATTATATTCAGTTAAGAGTGCCTGCAGTTCAGGGTTATCAGTCGATTTCGCCTGTATTTCGGCTAACAGATAATCCAGTCGTTCCTGAGGATCAGCCTGATCCGCGCGGGCAAATAATGCCGGCAGATATCGAACGCTCATTAAAACAATCAGGCCGGCAACAAGCACAACCAAAGCAACAGGCAGCATCGCGCGCAGGGCCTCCACGGCAGTCCGCGGTA
>CAZOMW010000029.1:16806-18722 GCA_964581135.1 uncultured Oscillospiraceae bacterium
CTACATTGGTTTCCTCATGCTGAGGCATATCGCCCTGACGCATAACGTCCCGGCGTTCACGTTCACTGGCCATCCGCATTGACTTTCTGCGGCCGGTGCGTTCCAGAAGAACAGGCTTCGCACCGGCAGGAAGAGCTGCTGCCGCGGCCAGTCGCTGCGATGCAGCTGTGGCAGGAGCATTGTTGACCGACTGAGGTTGGTTTGCCAGATTGTCCAGATCGACCTCAGCCATCTGCAGCGCAGCCGCAGCGGCGGCTGTAAGATCCTCCGGCAGCCCCGGCATCTTTCTCACAGTCTGCAGTTGCTTCAGGGCTTCCTGAAGCTCGCCTGCCTGGGCGAGAGTACAGCCATATAACAAAGCCGCTTCATGAAAACGGGGGTAATCAGAAGTTAGCTTACGCAGTGCGATCAACGCTATATCGGCGCTATCCTGATTCAGGTTGCGGATAGCCCGGTTGTAAGAAGCAATTGCCAGATCCACTTCCCGCGGCGACGCAAATTCAACTGTTTGCTCCCTGGTGAGAGGAAGAAAGCTTTGCGTTACCTGTTGCCAATCCATCAGTTTATCCTTCCAAATGCGCTCCGGTATAAACCGGCTTCGCATATCATGATCATTGAAAGTACCGGCGCAGGGGCCCGGCCAGATACAACGAACCAAAAACACATATGATGTCTGTAAGCGGATCCGCCTGACTCAGTGCTGCGGCAGCTGCCCCGGCCGGTTGTTCAATCACCTGAAACAGCGGCAGGTCCACATCCTTGTCATTATACATGGGTATTGCGGATTGAATCAATTCTTTATAGATGCTTTCAGCTGTCATTTTCAGACTGGCTGCCGGTAGGGCTCGTGGATTATCCGGCGTGACACAGATCATAGTTTTCAGGTAGGGTGCGGCGTACCCTAAGACCGCCCGTAGCATTAATTCGTATTCTTTGTCCTGCATTACACCGCAGACAAGAATTAAACGCTGTTCCGGGAAGAGCTGTTGAAGGCTGTCAGCCAGAGCCGCAGCGCCCTGTCGGTTATGGGCGCCATCAACAATTACAATCGGTTCCCGGCGGATAAGCTCAAATCGCCCGGGCCATTGGGTCAGACGAATGCCGCGACTCACTGTTGTACTACGGACCGAGCGAGCGATAAGGCCAGTCAGGCCGCGGCAGGCTGTAATCGCGAGGGCAGCGTTGAGCGGTTGATAATTTCCCAGCAGACGAGTGCACAGTTCTGTTTCCAGCGGCGGTTTTAAACCCAGAACTCGGAAGTGCTGACCGGTGGCAGTCAAGCTTAGTTTTTCAACCTGATCCTGCCTGACTATTGTCAGTGGTGCTTTTAGTTCCCGGCAGCGTTGTTCGAAAACCCGGCGGATATCAGCTGCCTCAGCTTCATTTGCTGCAGCCGCTGCTGGATCATATAAATATACCGCGCTGCCGCTTTTGATTATGCCGGCCTTTTCAGCTGCTATTTCAGAAATAGTCGAGCCGAGCCTGTCCATATGGTCGTAGCCGATAGCTGTAATAATCACAACCAGCGGGCGTTCAATTACGTTGGTTGAATCAAGTCGGCCGCCCAGGCCGGCTTCCAAAACGACGACATCAAGCTCGCAGGCAGCGAAGTACAGGAACGCGGTGGCGGTGATAATCTCGAATTCGGTAGGATGTTCGCCGCCCTTCGCTTGCAGACGCGCCACAGCCCCGCGAACCCGGCCAAGCAGAAGCGACAAGGCTGAAAGTGGTATCTCGCCGCTGGACTCATCCCATTGTCTTGAATTTAAGCCTTTGCGGCCGTCAATAACGCGGATGCGCTCAGTGAATCTTTCCAGGTAAGGCGAGGTAAAAACACCGACCCGGTTACCGGCAGCGGCCAGCAGGCTGCTACAGTAGGCGCTGACAGAGCCCTTGCCGTTAGTGCCGGCAATATG
>CAZOMW010000030.1:0-18541 GCA_964581135.1 uncultured Oscillospiraceae bacterium
CAGAACACAGAACGGGGTTGGTCTTAGTTTGAGTATAGCAAACAAAAGAGCGATCGCAGTCAGGCAGCGTTCCCCGCCGGACAGCAGCATCATATTCTGCAGTTTTTTGCCCGGCGGCTGGGCTTTGATCTCAATGCCGCAATTCAGAATATCACTGTCATCTTCAAGATTAAGCTCGGCTGTACCACCGCCGAACAGCTCAGTAAAAACCTGACTGAAGTTTACGTTTATCTGCTGGAAATGCTCTGAGAACTGCTGTCTCATTGCTATAGTTATCTCTTCTATTATAGCTTTCAGATCCTTGGCTGCGGATTCGATATCATCGCGCTGAGCAGTCATGAATTCGCAGCGTTCACTTACCTGCGTGAATTCTTCAATAGCCGCGACATTGACATCACCCAGACCACGCAACTCACTGCGCAGACTCGCCACCTCGCGGCTGACCTCAGCTCTGTTTGCTAAAGGCTGACGGTTGGTTCCCAGCTGCTCAGCTGTTAATTCATATTCCTCCCAAAGGCGGTTTTTAGCTTCGTCAAGCAGCATCTCAGTTTTGTTGAGACGGGCCTCAATCCGGGCGATTTCGGTCTGCAGAGCTGTACTGCGGGCAGAAGCTGCTTCCAGCTCAGCAAAGAGACCTGAACGTTCAGAATCAGCTTCTTCTTTGCGCTTTGTCAGCTCGCTGCCTTCAGAACCAGCCTTCTGGCCGGCTTCTTTAATCTGCAGGATACGACTGCCGGTTTGCTCCATAGCTGTTTCCAGGTCTGCTATTTCTGTATGAAGATGAGTGCGGTCGGATTCACGGCGCTGCTGCCTTTGCAGACTCGCCTGCCGCTCAGCTTCAATTCTGCCTGTCACTTCCAGAGCTGCCTGCAACGATTCTTCCACTGAACGGAAAGAAACACGCAGGTCTGATACAGTTTCGCGCAGATCATCTCGACGGGCTCTGTCTTCCCGGCCGCTGGTTTCTGTCTGCTCTATCTGCTGACGCAATTCAACAATGCGTGCTTCCATTCCGGCGATCGCCTGTTCGGCAGCAGCTGCTTCCGTATTATAGCTTTGCTGTTGTGCTTCCAGCTGGTTCAGATCAAGCTGCAGCATTTCGTGTCGTGCTTCAATTCTTGTCCGTTCGGCAATAAATGTATTAAGTGTCGATTCTGCCTGCAGACGTTCGCGATCCAAAACAGTTGTCTGCTGGTCAAGCTCTACCAGAGAGCGGACTGAAGCTGTTGCCGCTGCTTCGGCTTTGGCATGCTCAGCTCTTTTAGCCGTCAAAGCCGCCTGGATATTGTCTATTCGTGTTCCCAGCTGCTCAATTTCGCGTGACCGGCTCAGCATGCCGCTGGCGGCCTGACGATTGTAGCCACCGGTCATCGAACCGCCGGGGTTGATAACATCGCCTGCCAGCGTCACGATCCGACAGCTAAAACGTATTTGCCTGGCCATGCTGTTTGCCGCCGCCAGATCAGCGGCGACTACAACCCGCCCCAGTAAAGAGCTGACTATAGGTCGCAGATCATCATCGCTGCGAACCAGATCAGCAGCAACAGCTACAAAACCATTTTGACGCTGCAGCGTTTGTAACGTATCGGGATCCAGGCTGCGGCCGCGGATATTGGTTATAGGCAGGAAAGTCGCACGACCGTAACGTTTTTCCTTGAGCCAGCCAATCAGAGTTGAAGCCTTCTGCTCATTTTCAGTTACAATATTCTGCAGAGCATGGCCAAGTGCGATTTCCATGGCCATTTCATATTCCTGATCGACTCGGATAAGGTCTGCCAGAGTGCCGCGGATTCCGACTGCAAATTCGGTATTACGACCGGCTTCCTGCATTATGCGGCGTACCGGTTCAACATAGCCTTCACGGTTGCGTTCCAGGTCCTGCAGTGTCCGGCGGCGATATTCATTGTTATGCAGCTCCTGCTCTTCAGCTGTGATCTGGCGTGCAAGAGCGGTGATACCGTTTTGTTCTTCTGCCAGGCGCCGCCGGGCTTCTTCCGCCTCAATTGCCAAACCGGCCAGTTTTTGCCGGATTGCGGTCAGTGAGGTTTCAGCTTCCTCCTGTTGAATCCGGTTGCGATCCGTATCACTTACCAGGTCAGCCAGCTCCAGCTTCAGCGAACGCTGGCGGGAATCGATCAGACTGCCCTGACCGCGCAGTTGCTGCAACTGGCCACGCTGGTCGAAGAGTTTGTCCTGCAGCCCTGAAAGCTCTGTCTTTTGGGCTTCCAGAAGTTTCTCCTGCTGATCCAGTACCGACAAAACAGCATTCATTTCGACTTCTGCCGCGGTTAAGCGGTTTTTGTATTGCTCCGCCTGGGTTTTCAAGCGTCCGGCTCTGGTTTGTTTATCTGCCAGTTCGTTATCAAGTTCCGCCAGCTGACGGTCAAGCTCCGATTGCTCGGATTCACTGACGCTGATCTGCAGCCGCAGTTGTTGAATATGATCCTGGTCACGCATCAGCTGACCTTCGGCAGCAGACAACTCCTGACTGAGTTCAAGAAAGCGGGCGCGCTGTTCTGTTAAAGCCTGTTCCAAAGCCTGGCTTTCAGTTTGCAGCTGCGTGTTTCGTTCGCGGAGGTTTTCGAGCCTGAAGTTTTCGTCACGCAGATCCTCGGTCACCTGAAACAGCTCTTCTGACTGTTCCAACCGTTTCTGTTCGTGCTGATTAATTGAATCAACTAGTAAATTTGTTTCGCGGTCCTTAAGCTGATCACGCAGAGTAAGGTATCGTTTTGCGACTTTAGACTGCTGTTCAAGAGGTTCGATCCGATCGTTAAGTTCATCGATAACGTCGTTTATCCGCAGCATGTTAAGCTCTGTATTGGCAAGCTTGCGTTCAGCTTCATCTTTGCGAGTCTTGAATTTGACTATGCCGGAAGCCTCTTCAAAAACACGGCGCCGGTCCTCGGAACGGTTACTAAGAATATCATCAATCCGGCCCTGTCCGACGATCGAATAACCGTCACGCCCGAGACCGGTATCCATAAACAAACTGGTGATATCTTTAAGGCGGCATAGGGTTTTATTCAGGTAGTACTCACTGTCACCCGAGCGGTACAGCCGCCTGGTAACGGCGAGCTCGCCGTAATCTATCGGCAGTTTTCGATCCTGATTATCAATTACCATGCTGACTTCAGCATAGCTCATGGCCCGGCGCGACTGGGTGCCCGTAAAAATCACGTCCTCCATGCGCGAACCACGCAGGGTGCGGACGCTTTGCTCGCCAAGAACCCAGCGAATGGCGTCGGTTACATTCGACTTGCCGCTGCCGTTGGGGCCGATGATGGCGGTAACTCCTTGATGAAATTCAATTACAGTGCGTTCCGGAAAAGATTTGAAGCCCTGTATTTCAAGAGATTTCAGGTGCATTAAATAACCCCCGTGGTACAAATCCAGAACATTATAGCATACCCGAGGGTGCCGGCTGCTATTCCATTCTCAGCAACGCCTCATGCGCGGCCTGCTGTTCGGCTTCTTTTTTACTGTTGCCTGTGCCCTCGCCTAGCGGACGATCATCCAACAGCACCTGAGCGGTAAAGGTGCGTTCGTGGACCGGGCCTTCTTCCTTGATTATGATAAATTGCAGAGTAGATTGCGGTCTGGTTCCTTGAATAAGCTCTATCAGCCTGCTTTTAAAATCATATACAAGTTTGCCTGCTATAGCTTTTTCCAGATCGGCAGCGAGCAGTAGTTCAACAAGAGCCTCTGCTGACTTATAACCCCCGTCCTCGAACGTAGCGCCAATTATAGCTTCAACTGCGTTTGAGAGGTTGGAAGGTTTTCTGCGGCCGCCGGTCGCGTCTTCGCCGCGACCCAACCGCAGGTAGCTGCCCAGATTCAGAGCTTCGGCAGCCTTCGATAAAGTCGGCTCACACACCACAAGCGCGCGGATTTTTGTCATCTGACCTTCGCTCAACCGCGAATTATTCCGGTAAAGCAGGTGGCTGATTACCAGATCAAGCACAGCATCACCCAGGAATTCTAGGCGCTCATTATCGAGACAATCAGACTGACGCAGCTCGTACGCATAAGTAGAGTGCGTCACAGCTTCAAGCAGAAGATTATCATTCTGGAAAGCATAACCGATTCGCTTCTGGAGTTGTCTGAGGTCAGGTCCTGAGCTGTCAGGGTTTGCCGCGCTGTTCATTTTGTCACCTGTGTCGGGAGAAAGCAGCACCAAGAAAAAAAGCACTTTGCGGTGCTTCTTTTGTTGGTCTGATTTGGCTTAATTGTTGTTTTTGATGAAATCGACTGCGTCACCGACTGTTTTGATGCGCTCTGCTTCCTCGTCGGGGATAGAAATATTAAATTCCTGCTCCATCGCCATAACCAGCTCTACGATATCAAGCGAATCCGCGTTAAGGTCATCAATAAAGTTGGACTCCATGGTGATCAAGTCTTCCTCGACTCCCAGTTGGTCAACAAGAATCTTTTGTACTGTTTCAAAAATCTGATCGTTGGACATTTAGAAAACCTCCTCATATTGGAAAACATTTACATGCTCGTTTTTGTTTAAAACCGGCATTTCCGGTTAACATAACCTATTTTTATTTGATAGTCAAGAGATTATCAAGCTCACAGCTGACAGTTCTTAAAACAGGCGGGATTTATTCAGATTCCTTGAAAAAATCAATATTCTTAATCAGATAATCAAAGCCCGAGACCAGAGTCATAACAACCGCCAGGAAAAGCAGGAAGTTGCCTGTACGAGTAACCCAGATTTCTTCGATCCGACCGGTCAGCAAGTGATTGATTGGCTTTTCCAGCATCAGGAATGTTATTGCTGTCATTTGCAGCATGGTTTTCATTTTCCCCAGCTTACTGGCTGCAATTACTTTGCCGCAATCGCTTGCTACAAGTCGAATGGCAGTAACCACAAACTCGCGAATAATAATAATGATGGCTACTACTGAATGAATTCGTTGTTGCTGAACCAGCACTGTCAACACGGAAATGATCAGCAGCTTGTCAGCAATCGGATCAAGAAATTTGCCCAGATTTGTTACCAGGCCGCGGCTGCGGGCTATCTTACCGTCAAACAGATCAGTGAGAGAGGCGATCACGAAAAGTAATGCAGCCGGATAATGACCATAGTTAATAACAAAGTTATTCCAGCCGGCGAAAAAGTCCCCGCCGAATGGTACCGGCAGCATAAAAATAATAATGAACGGGACAAGAACAATTCGAATCAGGGTAAGTCTGTTGGGAAGGTTCACAACACAGTTTCTCCAATCATTTCATACTCATTTGCGGTTAAGATTTTTACTGGATGGACTTCTCCGATCCGGACCGATTCATTTGAGGCTGCAACCAGAATTACCGGGTCAACCTCTGGTGCTTCGCCGTAGCTTCGACCTTTGTAGAATATCCCATCCTCGTCAACTTCTTCAAGCAAAACAGGAACAATACTATCGATTCGGGCCTCATTTGCTTCTTTGGTTATCTGCTGTTGCAGCAGCATGACCTGTTCTTCCCGCCGACAAGATACATCGCTTCGTACTCTCGGATGCATGCGCTCGGCAACTGTGCCTTCTTCAGGTGAATAGATAAAACAGCCCAGGCGTTCAAATCTGATCTCTTTCAGAAAGGCAAGCAGTTCCCTGAACTCGACAACGGTTTCGCCGGGAAAGCCAACCATTACAGTGGTACGCAGGATCAGGTCAGGCATTGCCGCCCGCAGCTTTGCGATAACAGTGCGTAAGTCTGACTGTCTGTCGCGTCGATTCATGCGTTGAAGAATTTTGTCAGCCGCGTGCTGAATCGGCAAATCAAGATAGTGCAGGATTTTGGGTTCGTTAGCCAAACAGTCTATCAGCTCATCTGTAATACCGTCTGCATAAACATAAAGCACCCGAATGGTTTCGACCTCTTCAAGGGCAGCTATAGAGCGCAGCAGACGCGGCAGCTCGCGTGATCCGTATAAGTCAATTCCGTAGCGGGTTGTATCCTGAGCGATCAGAACAAGCTCATGATATCCTTGTGCCGCCAGATTTTGTGCTTCACCAACGATATCCTCAAAAAGACGTGAAATAAAAGGGCCGCGAATGCCTGGAATAGCACAATAACTGCAGTTGTTGGAACAGCCTTCGGCTATCTTTATGTATGCGTAACCAACAGTGGAAGGTTTGCGTTTGCTGTTAAGATGCTGCAGGCGGGCGTCTACGGCTGCTGCCGGATTTAAGGCAGCAGCTTCGTTTGCCTTATCGGTTTCCCTCACTACGGTGCCATAAAGCTGTTCAATCGTCGCGCTGATATCATTGTATTCGGAGACTCCCAGGATGGCATCAACTTCCGGCAGTTGAGCAGCGATTTCCTTACGATAACGTTGCGCCAGACAACCGGTAACAATCAGATAATCGGCTGAGCCTGCCGGCTTTTTGTAGTCAGCCATCGCCAGAATTGTATCTATTGCTTCTTTTTTTGCCGATTCAATAAATCCACAGGTATTTACGATAACAACATCTGCTTCAGCGGCATCTGGTACTAGCTGGTGACCGTTATCGCGCAGTTGCTGACTCATACATTCGGCATCCACCAGATTCTTGGCGCAGCCTAAGGAGATGATTGCGATTTTGTATTGATTAAAGGGAGTCAGGGACATATTTACCTGCCTGATTAATTATTTTAAATTTATTAATGCCGACTGCCGTTGATCCGGAGTCGGCATTTAATAATAACACTTGCAGCCGAGAAAGCAAAACAGATTCAGAAACCAGCCAGTTGTAATCCTGATTCATAAAACCGGCCACTTGAAACTATCTTCAGAAATAAGCTGATGAAGTACTTTCCCGGGTTGGCTGTCAATTCCGGATTTCGGAAAATGTTTCGTTGAGTGTTTTTTCAATTACGTTGCTCGCATAGCCACGGGATTGCAGAAAACGACCAATTTTCTCGTACAACTTTTGCCGCTCTTCCCTGTTGAGACTGACCAATGACCGCAGTTCCCGCTCATAACGCTTATTAACCAGCTGCCTGGCGCTCTCACTGTCCGGTATCATCTGATCGCTTAGTTGATCTATAACTTCGACTGCAACTCCCTGCCGCAGCAGACGGTTACGCAATGCCAGCCGCGATTCAGACTTGGCACCGGTGCGTTCACGCAGGATGCGTCTGGCCGGACGCAGATCATCAATATAACCTTCTGCCAGAAGCTGCGCTATGACTTCCTCGATAACCTCAGCAGAATATTGTTTGCGCTCAAGAAAACCGGATACCGCGCCGGAGCTGCGGGCAGCGATTCCGATATAACGAATCGCTGCCGAGCGAGCTTCCCGGTTCAGTTTTTCCCGTTCAATTTCTTCCGGATCCCGAGGTTCAGAGATCGAGTCCCAGGATATCTTCTTCAATCTCTACTTCTCCGACTTCTCCAACTGCCTCCGATTCTGCCGCTGGTTCAGTTGCCTCAGCCAGCAGAGAACGGATCTTCAGTTCAATTTCATCCCTGATTTCAGGATTAGCTTTCAGGAACAGGCGGGCGTTGTCACGGCCCTGCCCGATGCGCTGGCCGTTATACGAGAACCAGGCGCCGCTTTTGTCGACAACATCATAATTAACGCCAATATCAAGTATGCTGGCTTCTTTGGAAATGCCTTCGCCGTAAATAATATCGAATTCAGCTTCTTTGAAAGGCGGCGCAACCTTGTTCTTTACGACTTTAACCCTTGTGCGTGATCCGACAATTTCCGAACCATTGCGCAGCGTTTCGATGCGGCGAACATCAAGCCGTACCGAAGCATAGAATTTTAGCGCCCGGCCGCCGGGTGTAGTTTCCGGATTGCCGAACATGATTCCGACCTTTTCTCTCAGCTGGTTAATGAACAAAGCAACAGTGCTGGATTTGCTGATAACACCGGAAAGTTTGCGCAGAGCCTGTGACATCAGGCGGGCCTGCAGACCGATATGGGAATCGCCCATTTCACCGTCAATTTCCGCTTTGGGCACCAGGGCTGCAACCGAGTCAATGACGATAATGTCGATAGCGCCGCTGCGAACCAGTGCCTCTGTGATTTCCAGTGCCTGCTCGCCTGTGTCGGGCTGTGACACAATCAGATTATCGATGTCAACCCCTAAATTACGGGCATAGACGGGATCCAGCGCGTGCTCGGCATCGATAAAGGCTGCCGTACCGCCGTCACGCTGCGCCTCAGCTATCATGTGCAGGGCGACTGTGGTTTTACCGGAAGCTTCCGGTCCGAAAACCTCAATAACACGGCCGCGAGGAACTCCGCCGATTCCCAGGGCTATATCAAGTGAGAGCGCTCCTGTTGAAATACTTGCTACCTGCATGCTGGTGCGTTCGCCCAGCTTCATAACCGCACCTTTGCCGAATTGTTTTTCTATCTGGCCAAGAGCGGCCTCCAGTGCCCGGCCGCGATCCGCCAGCGCCTTGTTGTCAGCAGAGCTCTTCACTGCTTTGGATTTATCAGTTTTCGCCATGGGAACCTCCACCATTAAAATAGAACAATCGTTCTGTCTCGAAAAAATTATACGTCTTGTCCGCTGATCCGTCAACCGAATCAGAAACAGGTTAAGCTGCTGGAAAAAGACAACTTTCTACATATTAAGTCGCCGGCAAACGACAGGTTCTGCATACCAGACTCAGCGACGGACCAACCGCCGGAGCAGCTTGCCAAGCATCTGC
Organism: uncultured Oscillospiraceae bacterium; assembly: GCA_964581135.1. Classification (GTDB taxonomy): domain Bacteria; phylum Bacillota; class Clostridia; order Saccharofermentanales; family UBA5734; genus JAXGXQ01. The sequence continues at coordinate 8,642 of CAZOMW010000030.1, forward strand.
CTCATTTCAGGCAATCCCACAACAACAGCCGCTGCCGCGTAGGCAGTCAGACCTGCCAGAGCCCGCACCGCGTACCAGAGAAGACGAGCCGCCTTCCCTTCTGGATCGACCGGCAGAAGTTCCAGCCCCAGAACAACAGCTGCCAGAGGCAAAACGCAGAACAGTAAACTCAGCATATATCTGGAAATGCCGCGCGGTACAGCCTGCGGTCGGTTGAGCCTGTACATGCCGGACAAAAACAGAGCGCTGAACACACTGGTAATAGTGTATGCAAGTGAAAGGCTGGCAACGCCAAGTCCGGTAAAACTTGTAAACAGATAACAAAGCAGGGTGTTAAGGAACAAGGTAAGGATACCGTTAACCAGAGCGATTCTGGTCTGGCCGCGAGAATAAAAAGCCTGATTAGTCAGAAAAACAAAGGTATGTGCAACCATTGCTATGCAGTAGAAACGCAGAACTTCTGCAGTCTGAGCCGCGAAAGCATCGGTATAACTGCTTCCCCACTGAAAAATAGCCGCTATAGTGTCATGCGGCATGAAAAAGAAAACAGCCGCGGCCGGGACAACAAGAAATAAAGCCCGCCGTATACTCTGGGTAAGAAGCCGACGGGCAGACTGATCATCGCCGGCGGCAAAATTTCTGGATAATGATGGCAGCATAACGTTACCGATGGCCACCGTGAAAATGCCATACGGCAGCTGCCAGGTTGTGGAAGCCTGCCGCAGCATTGTTGCGGCACCAGCGAACTGAAAGGCAAATGAATTAAGAATTATTGTGTTCAGCTGAATTATTGAGCCGGAGAATAAAGTCGGGAGAGCCCGTTTCACAAGCTTACGAAAACCACTGTCTTGTCGGTTGAAGCTGAAACGGTAATTTCGGAACATGGAGCGGGCGAGAAAGAACTGCAATAAAAAGTAGATCAGAGCCGCGATAGTTACGCCTACAGCAGTTCTGACAGCACCCAGCGGTGATGCCGCGCCCAGCGTTACCATGGCCAGAATAACCGCGATATTATATACAGCCGGGCCGAATGAGGTTGAGGTAAAGCGCTTATAAGCGTTAAGAATGCCGATGCAAAGCGCCGCCATCATCATGAAAAAGACCTGCGGGAAAAGCGCCTGAGTTACTTTTACTGCCAGATTAACAGTCAGTTCAGATTTGCCGGCATTAAGCAGTGGCACCAGCCAGGGGGCCACGATAATCCCGAATGCAGAAGCGACAACCATAATTACGGCAGCATAATTTATAAAAACACTAAGGCTGCGCCAGGCACGGCGCTCGGCACCCCGTTCCAGTGAAGCCGCCAGAAATGGTGTAATCGCAGCTTGAATCGCACCGCCGACCAGAAGTTGAAAAAAAAGATCCGGCACTTGAAAGCCGATTATATAAGCATCTGTAATCTCCGGATTGCCGCCGAAAACCGGCATGATTAAAATTTCACGCAGCTGGCCGGTCAGCTTACTCAGCAGTAAACCGAACATCATGATCGCTGTTGAAACAGTCAGACTGCGCGAACCGTTGTTCGGGTTCTGTCCTGTTGAGAGCGGCAGGTCCGACCCTCTGCGCAGCGGAGAATTATGGTGCCCGTTATTCATGCCGACAGCCGACGCCAAAGCATATTCTGCGCCTGACGTACGGCTCCCTGCCGGATTCGTTCTCGGTCTCCGAACAGGTTCAGTTCCACACTTTCCACACCCTGACTATCTGCAATTGCCAGATAAACCAAACCGACCGGCTTTTGTTCAGTACCACCGTCAGGTCCGGCTATTCCAGTTACTGATACGGCGTAATCCGTGTTCATTACATCACGACATCCGGTGGCCATAGCTTCGGCACAGGCAGCACTAACGGCACCTTCTGACTGTAGTATCTGCTCAGAAACCCTTAGCAGCTGCATTTTTACCGAATTATCATATGCTACAATTCCGCCTTTAAACACAGCGCTGCTGCCGGCGATATCGGTGATCGAGGCTGCAAGCAATCCACCGGTGCAGGACTCTGCGAAGCTGACCGTGCGGCCGGCGTCGCGCAGCAAATCGACTACTACCTCTGCCATCGAGCGCTGGCCGATCTCAAATATATAATCAGAAAGCCGTTCCTTGATTGCTTCAATAACGGGTCCATTCAAATCAGGCTCGTTTTCATTCGAAATCTGCTGGGTAATGCGGAACATCACATCACCGCCGGCAACATAAGACGCGATGGTTGGATTTGTCTGGCTGTCGACAAGATCCTGGATGGCTGCTTCCGCGGCAGATTCACCTATCCCGAACATACGGATATATTGATTGCGCAGCTTTTGATCAGCCCTCGCTTCCAGATAAGGCCGTACATTCTTTTTGAACATTGGTTGTAGTTCGCTTGGCGGACCCGGCAGCAGTATCAAAACAGTTTTATGGCCTTCGAATACGCAAGGCAGAATTACACCCGGTGCTGTTCCTTTGCTGTTGGGGAGCACAATACCGTCTTCAGGCATTAAAGTCTGCTTCCAGTTATTGTCTGTTACATTGGTACGACCGCGTTTTTTGAAATAATCTTCCAGAGCACGACGGCTTGGTTCGTGCTGGATAAGCTTTTTCCCGGCTACTTCCACTGCGATTGTCATGGAAATGTCGTCTTTAGTTGGCCCCAGACCGCCAGTAATCAGGACACAGTCACTGCGTCGGGCAGCAATCTCAATTTGAGCCCGCATACGATTCGGGTTGTCGCCGACAACTGTCTGATAATAAGAAAATATGCCGATTTCAGCGAGCTGCATTGCCAGATATGAAGCATTTGTATTTACTGTCTGGCCTAAAAGCAACTCTGTGCCTACTGCTACTATTTCAGCTGATCTGATAGTGTCCATATGAAGTATGTCTCCCGCAATATTCTATCTATTGATTATTGGCTTTATTATTTTTTAAATTGTTTGTGTTAGTTGCTTTTTCGACGTTTACTTTTGTTGTCGCTTTTGATGTTGCTCTTGTTGCCGCTTTTATTTTTTGTTTTCGCTTTTATTATGGTTGCCTCGAGCTGCTCTGACGGGCAACAACAGAGCCTCAGGATGATGACCGATCAAATCCATTCTGCCAAGCTGCTTAAGAGCTTTTTCCACCAGCTTTCGGTTCCGCGGCAGAGAAAACTGCAGCAATGCCCGCTGCATCGCCTTTTCTTCCGCATCCGGAACATAAACAGGTTCCAGTGTAGCAGGATCAAGCCCAGTGTAATACATTGTGGTTGAAACAGTACCGGGAGTAGGGTAAAAATCCTGAACCTGTTCCGGCATTACCTTTTGGGCCCGGATGTATCCGGCAAGTTCGACAGCCATTTCAAGCGTACAGCCGGGATGGCCGGAGATTAAGTAAGGAACAAGGTACTGCTTAAGCCCCAGGCGTTCATTTACTTCCTTGAACCTGGCAGCAAATGTTTCAAAAACCTCGTGCCCGGGCTTGCGCATCAGGCTCAGGACGCTGTCAACGGTGTGCTCGGGAGCCACTTTAAGCTGTCCGCTTACATGATACTGACAAAGTTCCTCCAGAAATATCGGGTCCGGATCATTAACAACAGCATCAAATCTAACGCCGGAGCGGACGAACACCTTTTTTACTCCCGGCAAACGGCGCAGCTGCCTCAATACAGACAGATATTCGCTATGACTTATTCGAAGACGCGGACATACCTTCGGCCAGAGGCACAGACGCTCGCGGCAGACACTTCCCTGCTCCTGACGCTCACAGGCCGGCAGATAGAAATTGGCTGTCGGGCCGCCGACATCATGGATATAGCCTTTGAAGCCAGCCAGATCTGTCAGCTTACGGCCTTCGCGCACTATTGAATCAGCGCTGCGGTTTTGAATAATCCGGCCCTGGTGGTAGGCAATCGCACAGAAAGCGCAGGACCCAAAGCAGCCCCGATGACTATTGATCGAAAAACGCACCTCAGCCAAAGCAGGCACACCACCGGCAGCGTCGTACATAGGATGAGCCTTGCGCTCGAAAGGCAGATCGTAAATACCGTCCAGTTCAGTTGTTGTCATCGGCCTTTGCGGCGGATTCTGAACAACCAGACGACTATGATGAGGCTGGACAAGCACCCGGCCGGCAGCCGGATCCTGTTCACTCTGTTGAACATGGAAAGCGCGGGCGTAAAGACGTTTGTCTGCCTGGACAACATCCGCAGCCGGCAACAGTATGCAGATATCATTCTGAGGGAATTCTTCAGCTTCCGCGCCCGTTTCTGCTGCAGTTAATTCGGTTATCGCGGCAACCAGCTTACGCGGCAGCTGGTCATGCCGGCGGGCAACTGCAGTCCCGCGCAGATTGTTAATACTCTCAACGCTGGCGCCTCGTGCCAGCAAGCGAGCAATTTCGATAATCGGCAGTTCTCCCATTCCATAAACCAGAATATCTGCCTGACTGTCGATCAGGATGCTTTGCCGAACGCTGTCGCTCCAGTAATCATAATGCGCAAAACGCCGCAGGCTGGCTTCAATACCGCCAACTATAAGCGGCACAGCTCCCAGCTGTTCACGAACCATTTGACCATAACGGATCAGAGCCCTGTCAGGACGATAACCGGTCTTGCCTCCGGGGCTGTAACGGTCGTCACTGCGTTTGCGGCCGGCTGCCGTATAATGATTCACCATTGAATCAACAACACCTGTTGATATAAAAACGCCGTAAGCCGGGCAGCCCATGGCTAACAGACTTTCGGGGTCATCGGGATCAGGCTGGGCTGCAATTCCCACCCGGTAACCTTTACTTTCCAGCAAGCGGGTCAGCAAAGCAGTGCCGAAAGAAGGGTGATCCACATAAGCATCACCGCTGATAAACAGAAAATCTATTCTGTCCCAGCCGTGTTCGGCCAGATCAGCAGCGCTGACAGGCAAAAAAGCCATCTCAGAGTTCCCCCTTGTTTTTCAGCTCCATCAGCTGGCCGACAGTCAATATAACTTTCCGCGGCTTGCTGCCTTCAAAGGGGCCCACATAACCTTTTTCCTGCATCCGGTCAATCAGACGCGCTGCCCGCGGATAACCGACATTCAGACGCCTCTGAAGTAAAGACACAGATGCATAACCGGCCTCAACGACAAGCTCGGCCGCCTGAGGCAACAGTTCGTCCTGCTGATCACTACCGCCATTGCTTTTGCCACTGGTCTGTACCGGGGTGTTGATAGCTTCCGTGATTTCTTCGTCGTAATCTTTTTCACTGTTGGATTTAATAAACCGCAGAACCTTTTCAACTTCACCATCTGATACAAAAGCACCCTGTCCGCGCAGCGGCTTGGCAAGATTCTGAGGGAAATAAAGCATATCTCCTTTGCCCAGCAGCTTTTCAGCGCCGCCCATATCGAGTATGGTGCGGGAATCAACCTGTGAAGCAACCGCAAAAGCTATTCGTGACGGGATATTAGCTTTAATGACACCGGTGATAACATCAACTGACGGACGCTGGGTAGCGATTATCAAATGGATGCCGGCAGCGCGCGCCATCGCAGTCAGACGGGCGATAGCGTCTTCCACCTCTGTCGGAGAAGTTGACATCAGGTCAGCAAGCTCGTCAATTACCACCAGAATAAGCGGCATGGGCTCGAATTCATCCGGGTTCTGCCGGGCGGTGTTGCGATAGCCGTTGATGTCGCGAACCTTTTTTTCTGCAAACAGGCCATAGCGGCGAACCATTTCATTGACAGCCCAAAGCAAGGTGTTGGCGGCTTTGCGCGGGTCGGTAACAACCGGCGACAACAGATGAGGAATGCCGTTATAGATGCTGAGCTCAACTACTTTGGGGTCAATCATCAGCAACCGCACATCATCCGGTGTGCAGCGGAACAGAATACTCATTAATATCGTGTTTAAACAGACCGATTTACCTGAACCGGTTGCGCCGGCGATCAGAAGGTGCGGCATTCGGGTAAGATCGCATAATATTGGTGTTCCCTGAATGTCGCGGCCCAAAGCTACAGTCAACGGTGTTTTGGCTCTGGCAAATTCCGGTGATTCCAGAATCGCCCGCAATAGAACCGGTGTTGTCTCTTTGTTGGGTATTTCAATGCCGATCGCTGATTTGCCGGGAATCGGCGCTTCAATTCTGACAGCCATCGCGGCCAGATTAAGGGCAATATCGTCTGCCAAACCGACAATTTTGCTGACTTTAACGCCCGGTCCGGGTGTCAGCTCAAAGCGGGTTATTGTGGCTCCGGCAGTATAATTAACAACTTTGGCATCAACTCCGAAGCTTTTTAGTGTAGCTTCCAGCTTGCGGCCCAGCTCAGGGATACGCTGCAGGTTTTGCTTAACGCCGGCGGTTGAATCGGTATTCAACAGATGCAAAGGTGGCTTTTGATAAGGGATGGGAATCTGGTCGGCCCTGACATGCTTATGATTTTCGGCACCGGCTGCAGCGATACCGGTCTGCGAGTTTCCGACTGCTGCACCATTGCTCAGAGCAGAACCAGCCTCTGCAGCTAAGCCTGCAGAAAGAAAGGTATTACTGCCATTTGGATCAGAATCAGCAGCGAAGGCCGCCTCGGTCATATCCACGCGATGTATTCCGGCCGGCAACCTGACCTCAAATTCCGGTTCTATGTCATCATCAATGCTTTCATCAGCGAAATCTCCGAGCTGAACAGCCTCAGGCGGACTGTTTGCCTGTGGTCCGGGGAAGGAAACAAAACCGCCGCTGTGATCAGCAGGTGCGGCTGCCTGCCGCAGAAACTCAGGTACATGCTCTGCGGGGGAATCATTATTTTCCGTGGAAAAGACAAACTCACCGGTTCCTGAGGGCGGGTACTGCCCGTCCAGATTTGCAGCCAAAGCAACATCAGGAGTCCCAGTCTGTTCAATCTGCAGGTTATAGCTTTCGCGCCGGCTGCTGCGGTCGGCGGCATTCTGACGCATCGTTTCCACAGAATTCCTCATGGCGCCGCTGACGCGATCTCTGGTTGTGCTTAAAGCCTGTGCTGTCCTGTTGATTGCTTTGGCATAGGAAACATTGAAGAGCAGGACAAGCAAAACCAGGATAAATGCTGACAAAATAATTGCAGCACCTGTAGTACCGGCCAAAGCTGTCATTGACTGCGAAAGCAGACCGCCCAGCATGCCGCCGGACCTAAGCTTGCTCAACTCACTGAACCTGGTCGGTTCAACAGCACTTTGAAACAGGATTTTCAGGGACTCCGTGGCTGAAGGAGCATCTGAATCCAGTGGTGTTGAAAGCTGGCGGAAAGCTGCCGCATCAAGTGTCAAAGTATGCAACAGACCTGCAATACTGATCAGCAGCAGCGTCACATAACGGAAACGTTCACTGGTGAACCGCGGCTGTCGGGCTAAAAACCTCTCAATTGCCATGTAGATAAACAGAACAGGCAGAATAAATGCCAGGGCACCAAAAAGCGCCTGTCCTGCTTGAACCAGGATTCTGCCAAGCGCACCGGTTTTGGCAGCCGGAAAATAGTAGGAAATACCCAGAAAGACTCCTGCTGTCAGATATAGGAGCGCGCTGATCTCCTGGCGGCGGTCTACAGGCTCAGACATTGTTTAGTCTTCCTCCCCTACGGCAGGCAGTGCAGAACCAGTCGGACGGGGCGTCCAATCGATTGAATCCAGATAACGTTTGGCTTTTATTATTGCTAACTGGGTTTTGGCATCCTGAATTTCGTTGCGATCAATCATCTCCAAGGCTTCGCTGAAAGGCAGGGAAACAACATCCAGATACTCGCCCTCGTCTGGACGGGCGATTCCTTTATCAAGGTCCAGACCAAGGTACAGATAAAGAATTTCGCTGCAATAACCAGGGGTCGGGTACATTTTTCCCAGCGGGATAATAGTGTTGGCGATCCAGCCTGTTTCTTCAGTCAGTTCCCGGGCGGCACAAACCTGCGGTGCTTCATCCTTTTCCAGCTTGCCTGCCGGTACCTCCAGAAGCATTTTTTCAAAGGGCTTGCGATATTGACGCACCAGGTGAACCTGTTCGTAATTATCAATCGCAATAATACAGGCGCCGCCGTTATGCATTACCAGCTCCCGACGAGCGAGCTTGCCATTGACAAGCTCCACTGTATCGAGCATGACATTAAATACTCGGCCTTCAAAAATGGTTTTGCGATCTATTGTCTTCTCGGTGAACATTCAATCACTCCTCTGTCTGCTGCTGACGCAGAATTTTAATTTCCGCGACAGCCAGGGCATCACAGCGGTTATTGAAGACATTGTCGCTATGCCCTTTAACCTTAATCCATTCGATATCATGCGGCGCGGCCAGCCGCAGCAATTCCTGCCATAAATCCATGTTGCTGACGGGGTCGCCGGCGGCGTTGCGCCAGCCATTGCGCTGCCAATTGGCCAGCCAGCCCTGATTAAAGGCTGAAACCAGATAAGCACTGTCACTGTACAAACGAACCCGACAGGGTCTTGTCAGTCTCTTCAGAGCTTCAATGGCAGCTGTCAGCTCCATCCGGTTATTTGTTGTCGCGGGTTCACCGCCGGATACTTCTTTTTCGGCACCGTCTGCCATCAGGATCGCGGCCCAGCCACCGGGGCCGGGATTGCCTGAACAGGCACCATCTGTATAGATAATTACTTCGGTCAGAATATCAGATTTTCGGTGGTTGTTTGCGTGTGAATCAGTCATGTGCCTCGTTTGCTGCCATTTCTATCTTTATTTGTTCGGTTTTGCCGTTTTTGGCAGGATCAGCCGCTGGATTGCTGCATTCCGCTTCTTCCCGCATGGCTGCTGATTTCTTCGCTGCAGCCCGAACCGCCGCCATAAGTGCAGCCCGGGCGCCACGTGCTTCCAAAGCACTGATTCCTGCGATTGAGGTGCCGCCCGGTGAACAGACCTGATCTTTGATCTGCCCGGGATGACTACTGGTTTCCAAAAGCAGCCGGGCTGACCCGGCCATTGTCTGTGCTGCCATTTTAATAGCCAGTTCTCGCTGCAGACCAGCTTCGACGGCGCCGTCAGCCAATGCCTCCAGAATAAGCATCATATAAGCAGGCCCGCTGCCGCTGAGTGCCGTCACAGCGTCAAAAAGACTTTCATCAACCAGGTGGACATCGCCGATAACAGTGAACAGGTTTAACAGCAATTGCTCAACTTTGACATCCGGCTGTTCGAGCGCCAGCGCGCTGACACCGCACCCCGCCAGCGCCGGCATATTCGGCATTACGCGTGCCAGTACCGGCTCAGGGCCGGCAATATGCCTCAATCTGGCCAGCGTTAGTCCGGCAGCGATTGATACCAGAATCTGATTTTTCGTAAAAACAGAACGCAGCGGAACCAGAGCAGTTTCACAGACAGCCGGTTTGGTTGCCAGTATCACAACGTCTGCGTTCTTAATGGTTTCTGCCGCATTTACAGCAGCCGAAACTCCCAGCTCAGCTGCCAGTGCCGCAGTTTTTGCGAAATCTGTGTCAAATATTTTAATATCGGCTGGTTTGGCAGTCTGCTGACGGATGATGCCTTTAAGGATGGCCTGCCCCATATTGCCTGTACCAATGATAGCCAATTGCATGCTCAAAACCTCAGTAAAATCACTTGAAATAGCGTCAGCTCAGACGTTAACAGCAGTAGATGAATCTCAGAAAATGATACCATTTGTGCACTGCACATGCAAACCTGATCAGCCTGCGATACACAAAATATCAAGCAGAATATCAAGCGAGTCGTTGACAGTTCAATTCTCAAATGATAGTATTGAGTGCGCGCGAAGGGGAGTGGCTCAACGGTAGAGCAACGGTCTCCAAAACCGTCGGTTGCGTGTTCGAATCGCGTCTCCCCTGCCAGAAAAAGCTCTGAAGTTTAACCGCTTCGGAGCTTTTTGCTGTCTGGATACTTTTCAGGATGTTGAGTCTACACGTGTTTTCAACTAACAATCGGCTGCAGTGAAAAGGCAAATTTACAGGTTTCAAACGACAC
>CAZOMW010000031.1:0-18380 GCA_964581135.1 uncultured Oscillospiraceae bacterium
TTTTCTTTCCATAAGCAGAACGTTCGGGTCGTTAACAGCGTGTACCTGCAGAATTGCGTCTGTCTGCTGTCTGCTGACCAGACTGCCGAGATGCAAAGCGCGCTGCTGGATATCGAAATCGACAGTAACAGATTCCGAATAATCACTGACATAAGCACCGCCGGCCGGCAGTGAACGCTGCTCAAAGGGCGCATCCGACTTGAGATTTATTTTATAATCGGACGAAATGTCCTGCCTGTAGGCAAACATCGGGGTTGTCATGGTAATAATGACCGGCCGGAAAGCGGCCAGAGAAACTACAACAGATACTAAGAGCACCAGGAGCAGTAAAAAAGCTATAAGCCGGCGTAAACCACGTGGCATAAACTTGCGAACCTGCTCGTTGTCAAACCCTTGAAGCGTGCTGTGCAGCAAATCCTCGTTCTTTTTCATGGTGCCCTCCGGATAATTTATGTCACATAAAGCCTCAATAATTGTAACATACGACTCAGCGCACCTACAATCAGCGACCAACTTTGACAGCTTAAGCATGTTTATTTATAATTTGGCACATGAAACACAAATTTGACGCTGCCCTAATCAGAAAAACCCTGCGCGGCGGTTATCTGCTGGTACTGGTTCTGCTGGTTGTACCGGCAGTTTTAGTTCTGAGCGAACAGCCGACATTGCTCACAGATGACAAGCTGGTCCCGGCACAGTTGATTGTACGGACGCCTGATTCTCAGACTCTGGAGTTTACAACTTATGAACCGACTTTAATTGAAGCACTCGATGCTGCCGATATTATAGTGGGTGAAAAAGATCTGCTTTCAGCACCGGATAATCTGCCGCTGGCTGCCGGCAACAGCTACGAGGTAAGCATCACCAAACGCAATAATTTCACACTTTCATACGCCGGTATAGCGTTGGAGGCTGCCGCGCCTGATTTATCAATGGAAGACCTGATCAGCCGTTCGGGCTTTGATTTGCTGAACACAGAGGACGGCAGCCGGATCGAACATCAGGCTGCTGATGTCGAATCGAGCTATGGTGCGATAATTGCCTATGTTGATGTAGAGCATAAAACTGAGCGCGTGCTGGAAGAAATTCCATTCAGCACAGTCACTGTAAATGATCCTGAAATTTATATCGGTGAAACAAAGGTTCGCGCCGAAGGAGTGACTGGTCAGCGTGCCCTGATTTTTGACGATTTATATGAAAACGGCGTTTTCATCTCACGCACCCAGACCGGAACCGAGATCATCACCAACCCTGTGCAGAAGGTAATCGCCAAAGGCACCAAAAAGAAAGTTGTGATTGCGCCATATAACAGCCGCACTGTCAACGGTTCAGCTGCTTCTACCTTCAATAAAATCAAAGACACACTGAAACGCAATGGCAACAAGAGCTATGACAGCTTTGCCGTCAGTGATGGTATTCTGACCGTCGATGGCCGCAAATACAGTATTACCGATACCGGCTCACGCATTGTAACTGTTTATGACGGCTTAGAAGTCTGCATAAGCAGAGGTGACCATTCGCCGGCAATTAACCATAACACAGCCAGCGGTATCCCTGCTCAGCGCGGACTGGCCGCCACCTTTGCCTACCGCAGCAACGGCAAGGTCACCGGTATAGCTCTTCCTTTCGGTACGCTTGTTTTTGTGGAAGGTTATGGCCTGGCTGTTATTGCTGACATACATGGCGCCAAGACCAATGTCGGCATGCTGGACGTTTCCTATGACCCGGGAGAGCTGGCCAGCGGCAAAGTCAGTGTCGGCAAATGGACGCGTAAAGTATATATTCTGAAAACACCTTGAAAAATGCTGACAAACACGATCTGACGGGAGTGACCTGAATGCTGCCTGCAGTACCCGAGAATCTGGACCGCCAGGTAACCCGCGAGTTGATGCAGCGGCACAATATCCGTGCGATCCATTCATTAGGCCAGAATTTTCTTGTAGACAACAGATACCTGACTGAAATCGCAGTAGCTGCTGAATTAAGTGAATCTGATCTGGTGCTGGAGATCGGACCGGGTCTGGGCCATCTGACCCGCCATCTGGCAGCAGCTGCCGGTAAAGTTGCAGCGATTGAAATCGACCGTCATCTGCTGCCTGCCTTGACAGAGACAACCGGAGCTTGCGCTAATGTGAATATTATCCATGCCGATGCGCTTAAACTTGATTTCAGTGAAATTGAGCCGGCTTGGCAAGGACCGCGTAAAGTTGCAGCCAACCTTCCTTATTACATAACAACCCCTCTGATAATAAAAATAATGACTGAATGGCCGTCTGCCTCCAGGATAATTCTGACGATCCAGAATGAAGCTGCCGGGCGGATTCTGGCCCGGCCCGGGCAAGGCGAATACGGCCCATTGGCAGTCCTTTGCCAGTTGTACGGATCTGTTCGCAAACAACTGATTATCCCTGCCGATGCCTTTTTACCGCGGCCGAATGTTGATTCCTGTCTATTGGTAATGGTTGGCAGTCAGTTACGCCCCGCCGCTGATCAGTGGCCCGCTCTGGTGCGTTTCCTGCAGGCAGCTTTTCAAAACAGACGAAAAAAGCTGCAGAATGTCCTAAGTGGTGTAAGCTTAGCCGACGGCCGGCTGTCCTCTGAAAGAATAAGCGCTGCTTTTGCCGAACTGGAGCTTGATACCAACAGTCGCGCTGAAGAGCTGGAGCCGGTGAAATGGTACGCGCTTTATCTGGCACTGTTAAGTTGATGAGGCGCTGCAGGTGATCTATACTGAAATCAGCCCGGTTGCAGGGAGGAGAGTGCCAGAATGGAAAAGGGATCCCATAAAATCAATGTCCGGATTGGCGGCATGTTTTACAACCTTGTTTCTGGTGAATCAGAAGAGTACACAAGGCACATAGCAGCCAAAGCCGATGAGATGATCAGACGTGTATCTATGGCCAGTCCGAACCTCAGTCAGCAAATGACGATTGTACTTGCTTTGGTGAATGCTGCTGATGAACTGACACGGCTGGGAAATCAGCAAAACTCAGCAGAACAGCAACAGCAGGCTGCCGAGCAGAAAAACTCAGAGCTTCGAACCGAGCTGGCAAAAGCGCGTGAACTCAACTGGGAAATGAAAAAAGAAATCCTGCGTTTGTCTACCATGCTGCGCGAAGGTAAACCGGCTGAACAGCCGGCACAAACTGAAACAGCAGTAGCGCCCAAATTCGAAGCCAGGTGTGAAGTCGCGGCTGAAAATGATACTCGATCCTCAGTCGATGATCCGGCCGTTTTGGACGCCATAGCTGAAGCTGAGCCTGAGGCCTTACCGGTTACGCCAATAAAAACAGTTCCGGAAATCAAGTCGGATCTTGCTGTTGAATCAGCCGAGCCTGCTGCTGTCAGTGAAGTCAACCGATCTGCCTCCGCCCGCATTTCTGCTGTCTGGGGTGAACCAGACGAGCCTGTTGAAGCTGAACCAGAACCGCGACCACTGGAACAGCTGCGCCAGACCGGTCTTGACGAGTATCTTTCACAACATACATCTTCGCGCTCAACGGTTGAGTATGTTTCAAACACTGATGAGCCCTGAAACTAATGAGCCCTGATTAAAAAATCCAAACAAAGGACTAACCTGATTTGAATACTGAAAAAACCAATTCCACTTCACCGATCCGCACTGAATTACTGCTTCCAGCCGGTGAACTTGATGTTCTGCGCGCTGCAGTTGATAACGGTGCTGATGCTGTTTATGTCGGTGCTTCTGCCTTCAGTGCCCGCGGACATGCTGTAAATTTTGCCGATCAGGCACTTTCGGAAGCTGTTGCCTATGCTCATGAACGGTCAGCCCGTATCTACCTGGCCCTGAATACTTTGATTGCAGATGACGAACTTGCTGAGGCGCTTAATGTAGCGGTAAAAGCTGCCGCCATTGGTATTGATGCCATTATTCTGCAGGACACAGGACTTGCCGGTTTAATCGCCGAAGCACTGCCTGGTCTGCCGCTTCATGCCAGCACCCAGATGACAATATATGATGAGTCAGCGCTGGCAGCACTTTATGCCAGCGGCTTTCGCCGGATAATACTGCCGCGCGAATTCAGTTTGAGCGAAGTTGCAGCCTTTTCTGAAGCTGCCCATGCCATTGGCATGGAAACGGAAATGTTCATTCACGGCGCTATATGCGTAAGTGTTTCCGGTCAGTGCCTGTACAGCAGCTTGGCAAGTGGGCGCAGCGGCAATCGCGGTGTTTGCGCCCAGCCATGTCGGCTGGATTACCGTCTGCGGGAAGATGACCGCCTGCTGCCGGCTGCGGCTTGTCTATCACCTAAAGATCAGGCTGCTTTTCGTCATATAAGTGAAGTTATTGCGACCGGGGTTGACTCGCTGAAAATCGAAGGCCGCATGCGATCTGCTGCCTATGTTGCCCATACCGCAGCTGTTTATAGTGAGTTACTTGCTCAAAGCGGGCATCCAATCGCATCAATTGACGAAATGGCAAAGAAAGAAGAACGTTTACTGTTAGCTTTTAATCGTGGCGGCGGCTTTACTGACAGGAACTTTTCCGGCCGTAAGGACAGATCATTTCTTTCCGGCGCCAATGTCGGCAGCTATGGCATTGAAATTGGCAGTGTTGCCGAAATTCGCAGTAATGGAAATATTCTGGTAATTGATCTTCTGCCATCTGTTAGTACTCCCGAGCGAGGCGATGTAATTTCTTTGCGTAGAACTGCCGACCGGTCGGACGAAATGGTACCGGCCAGGCGAGTATCCGAAGTTGCAAGTGCGCCGATAGGTACAATAGAGCAGGTTGGCGACCGGATTCTGATTCAGGCTTTCCACCCGGATGTTCTGAAAAAACTGCGTGTGAGTGATGCTGCTTATCGGATGAACAGCGCCCGTGCTGACAGGGCTACTCTGATAAATCAAGCCAGAAAAACAGCAGTAAAAGCCCAATTGAGTACCGAAATCGACAACATCCGACTGCAACTATGCGTAATCAGCGGACCGTTTGGTGGTACTTCTGTTGAGGTCTCTGTTGCTGTTGACGCTGGAATAGAGCAGCCTTTGACAGTCGAAAGGGCTGAAAAGCAATTGGCCAAAACAGGCGGTACCGCCTACAGGATTACGGAAATGAGGGTCAGTGAGCCGATACGGCTTTCAATCAGTGGCTTAAATCAACTGCGCCGTAGTGCTTTTAACCTGCTGAGCGAACGTTTGGCAGCCAGCTCGCGCCGCCGGACAGATTCTGATACTCTTTCAGCACTGCAGGCCCGCCTGCAAGCGACTTTGGTGACGGCCGCGGATTCTGACAGCGAGGTGGCTGCAAGACCTGTAGCTACAGCACCGCTTCAGACAGCAGCCTTTTTTTATCGCTGGCCTGATCCCTCCGACCCTGTCGCCTGCGGAGCCGACGTCTATATGCTGCCGACCGCCGGACTTGAGAAAGCAGCCAGCCGTGAGCAGCTGGAACGCCTGCGGGCCGAGGAACCGACGGCTGTCTGTGTGCTTGTTCTGCCGCCGGCTGCCGCTGGTCTGCAGGCTGAAGCCTTGCGGCAATGGCGCAGCGACGGAACTTTAAGTTTATTTGACCGGATAGCCGGAGGCCACCCGGGACTGCCGGAGTTGGCAGCTGAAACCGGCCTTGACTTTGAAGCTGACAGTACAGCCAATATTTATAATCAGTTATCCTTGCAAAGGGTATTCGAAGCCGGTGCCAAAGCTGCTTGTCCTTCGGTCGAACTGACCGAAAACCAACTGCTGAGCCTGGCGGCCCGAGCCGGTCAGCTTATCAATACTAAACGCAATTCTGGAAATCGAGATATCGATCAACTTAATGCGGTTCATGCGGATGACAACGAATTTTATCTTGATTGGTTTGTCTATGGCCGCCAGCACCTGATGTATTCAAGCTATTGCCCGGTCGGCAGCAACGTCGCCGGCTGCAACCGCTGTGATGGCCATCGTTATCATTTGCAGGATCGCCGATCGCGGCAAATGCCCCTGCTTTTATCACCGCCTTATTGTACTGCGACAATTTTAAATGCCGAACTTCTTAAGCCGCCGGCAAATCTGGCGCAGCTGACTAAACTGGCTCCGTCCCGTTTGAGGTTGCTGTTCCTGGACGAACAGCAGGCAGAAAGAATCAGCTTGATCAGGCAAATGCGTGAATTCGAAAGGATTGTTTAATGAACGAACAAACCATACCGCATTTTGAATCGCAAACCGAGCCGTTGCCGCGACCGGCAGCAGTTGCCATCAAACTGCTGCCCGGCGGCTTTCTGCCAGGCTATGCTTCACCCTGCGCAGCCGGCTGCGACCTTACTGCTACAACCGATATTATTATCAGACCCGGAGAGACAACTCTGCTGCCTCTTGGCTTTGTAATGGCTCTGCCGCCGGATTGCGAAGCTCAGATCCGCCCCCGCAGCGGCCTTTCGCTGCGCACCGCGCTGCGCCTGCCTAACTCACCCGGCACGATAGATGCTGATTATCGTGATGAGGTAGGCGTTATTCTGGAAAATACCTTTAATCCGGCGGTGTTGCCGGGTCTGATTGCTGCTGATGCGGGTTTACTGACGAAACTCAGAACCGAATACCGGTTGGTTCCTCTATGTGAACTTTTGAAAGAGAATGGCATTAAATTGCCGGAGAAATCTGAAGCTGACAAGGAAATCAAATCTACGGATAATTCGGCAGAAGCAGCGCCATTTGTCAAGAGTGACGATCCTCTGCTGGCTGCCTGGCTGCAGCAGTCTGTCTGGGTTGATGCCGCTGGTCTGCCCTACGGTACAATACACATCAAAGCCGGCGACAGAATTGCCCAGATGGTGGTGACATCTGTACGTCGGGCGGAGTTTGATCCGGAGACTGATCCGAACTCTACAGGGCATAACCGCGGCGGCGGGTTCGGTTCAACCGGCATTGACACAACTGTTACGTAATGCCTATAATCAAAGTGTTATTGAGTTACACCCATTGTTAGGTGAGGCTTCTTTGTGAATAATCGCTGCTGCCCGGAAACGTCGAGAGACGCCAATGGGTCAACAGGTTTTGCCGGATTAAGGCTTAACTTAACGTAGCTGACATGACACCATGTCTAGGTCGCAAAGTGCCAAAGCTCGATCAGGGAGGGTGGAAACTGCTGTGAATGCAGTGTATTTCCATCGTTTATGATTGAAGCCTCGCCCGAATAAACCGGCGGGGTTTTATTGTGCCCCGATCTGTTTATTACTGAAGATTGTGCTGGGCAGCCGATAGCAATTTCAGAAAAAGGAGGGTTTTCACATGTTGGAAATATTCATCACCCGATCAGAAGAAATTAATCTCAGAACGGTGAATACTCTTGAACGGATAGACGAAATTGTGCCGGATTGCTGGATCAACCTTTCTTCGCCAACCGAAGACGAACTGAAACTGGTTGAAGATGCACTGCAGGTACCGCCTGAATTTTTACGTTACCCACTGGATGAAGAAGAGAGGCCGCGTATTGATATTGACGACGATAACGATCATGTCCTGATCATCGCCGACTTTCCTTATATCCACCGCGACGGCACCAGCACCAAATACGAAACTCAGCCGGTCGGTATTGTCCTGGCAAACAAGTGCATTGTTACTATTGCCTTGCGTGAAGCCAGCGTACTTGACCAGTTTAAAACCAATAGAGTTCGTGATTTCATAACCGGCTACCGCACCCGTTTTACTTTTCAGATAATGTTCGCAGGCGCCAAGGATTACCTAAAGTTCCTGCGCTATATGGACAAGACGATAGAGGCAACGGAAAAAATGCTGAGCAAGTCGGTTAATAATAAAGAGCTCTTCAAACTGATGGAGCTTGGCAAATCACTCGTTTATTTTTCGACCTCGCTTAAATCCAACGAAGCTGTGCTGGAGAAGCTGATGCGCGGAAAATTTGTGCGTAACTATGAAGAGGACGAAGACCTGCTTGAGGATGTAATTATCGAGTACAGGCAGGCTCTGGAAATGGCCAACATTTACACGCAAATCGTCAACGGCACGATGGATGCCTATGCCTCGATAATCAACAACAACCTTAATCTGGTTATGAAGTTTATGGCCGCGATGACAATTGCCCTTTCGGTTCCGACTGTGATCAGCAGCTTCTTTGGTCAGAACATAACGTTCCCGTTTGATGAAGGCTTTGCCGGAAATTTCGTACCGTTTGTGTTAGTAATTGCAATTGCCTTGGTAGCAACAGGTATGACGGTCTGGTGGCTGATCAAACGCGACATGTTCTGAATATTGCCTTAACTTTAGTCAAAGAAACGTCGGAAATAGTCGCTTATTGTGCTGAGATAGGCTTCACGGTCGAGCTTGAAACCTGCTGTCGAGCCTGGCTCAGTCAGCTCGTGTACTAAAGTTGTATCCGGGTGCAGACGCAGCTGCTCGCGCACTAATGGTTCAATGCTGTCAAAGCCTATGCGGTTATCCTGTTTGCTGTAGGAAATAAATACCGGAATCTGCAGCCTGGTGAGTACAGTTGTCAGTTGGGTACGATTATCGCTGCCGGCTGACATTCGCACAGCATAGGGAACCATGTATTTCAGTAATGAACGGTCGAAAAAGCTGCCTTCCTGATAGAGAGCGCGAATATAGCTGTCGGCTGAGGCTGCAGGGGAGTCGAGCATCACACCCCTGACGTAGGTTTTATCAAAGCCCAGCTCCCGCAGCTTAGGAGGCAGCTTAGACTGCTCAGCGTCAGGCTCAGGCAGGTGATCCATTGCCAGCAGGACAGCGGAGCAGCCGCTGCCGAAACCATACAAAATGACATCGCGAGTGGCAGTGTTTTTACGGACGTACGAAATTGCGGCAACAACGTCCTCCCATTCGGCATAGCCGTAGCCGGAAAGAGGTCCGCCTGACTGGCCGCTATGGCGCAGATCAAAAGCCAGAACATTAAAGCCGCTGTCAGTTAATTCTTCAAAAAGATAAGGTGTATCGAGGTCGAACTGCAATCGGTTCTGCAAAACATCATGCACCATAATGATTGTGCTGCGCGCCTCGCCACGGGCAGGAAACAGCCAGCCGGAAAGTGAAGTCTGTTTATCGATTGAGATAAAACCGGCAAGCGAATATGGCGGCATGATATTGCTGGCGATTGTCTGTAACGGTACCGGTTCAAACCGTATAACCCGGTCTGCTTCCCTAAAGGCCACAAACCCCAGCGTAACTATCAGGACAGCAATAATGGAAAACAAAAACGCCAGCCGCCTTAGAATTCGGGGCAGGCGAGGTCTTGTCGGGACTTTACGGATACCGTCTTTTTGCTTGGATGACATAAAGGTCGTGGCTCCTTGTGGCTTGCAGATATCTGCGCCATTATAACACAGGCAACAGCTGAACTGACGCAGCGGAACGCAGTTTGCCGGAACTCGGCCGCGACTTGCGGGCGGTGGGGGCTCGCGGTACAATATGCTGAGATTTGCTGGAGGATTAATAATATGACATTGCTTGAATCATTACTCCTGGGCCTGATTCAGGGGATAACAGAATTTTTGCCGGTAAGCAGCTCCGGCCACTTGACCTTATTCGGCCGCCTGCTGCAGATCGACGAAGCAGCAATGCTTTCACTGACAACTCTGCTGCACATGGGTACGTTGATCGCAGTGTTTATTGTAATGCGCAAAGAAATCCTTGCCATTCTGCGTGATCTGCTGGGGCCGCAAACCGGGCACCTGATTCTGGCTACAATTCCGGCTGTAATCGCCGCTTTGTTGCTGGGTGATAAGCTTGATGAGCTGTTTGACGGCAGTTGGCTGGGTTATTCATTCATGCTGACGGCTGTAATTCTGTTGCTTTCGCTGGTTATCGACTGGCGTGCAAAGCGACGCGCTAAAATAAGTACACGCGATGCTCTGACAGCAGGTATCGGGCAGGCTATAGCGATTATGCCGGGTGTTTCGCGTTCCGGCACAACATTGACGGCTTTGCTGTTGTCGGGCGTGCAGCGCGAAACTGCGATCCGATTTTCCTTCCTGATGTCAATTCCAGCGATTCTTGGTGGTTTTATACTTGACGTCAAAGACATGATTACCGGTACCGGTTCGGCTGTGACTACGCTGGGAGTTGGTCCTATTTTAATTGGTATAGCAGCCGCTGCTGTTTCGGGGTGGTTCGTGATGGAAGCTATGCTTCGCAGGCTTACCCGCCGGGGCATGTTTATCTGTGCCATCTATGCTGGCATCCTGGGGATATTTGTGCTGCTGGATCAGAATTTTCTGCACATAATTAACTGGAACTGAGAAATGACCTTAAAATCTGAAAATCGTGAAGTGCTGATACTGGGGATCGAAAGCTCCTGTGATGAAACGGCTGCTGCTGTAGTAGCATCCGGCCGCTTTATTCGTTCGAATATCATCGCATCGCAGGCAGATCTGCACAGCCGTTATGGCGGCGTGGTGCCTGAAATTGCTTCTCGACAGCACGTTGGCTCGGTACTGCCGGTTATAGATGAAGCTTTAAGCAAAGCTGAAGTCACTTTGGCTGAAATTGACGCTATCGCAGTAACTTCCGGACCGGGGCTGGTCGGTGCTTTGCTGGTTGGTTTATCGACAGCCAAAGGCCTGGCGGAAGTCACCGGCAAGCCGCTGGTGGCGGTTCATCACATCGCCGGTCATATTGCCGCCAATTATCTGGCTGATCCCAAGCTTGAACCACCGTTTCTTTGTCTGGTTGTTTCGGGAGGTCACAGCCATCTGGTAATGGTTAAGCCTGACGGTAGTTTCGAGACAATGGCCAGGACTCGTGATGACGCGGCCGGCGAGGCTTTTGATAAAATTGCCCGGGCGCTTGGATTAGGCTATCCCGGTGGCCCGCTCCTGGAAAAAGCTGCCGTCGGCGGACGCAGTGATGCTTTCAGCTTTCCGCAAACACGCTTTCCGGATAGTCTCGATTTTTCCTTCAGCGGCCTGAAAACAGCAGCGTTAAATCAGTTAAATCAGTTGCGCCAGCAGGCTGCCAGTGACGGCAGTGACTTTGAGCAAAGTTTTTGTCTGGCTGACTTTACCGCCAGCTTTCAACAGGCAATAGCTGATACTCTGGTAGAGCATACCAGGGCCGCTGCCCTTGAAACCGGAGTCCATCGCCTGGCTATTGCCGGTGGTGTAGCCGCGAACGGAGCGCTGCGGTCCGCAATGACTAAAATGGCTGCGGAAGAAGATCTGGAACTAACCATTCCACCATTGATTTTATGTACCGATAATGCGGCGATGATTGCCGCAGCAGGGTATCGCGATTATCTGGCAGGCCGTTTTGCCGACCGTTCGCTGAATGCCCGCTCCAGCCTGAGTCTGGAAGAATCTTTCGCTTAAGAAGGAGAAGTAATGGAAAAGAAAAATAAGGCGCCGGTGTCGTTGGTTAACCGCCGCGCTTATCACGAATATCATATTGAAGAGAAAATGGAGGCCGGCATTGAACTGACCGGCACCGAGGTCAAGTCCATTCGGGCCGGCCGCGCCAGTTTTGCCGACAGCTACGCAGCTGTCAGCAATGGCGAGCTGTTTTTATATGGCTTTCACATCAGTCCCTATGAACAGGGAAACAGGTTCAATCAGGACCCTATCCGGACACGCCGGCTATTGATGCATAAACATGAAATCATGCGTCTTTTCGGTCTTGTCCAGCAAAAGGGGTTAACACTTGTGCCGACTAAAGTATACTTCCGGCGTGGTCGTGTAAAGGTAGAAATCGGTATCGGCCGCGGTAAAAAGAACTACGATAAACGCCAAAGCGATGCTGAACGGCAGACAAAACGCGACATTGAACGCCGGCTCAAGAGCTCAGGCCGTGATGACTAAATAAGTCGCCTTGTTTACTTACTTGAAAGTCAGGCTTGAACTTTTATCCTGAATGGCGATAAAAGTTTTGCCGCGATTAATCTGCAGGGGAGAGCCGTCCTCGTTTTGCAGCAGTATCGGATCGTTCGTTTCGCCCTTTTTCCATTTGATTTTCTTGTAAGCTCCCATTGAAGCGTAGTAGCCGGTACCTTCGGAAAGGTCGATGTCACGAAGTGACGAGCCTTCGTAGCTGGTAATTGTTGTCTGCAGCACCAGAACATTGCTGGTGGCCAGGCCTTTATTATCAGCCAGATCGATCTGAGGCTTACCGAACTGATGCTTGGTATAAAGCTTTGTTGTTTCGTCATAGACAAACCGGGCTGTGGTGTAGTTCGAAAAACGTACGCTGATTTCCTTAGCTGCATTTGCTGCCGGGTCTGCAGCCGGAGCAGCGGTCGACAGAAAATTAAAAGCTGAATGTGGTGTGCCTTCGAGTTCGGTACGATACTTGCGGCCGTCAATGGCTTTTACCAAACGGTCGCCTGTTGTCCGGACACTGTGTTCACTGCCACGATCACGAGCCCAGGCAGGATCACGCCAGAAGGCGGAGCCGGATGACATCATATCTATATCATTTGTTTTCTGGCGGGCAATTTGTGCTTCAGCAACATAGGAACTTCCGGCATGAACGTAAATTGCGTCGTGACCTCCGGCCAGATCAATATAATTGTGCCGGGCGCTGCGGACAGAACCGATCTCCGGTACTGCTGCCGGATCGGCGAAGACCATCATCATTCTGGTTATGCCGCCTTCAACAACCATTTCATAGTAAAGATCAGCTTTGTTGATGCCGATCTGCGGGGTTGCGACCTTGATATTATTGATCATAATCGCTACCGGCCGGACATTCTGACGGGCAGCATCTGAGAGAGGCAGGCCTGTAAGGGTGTTCTCACCAGCAGCGGCTGCCGGCAGCTCGTTATTAACCGGCAACGGCGTTGGCTCCACGCTTGCAATTGTGGTAGGTGCAGTTGTGGCAGTTGTTGTGGTTGTAGTTGTCGGGACCTGAGTAGTAGTGGGTGCTGTGGTTACCGCAGTTGTAGGATCAGTTTCATCCTGACCGCAGGCGGCTGTACTCAGTATTAAGGCCAGAACCAATAATAGTGCCGGCAGCAGTTTCAATTTGTTTTTCATAGTATCTCCTTGAACCGATTCATATGTTGGTGGCGGGCAAACCCAGAAGACTTATTTGCTTTTTGCAAAGTGACTTCATCGCAAAGTTATTTCAGCGAAATATCAGTCTGCTAAACCACCTCATTTTAGATCCTTGGATCGTTTACGTCAATTTTTAGTAACCAAGCAGAAAATAGCGACAGAGCGCTACATATTCCCGCAGTAAATTGTTGAAAATCATACCCCGCGGTGTAGGCGCAGCTATGCCAACCGCCTGATAACCATGCTCTTTAGCCAGCAGCAATGCCCGGAAGACGTGATAATCAGATGTTACGATTGTCACCAGATTCGGTTTGCAACCGAGTTCCTGCTCCAACAGCGGCAAACAAAAAGCAAAATTCTGGCTGGTGCTTAGCGATTTATCCTCTATTATTATGCGTTCAGATTCAATTCCCATTCTTTCCAGATGCTCGGCCATGGCGGCGGCCTCTGTTCTGGAAGCACCGGCACTTAGACCGCCGCTGACAACAACTTTGAGGTTTGGATGCTGGCGTAGAATCTCGGCGCTGCGACGCAGACGCAAATCCAGAGTCCGTGAAACCTCATGCCCTTTAAGCAATGCGCCCAGCACCATAAGTGCATCCGTCGCGGCCGGGGCTTTACTGGCAGGCGCCCGCCAGATCAGCCAGACGATTATCAGGAAACTAAGCAGAAAAACAGTGTAGGCAAAGATAAGCATGTAATCGATAATTAAAACCAGAAATGCCGGCAGAAATCTGACCGATAGGTTCTGAAAAAGAGCCCGGATAAGCAGCGGCAAGCCAAGGACCGCTGGCATCATTGTTCCGGTGTTGACCGGATATCGCCTTATATTTATCAGCGTATTAAGAACCAGCGCCGAACCAAGCAGAATCATCAGTATCTGCAGTCGTGCATCCATTTTCTACCTACTGTTAACATTTCATTATTTTATGATTGTGCGTCTTTCTGATATGATTTGATTAAAACATCGATTTGTCAAACACAAAAACAATTTATTCAGAGTCTGGGGTGACAAATGCTGTCAAGCCGGCTGTAATGTGATTGTTTCTGGAGAAGGGGTTATTTATGAAATTTGTTGTCAACTGGCTGGCTTGTGTCGCCGCGGTTTTCCTGATGTCCAATATCCTGCCTGACCGGGTTTCCTATAATGGCTATGCCGGCTTACTGGCTGCAGGTACACTGATCTGGCTGATCTACATCGTTGTCCGGCCGATCCTGCGCATAATATCACTGCCGATTACTATTCTGACCCTGGGTCTTTTCTCACTGATTCTTAACACGCTGATGGTAATGCTGGCTGACAGCCTTTTGGTAACCGTATCTTTTGGCGGTTTTTGGCCCAGCTTCCTGATTGCGCTGCTTGTTTCAATATTCCAAATGGTGTTGAACAGTATTTTTAAGAGTTAAGGGAAGAGGAGAGCAGTAATGCCGAAAACGATAGCGATTGGTCTTACTCACCCTGGAACTGTACGTAATCACGACGCGAATGCTTTCTATATTATTGATACCGTATTTACCGGTGAACCTGTGGTCACAGCTGATAGAACCGAATCAGTTAAGCCGGTCCTTTCCAAACGCCCTGCCAACAAAGGCGGGGCCGTTCAAACGCGCGCTGTTCCCGGATTTTTGTCAGATCCGGTAAGCAGAGGGCTTCACTGTGAGCAGACTCTGCAGTTTTTTGCTTTGGCAGCGGGAATCGGCGGTCATGGCATTGGCGACGTGGCAGCCTGTATGGTGCTGGAGACTCTGAATAAAAAGATTGAAGGCATCAAAAGCGGCAGTGGCTTTAATATTGAAGATTTTGCCGGCGATTTTATTAATTCAGCAAATCAGTCTCTGGTTGAGAGATTCGGAGAGCAATCGGAAGTATACGCCGGCGCTTCTATGGTATTACTTTGTTTCAACGATTATGATGCCTGGGTTGTTTCCTGCGGTAACTGCAGCTGCTATCGTCTGCACTCTGATAAACTAAGCCGGTTGACTGCAGCTGCTGAATACGAAAAAGAAACGCCTTACCGGTTGGCAAACTATCTGGGTAAACTGACTATGCAACCTGAACCGCAACTGGTTACGTTTGATACCGGTGACACTTTCCTGTTGACTACCGCCGGTTTAACTGGCCAGATAAGCGATGAAGTCCTGGCCAGACAGCTGAGCGCTCCGGAAACTTTAAATAATAAGCCCCAACGGCTGCTGCAACAGGCGTTGGTTCAGGGAACTCTCGAGAATATTGCTTTTGTTATTATCCGGGTTAGCGAGCTCGCGGCAGGCGATAAAGCCGAGTCATTTGATCAGAAACGAAAACCCGGCTTCACCCGTCACCGTTGAAAATTAATCTTTATTTTCTTCGGCAGCTATCTGAAGTGCCCGCTTATGAACGCGTTCCAGCTCGCCGGGAATGTCTATATGCTGTGGACAGTAAGAAACACAGGTTTCGCATTTTGTGCAGTTGTCTGCACGCTGCTCAGCCGGCATTTCTTTCAGATATGACGTAACCAGACCGCGCGAATCATTCAGCTGAATAAGACTGTTATAGGCGCTGAAGATGTCGCTGATTGCGATTGACTCGGGACAGACGGTGCAGTAATCGCAGCCAGTACACTTGATAATCGGCAGATCAGCCATTGCGGCCAGTGCCTTGTCAATTACTTTCTGCTCTTCAATGGTAATCGGCTCCAAAGGTGAATATTGAGCGACATTATCTTCCAACTGCCCAAGCTCGTTCATGCCGCTCAGGACAACCTGCACCTGTGCAAGACTGCCGCACCAACGAATAGCCCATGATGCCAGTGACTTGTCCGGCGCCGCTTCTTTCAAAATTGCTGCAGCTTCTTCAGCCAGGGTTGCAAGGCCACCGCCCCGCACCGGTTCCATCACAATAACCTGCAGCCCGCGGTCAACCGCGCCCTGATAGGCCAGTTCAGCATTCTGTTGCTTCCAGTCAAGATAATTTATCTGCAGCTGCACGAAATCCCAGTCACGGTCATTCATGATATTGACAATTCGTTCGGCTTGATCGTGCGAAGAAAAGCCGATTCGACGAATGCGTCCGGCAGCCTGCTCCCGGGCGATAAAATCATTGATGCCAAGCTTTTTCAGCCTCTGCCATTCAGATTCATCGATTGAGTGAATCAGATAAAAATCCAGGTATGTGGTCTGCAGACGCTCCAGCTGTTCATTGAATAAGCGATCAAAATCCTCGTGTTTATGGCAAAGCCAAAAGGGCATTTTTGTGGCAACAAAATAGCTGTCACGCGGATGACGTTGGATTAACTGGCGCCCGACCACACCTTCTGACTTGCCGTCATGGTAGCCATAGGCGGTATCAAAGTAATTCACGCCCAGTTCAAGCGCCCTGTCGAACAGTTTGGCGACAGCGG
Organism: uncultured Oscillospiraceae bacterium; assembly: GCA_964581135.1. GTDB lineage: Bacteria > Bacillota > Clostridia > Saccharofermentanales > UBA5734 > JAXGXQ01. The sequence goes on from CAZOMW010000031.1 coordinate 16,337, forward strand.
TTTCGTCGACGCGGCCATTTTTTTCCGGCAGCCGCATACAGCCAAACCCAAGCAGGGAAGTTACTTCGCCGGTTTTAGGAAAAATTCTTTTTGTAATCATAGAGTACCTCTTATTTACGAGCACCTGTTATAAGCGGTATTATAGCATGCCTCATCAACGACAGCTAAATGTCGCATTATGATACTAGTTAATCAAAGTTAATTAGTTGCAATCAATTATCGAAAAGATTATAATTTGCGTGTTGGATAAAATAATCATAATTTAGTCAAAGATTTCTGTTATAATACTATATTTGTAAGAAGATTTATCGATAAACACAGCATTGATCCCCTTACACGTACTTTACTTAGCCGCGGCCGCCAGCACCAGCCATGACCGCTGTTGGTATTTCACAAAGACACAAAGTTGATTTCATCCAGGCACCGGAGGTGAAAGCCATGTTACGTTACCAATATACAGATAACAATGAATTCGGTCGTCGTTTGCGTGAGACTCGCAAGGCATCCAAAATGACATTGCAGGAGGCCGCTGATAAGCTGAACGCTGATTTCGGTACCAACATCAATAAGGGCACAATTTCCAAATACGAAAACGGCATTCATGAACCAAGCGCCAGTACAATTTATTGTCTGGGGCAGATACTGGGCGTCAGTGGCGAGTTTCTGCTGGGGAAAACAAATTTACCGTTCCTGGATGCACCCAAAGCGGACAACGACAGGCACAGTGGTGTTCTTTCAGGTGCGCCTGTAGAGCAAAAGGACTTGCTTTCCTACCAGATAACTGACGACAGCATGTATCCCCGCTATTTACGGGATGATGTACTGATCATCCGGCCGGCAGATAAAGTTGACAACGGCCAGTTTTGCCTGCTGAGACTAGCCAGCGGTCAAACCCTGATCCGCCGAGCGACAATTCGCGACAATACCTGCATTTTCCAGCCTGTGAATACTGAATATGAACCACTGTTCTTTAATTGCCCCGTCGAGGAAGAGACAGTTGTAGAATCTGGCATCAAGCAAGGATTCACTATCCTGGGTGTTGTCATTGAACTGCGCCGCAAAGAAGAATAAGGAATCTGAAAATAAAGTGTAAGGCTGGTAATTTGCCAAAGCCGTTCGCAAAAAATTAATCAACAAGCAAAAAGCCGCTCGCAGACTATTTTTGCGAACGGCTTTTGAACAATATTCAACTTATATTACGAAATTTTCACACCGAAAATTTTCTGGTCATAGGTGGCGACAACAATCATGTCATCAAAGGCCGCCGGTGAGGCTTCGCAGTTCGCGCCGATGGAAACTGTGCTGATATCTTCACCAGTCTTAGGATCAAACAAATGCATCACACCTGCTGAATCGCAGACAATACCATATGTATTGCCGTCATCACTGTGGATGAAGAGAGGCGAGCTCCAGCTATAAGCGGTCATCGCGCGTGTCCAGATCGGTTTACCTGTTTTGGTATCCAGTGCCAGCATAGTGCCGGCGGCGTGGCTTGTAGTTTTACAGACGTTGAAGATAACCATGCCTTCAAGCTCGTCTGTTCCTAACAGCGGTGATGCGAGCAAACCTGCGTTCAGATAAGACTCATAGACAACCGGCACGTCATGCTGCCAGACCAGTTCACCAGTCAAAGCATTGAATTTACGCAGATTACAGAGTTTATTGCCACTTGAGCCCCGTTTATCCAGGGTGTTGCCGTGGTAAATAAATACTCCGTCCTCTGTCTCTTCCAGCGTCATCGTGGAATCAGAATCATCGTCGACGTTGTAAGCCCAGACTGGTTCCAGCCTGTTGATATCCAAACAGACCAGATTACCGTCATTGTCGGAAAAATAGCTGAGGTTGCGGTAGATAACCTGCGAACTTTCAATTCCGTTTGTTTTGGTGAGTGGTGTACGATAACGCCACTTGGTAAATTCCGGATTTACAGAAACAGTTTTAGCCGCAGGATCAAATTTGGAATTGAGTTTAACTTTATAGAACAGGCCGTTTTCGCCCGGTTCAAGCAAAGTGTCAGTCTGCCAGTTGACCAGTGAAGAGGAGT
>CAZOMW010000032.1:0-17922 GCA_964581135.1 uncultured Oscillospiraceae bacterium
GCGTGACGGAAAAGCTCAGATAGCTGATAACCGCTGTATTGATTGCGGTGAATGCCTTAAAGCCTGCCCTCATCATGCCAAAAGCGCCTCGATGGATTCTCTGGAAAATATTTCCAACTACGAGTACACCGTAGCTTTGGCGGCGCCCTCGCTTTATGCTCAGTTCGGTCCGCCGGCAAACCGCTTTATGGTATTGTCTGCCTTGCAGAACCTGGGTTTTGATGATGTTTATGAGGTTGCCATCGGCGCCGATATAGTAACGGAAAACACAATTCGTCTGCTGCGCCAAACCGGTAAAAAAGTACCGCGCCCGCTGATCTCCTCCGCCTGCCCTGTAGTGGTGCGCCTGATTCAAATGCGATTTCCCGGGCTGATCGACAACCTGGTGCCCTTTGACTCTCCAATGGAAGTCACAGCTGAACTGGCCAGGGCCGATGCTATCCTGAAAACAGGTCTGAAGTCAGATCAGGTAGGGATATTTTTCATCAGCCCCTGCCCGGCAAAACGCACGGCCACCTATTTCCCGATCGGGCGCAAACGTTCGCAAGTCGATGAAGTGCTTTCATTTGCGGATGTATATCCGCTGATTCTAGCTAAACTTGATAAACTTTCTCCCGCTGTTGTTGAAGAAACCCGTAAGCGCGAGCTGGCTAAAGCAGACGGTATCCGCTGGGCTTACACCGGCGGTGAATCAATGTCACTGAATCTGGATAAATATCTGGCTGTTGACGGCATCCATAATGTAATTTCGATTCTCGAAGAAATTGAAAACGAACGCTTGCGCGACATCGACTTTATTGAACCCAACTCCTGCATTGGCGGCTGTATAGGCGGGCCTTTGACTGTTTCCAACCGCTTTTCAGCTAAATCGCGACAACGTGTATATGTGCGCGAAGCCAATAAGCTGGCATTCGAAGCGCCCGGTTCATTTCATAATCTCAATAAGATGCAGCTTGAGGAGTGGGATGTACCGCTTGAACCGAACAAAGCACTTAATCTGGCTGAGAACATCAGCGACGCGCTGGTTAAATACGACCAGATGGAACAGGTTGCGAAAAGACTTCCCGGTCTTGACTGCGGGGCTTGCGGCGCTCCCACCTGTGCTTCTCTGGCAGAAGATATTGTTCGCGGTCTGGCTACGGAAACCGATTGTATATTCAAACTGAAAGACAGAATCCGCGCTGTAGCCGCAGAGATGATTGAACTTGAAAACGAGATGAGCAGGCATGCTCCGCTGCCGGGTGATAACGGCAGTGAACCTGTAGTCAAGCTGCCGATAGAGGAGTAACAAATGACTGTCAACGAAATTATCGCCGGTTTTCCGGCTGTCAGCCTGACCAGGCCTGAGCCTGAGCGTTTTGAGGCTGTGTCGATAGATGGCGGGTATGCTTGTGACATGCTCAGTCTGGTGATGACCGGTGTTAAGCCGGGCGAAGCCTGGTTCACTATCCTCAACAGCATGAATGTGGTTGCAGTGGCGGTACTGGCAGATTGTCCTCTGGTTATTCTCACCGAGGGTGTCAGCATGGAACAGCCCGTGATTGAGCGTGCTGTTGCCCAGAAAGTTATTGTGCTTTCAACGCAACTGACTACTTATCAGGCTTGTGTAAGGCTCAACGAGCTGCTGAAAGAAAATATCAAGGACTCTGGTTCTGTGTAATGCCTGCTGCTGAAGACATTCAGGCTGCAAACGCAGCGTCGCCGCAGCGCCTGATTTTTCAGGGCCTGCGGGCCGATCTGCATATTCATTCTGTGCTGTCTCCCTGTGCTGAGCGTGAAATGACGCCGGGAAATATTGTTTCCATGGCTATACTTCTGGAGCTTGACCTGATTGCAGTTACCGACCACCAGAGCTGCGGCAACTGTGCCGCTGTTATGGCGGCGGCCGAAGCAATGTCCGGTCCATTAGTCATTCCCGGCATGGAAGTGGAGAGTGCAGAGGAAATTCATCTGCTTTGCCTTTTCCCTGATCTGCAGTCCGTTTCTGAGTGTGAAACTGAAATCCGGGCATCGATGCCTCTGCTGCCGAATCGGATGGATATTTTCGGTGAGCAGTGGCTGATGGACGCTGATGATGAGAAAATCGGAGAAGAAAACAGGCTGCTTCTACTGCCAAGTTCCTATAACTGTGACCAGATTGCCGAACTGGTTATCTCGCTGGGCGGTGTCTGCATTCCTGCCCATCTGGACAGGGAAGCCAACAGTATGGTAGTGACACTGGGCACTGTACCGCCTGAATTTCCTACCGGAATAATTGAGCTTTCGGGCAGGGCAGAACCGGCTGCGTTTTTCCGTCAGCATCCAGAATTAACCAGGTATCAGTATCTGATCAATTCGGACGCTCATTCACTGGAAAAACTGGCCGCGAACGCGCTTAAGCAGGAGCCTTCTGATAACCTCCCAAGCCTTCGGAAATCGGAAAAACCTACAGCTAAGCAGGTGATTCAGGCATTGCAGGCAATAATGGCATAGTGCTATAATGGCTTGGATCGTAAAACACTATTCAGGGCATTGCCCGCCGTAACTTAAAGATGGAAGGCACGCATGCGTGATTTGTCTTTGCACCTGCTCGATATAGTGCAGAATTCTCTCAAGGCCGGCGCCAGCCGCATTGAGGTCAGGATTGAAGCCCGGGCAGAGCAGGACCGGCTCGTAATTGTGGTTAAAGACAACGGCCGCGGAATGACTGCAGAATTTTTGGCCGGGGTAACAGATCCTTTTGTGACGACGCGTACAACTCGCTCCATCGGGCTGGGAATCCCTCTTTTTCGCGAATCGGCAACGATTACGGGCGGGAGTTTTACAATCGATTCAACGCCTGGCATCGGCACCACCATAACAGCCGAGTACGTGATGTCAAGTGTTGACCGTATTCCTCTGGGCGACATGGCTGACACCTTTACCGGTCTGGTCCTGTCTGATCCGGAACTTGATTATCTTCTGGTCTTTAAAGCCGGCGACCGGGAATTTGAACTGGATTTTAACGAAGTCCGCCGGCAGCTTGTTGATGTCCCGCTCAATGATCCCACCGTTCTGCAGTGGCTCGGTGAAATGATCTGCGAGCAACAAAGCCATATTTTCGGAGGTGTTCTGTATGAAATCCCTAGCTGAACTGGAAGCAATCCGCCAGAAGGCAAAACAGGATCTGACAGCCCGTACTGAGGGTGGTCGCCGTGTTGTTGTCGGTATGGCCACCTGTGGTATCGCCGCCGGTGCTCGTCCTGTCATGAACGCGATTGTTGAAGAAATCCGCACCCGCAATCTGGATAATGCCACCGTATCGATGACCGGTTGCATTGGAATGTGCCGTTTGGAGCCGATTGCCGAAGTTATTGAAGAAGATGGCAGCAAAGTCACTTATGTCCAGCTTGATGCCAACAAAGCCCGCCGCATTGTTGCTGAACATCTGGTTAACGGCCAGATTTGTCAGGACCTGACAATCGGAGCTGTTGAGACTGCCGCCAAATCCTGAAGTCTGCGTTTTTGCCGTGCATTCTGCCTTGCCGGACGTTAATGACCGCGTCCGGCAAGGTTTTACTTTTATTTGAAGCGGAGAACCGCTGACACCGGAGGACAAATGAGTTTAGCTTTATTGCTGGAATCACTTAAAATACACAAGCTCAAACAGGAAAAGGAAATCCGCATTCTGTTTGTTGTTTGTTATCTGATTAACATTGCCGCTTATTTTGTTCCGGGGAGTGACCCCAATCTGCAGGGGCTATTCTATTTTCTGGATCAACTTACCAAAAGCAATCTGGTTGTGCCGACATTCACGCAGGGCAACCTTGTGTTTCTGGGTTTGCTGCTGCTGTCCTCATTGCTGAACCTGTTGCTGCTTTTTTCGTATGCGGCAATTTACGCAGGTGAAAGAGTTGACAAAAGCGCGAAGGACGTCGTGCGGGGTGTAATCAGGTCGGTTCCTTCTCTGGCATTGTGCGGCCTGCTGATGGTTGTGCCGATTATACTGTCTGTATTCATGTTTATGATACCGGTCGTTATTATCGTATCCATGCTGTATTTTCTGCCGCTGAACCTGATTCTTGGCGAAATGAAGCTGCCTGACGCGCTTGCCGGCAGTTATCGTGATACCAGGAAGATGAAATTCATTATATTTTTCCAAAACACTCTTTTAATCCTTTTGGTAAACCTGGCCGAAAACTTTTTACTCGCGTTCCTGGATTTGCGCGGCCTGGGAGCGGTTTTGCTCTCAGGATTTTTCGTCGGCGCCCGTACTATGGCAAGTGGCCGGCTGATGGGCTTACTGTACCTTAACCTTGTCAAAAAAGTGCCGATTGTGCTAACATCAAAGACTAACGCTTGAAATCAATTTCCAGATTCGGAACTGTTCCGGAGGAACATTAAATGGGAAAAACTGAAGATATTCTCAACCTTTTACAAAAGAACGCTAAATTAACAGCAACTGAAATCGCGGTCATGCTCGATCTTGAGGCTGGTGAAGTGGCAGGGGAAATCGCTGCACTTGAGCAAAACAAAACGATACTGGCATATAACACAGTGATTAACTGGGGCAAGACTGAGCTTGATCCGGTTACTGCCTTAATTGAAGTCAGGGTAGCACCGCAGCGTGATCAGGGCTTTGATCGGATCGCAGCCAGGATTTACCGCTATCCGCAGGTAAAATCCTGTTATCTGATGTCAGGCGGTTTCGATCTGATGGTTATTATTGAAGACAAAAATCTAAAGGATGTCGCAAGGTTCGTTTCTGAAAAAATAGCTCCGCTCGATAATGTAATATCGACTCGTACCCACTTTATCCTTAAGCAGTACAAGCATAACGGCACCGAGCTTGAAGTCAGCGAATCCGACGACCGGGAGGCCGTTGTTCTATGAACCAGGAACAGTTCCTGTCCGACAGGGTCAACAGCATCCCGCCTTCAGCGATCCGCCGGTTTTTTGATTTGGCCAATGAAATGAAGGGTAGCGTCATCTCGCTCTCAATCGGGGAGCCGGATTTCGTGACTCCCTGGAATGTAAGGGCAGCCGGCATCTTTTCCTTGGAAGACGGCAACACCCATTATTCGCCTAATCAGGGATTTATTGAACTGCGCGAGGCAATCGCTGCCTATCTCGCACGCCGTTTCGCTATGACATACGATGCCCGCAGCGAAGTCCTGGTTACCGTCGGCGGCAGTGAAGCTATTGATCTGGCGATCCGTTCACTGATTAATCCCGGAGATGAGGTAATTATCCCGGAACCTTGTTTTGTAGCCTACAAAGCCTGCACGCTTTTAGCAGGCGGCGTACCTGTACCGGTAGCCTGCACAGCCGAAAACGACTTCAGACTTCTGCCTGAGGATCTCGAACGTGCGATCACACCCCGTACTAAACTATTAATTATTGGTTATCCCAACAACCCTACCGGCGCCGTTATGTCCGGGGCAGACCTGGCCCGGGTAGCAGATGTTCTGCGTGACCGCGACATTTTTGTTTTATCCGATGAGCTATACGCGGAGCTTACCTACCCGCCGCAGGAGCATTGCTCGATATCTGCCTGCGGTGATTTCCGCGACCGGACAATTGTAATCAACGGCTTTTCCAAAGCTTTTGCCATGACCGGCTGGCGCATCGGCTATGCCGTCGGCCCGGATAAAATTATCGGGGCAATGAACAAAATCCATCAGTACGCGATAATGTCCTCACCCACAACAGCCCAGCATGCCGCGATTGCTGCTCTCAGTAATGGTGATGACGCTGTTGTTGAAATGCGTAATGAATACAACCAGCGCCGCCGCTATGTTATTGATGCCTGCCGGCAGGCCGGACTGCTTTCGTTTGAACCTTTAGGAGCATTTTATGCTTTCCCCAATATCACTGCCACCGGCTTGAGTTCAACTGAATTCTGCGAACGTTTCCTGAAAGAAGAAAAAGTAGCGATTGTACCCGGTAACGCATTCGGCGACTGCGGTGAGGGTTATGTCCGCATCAGTTACGCTGCCTCAATGGACAACATCCGCGAAGCTATGCTCCGCCTGACCAGATTCGCCGGACGCTTAATAAATCAGGAGACCTAATGATTGAATTTGACCAATACCGCCAGACACTGCAGACACTGGAACCAGAACTGATCAGATTGCGAACGGCTCTGCACATTGACCGTATCAGTGACGAAATTGCTGAGCTTGAGCAACGTGCTCAGGAGCCTGACTTCTGGAGCGATGTGGAACGGGCCCAGAAAATCCAGACCCAAATGAAGCATCTGCAGAACAAGCTCGATAACTACAATCAGCTCAAAAGAGATTTTGAGGATCTTGTCGTTCTGAACGATCTTGGTGAAGAAGCTGATGATGCTGAAATCGCCGCTGAAGTTGCAGAAAACCTGACCCGGTTTGAAGCCGGCTTGGAAAAAATGCGACTGGAAACACTCTTTACCGGCGAATACGATGAAAACAACGCTATATTAACGCTGCATGCCGGTGCCGGCGGGACAGAAGCCCAGGACTGGGCTCAGATGCTTTACCGTATGTACACACGCTGGTGTGAGGCACACGATTTTGAAGTCAAACTGCTGGATTATCTGGATGGTGATGAAGCCGGCATCAAGTCTGTTTCATTTATGGTCGTAGGTGAAAACGCCTACGGCTATCTGCGCAGTGAAATGGGTGTACATCGCCTCGTCCGGATATCGCCTTTCGATTCCTCCGGCCGACGCCATACATCTTTTGCCTCATTAGAAGTTTTACCTGAACTTGATAATTCAATTCAGATTGATATCCGGCCCGAGGATCTGCGTGTAGATACCTACCGTTCTTCAGGCGCCGGCGGTCAGCACGTTAATAAAACTGAATCGGCAATCCGGATAACCCATCTGCCGACCGGGTTTGTTGTTTCCTGCCAGACTGAGCGATCTCAGGTCCAGAACCGCGAGACAGCGATGAACATGCTGCGTTCAAAACTGTTTGCTGCTGCCCAGGCAGCGCAGCTGGATAAAATTGGTGACCTCAAAGGCAATCAGCTGGATATTGCCTGGGGCAGTCAAATCCGTTCCTATGTGTTTTGCCCCTATACAATGGTTAAGGACCATCGAACGGGTTATGAATCAGTTGATGTCGAGGGAGTTATGGACGGAGACATTGATGGCTTCATAAATGCCTACCTTTCCGGCCAGAAAATTGAAAAATAATCACGGAGTTGACATCATGACATCAAGTCTAAATAACACTAATAACAACTTATTAGCGCGCTTAAGCGAACAGCTTATACCTCTTGGCCGGATTGCAGTTGCACTATCCGGAGGCGTTGACAGTGCTGTTCTGGTTGGAACAGCCGCTCAGATTCTGGGTCCGGACAACGTTATCGCCCTGACAGTCGCAGCACCCCTGGTACCGGAAGCTGATCATAGCGATGCCGCTGAAGCAGCCCGAAAAGCCGGAATTCAGCACCTTGTCATCGAAACCGGAGACGAATTACTGGATAATCCAGTCTTTCGGGAAAATCCGCCGGATCGTTGTTATCACTGTAAACAACTGATTTTTGAACAAATCCTCAAGGCAGCTAAGGAGCGCGGTTTTCAGCATGTCTGCGACGGAACCAATGCAGATGATCTGCAGCAGTACCGTCCGGGTCTGAAAGCACTTCAGGAGATGGGCATTATCAGCCCGATGGCTGCCGCAGGTTTGACTAAAGCCGAAGTTCGGCAACTGGCTCAGATTTACGCTCCCAATGTTGCGGTTAAGCCTTCAATGGCCTGCCTGGCAACCAGGATTCCACACGGTGTGGCAATAACCAAAGAAGCGCTGAACCGGATCGATAAAGCTGAAAGTCTGTTAAGGGCAGAAGGCTTCGGACAACTGCGCGTGCGCGATCATCAGGGTCTGGCCCGGGTTGAACTGCCGGCTGCGCTGTTGGAAAAAGGCTTAAGTGTAGAACAACTGCAGCTGCTGCGCAGGATTCTGCATGAAAGCGGTTTTACCTACGCAACTGTTGATCTTGATGGCTACCGCACAGGCAGCATGGAAGTACATGTATAAGTTGAGGTTAAACAGTTTATGTCTGCTTCAGATGAAAAACTCAGGAATATAATCAGCTGCATCCGGGACGGAAGCTTGTCGCCGGATGACGCTTTTTTGCAGCTGCGCGGACTTGAAACCGTTGAGGATATGGTTCAGCTGCAGGCGGAAACCTGTGAAGACCTGGGTTTTGCCCGGGTTGATCATTCGCGGGCCGCCCGCAACGGTTTCGCCGAAGTTATTTTCTGTGAAGGTAAAACGCCGGAACAGTGCGCTTTGATAGCCGCCAGTCTGATGCGTCACAGCTCGTCACTTCTGGCAACGCGGGCCAGCCATGAACACTTCGCTGCAATTAAAGAAGCGGTTCCCAATGCTGTTTTCCATGAAACTGCCCGAATTGTCACAGCAGCTGAAAAGCTGCCATTGCCGGCGGGCAGAGTGGCTGTAGTATCGGCCGGTACTGCCGATCATCAGATTGCCGAGGAAGCGGCAGTAACTGCCGAAACTCTGGGGTGCAAAGCAGAACGGTTTGCTGATGTCGGAGTTGCCGGCATCCACAGACTGCTGTCTGTGATTGATCAGATCAGGAAAGCTGATGTGATTATCGCGGTTGCCGGCATGGAAGGCGCCCTAATCAGCGTCCTGGGCGGTTTGGTTGATAAGCCGGTGTTTGCAGTCCCTTCCGGAATAGGCTATGGCGCCAATTACGGCGGCATAACTACTTTGCTTGCCATGCTTAACAGCTGTGCCAGCGGCGTTGCGGTTCTTAATATCGGCAACGGCTTCGGAGCCGGCTTTATGGCCGCGACAATCGGACGCCAGCTTGAGCTGGCACGAGGTAACCGAAATGACTAAAGATACCAGAAGGATTCTCTATCTGGATTGCTTCTCCGGCATCAGCGGCGACATGTTTCTGGGAGCAATGCTGGATGCAGGCGCATCTTTTGAAAGAATCAAAGCCGGACTTTCGCTATTGGGGCTTGATTCCGAATTTTCATTGCTGAACGAGCCCGGCCAACGGCAGGGGATTACAGGCACCAGTTTTGATGTAATCGTACATAAGCACGGCCATGACCATGACCATGACCATGACCATGACCACGAGCACGGGCACGGGCACGGGCACAGTCATGGACACGACCATGATCACAGTCACGACCACGACCATGATCACAGTCACGAACATGGACATAGTCACGAGCATGACCACGAACATCACCACGAGCACGACCACGAACACGGGCATAGTCATGGAGATGACCATGGGCATATTCATGCCCACGACCACGACCATGCCCACGAGCACGACCACGAACATGAACATGAGCACAGCCACGAGCATGGCCGCAGCTATGCGCAAATTCGGACCCTGATCGAGCAATCAGCGCTCAATGACAAGGTAAAACAGACAGCGCTGGCAGTTTTTGCTGTTATCGGCGAGGCAGAAGCCGCTGTCCACGGCGTCACGCTTGAAGATGTACATTTCCATGAAGTCGGGGCAGTCGATTCTATTGTCGATATTGTCGGAGCGGCACTGGCTCTGGCTGATCTGGAAATCACAGAAGTTGTCTGTTCACCCCTCGTGGATGGCAGCGGCACAATACTGTGTCAGCATGGCATGATTCCGGTGCCGGTACCGGCAGTTGCACGTATGCTTCAGAACACGGATATTCCTTTCAGCACCTGTGATATCCCTACCGAGTTAATTACACCGACAGGTATGGGTATTGTGAAGGCTTTAGCTGACAGCTTCGGTGCCATGCCGGCGATGAGGGTTCAATCTGTCGGCTACGGCTTCGGTCAGCGTGAAATCGGTCGCCTCAATGCTTTACGGGTTTTCATCGGTGAAGCAGCTGCTGAAATGAAAATTGAACCGGACAGGGATATTTCAAACGCGGCAAACTTCATCGGCAGTGAAGTAAAGTCAGATGCCACGATTTTACCGGCAGACTCGCAGACTGACACGATTCTTCTGCTCGAATGTCAGATTGACAATTCTACCGGTGAAGAACTGGGCCGGGCTGCCGAGCTGCTTATGCAGGCGGGCGCCTTCGATGTCAGCCTGATACCTGTTTTTATGAAAAAATACCGGCCGGGAACGCTAATTCAGGTAGTTGCCGCACCCGGGCTCGAAAAAGAACTTGTTGAAATTCTGTTCGCGGAAACCGGGACAATCGGCGTCCGGCGGCAACTGGTTCAGCGACATACAATGCAGCGTGAATCTGTTAAAGTAACAACCGAATACGGTGAAGCCAGAGTAAAAATCACCAGCTGGCAGGGCGTAAGCAAAATTCATCCCGAGTATGAAGACGCGGCTGCCCTGGCGAAGAAGAGCGGCATTTCATACGCCGATGCTGTGCAGGCGATTATGACGGCTTATCGGGCTTTATAAGCCTTAAACCAAAAAATGCTGATCTTGTCGATACAAGAGCTTTCTTGTAAGATTAAGGTAAATTCTGACTGACGCAAGGAGAATATTCATGCCTAAAGTCCTGATTGTTATGGGAAGTGATTCTGACTATCCGGTTATGGAACCGTGTTTTGCCCAGCTGAAACAGCTGGGCGTCGCATTTGACGCAGTTGTATGCTCCGCGCACCGGACACCGCAAAAGGCAGCTGAACTTGCCGGCGGAGCAATAGCGGCAGGTTACGGCGCTATAATCGCGGCAGCCGGTCTGGCTGCGCATTTACCGGGTGTACTGGCTGCCTATACTACTTTACCGGTTATCGGCGTTCCGGTTGGCGGTGGACCGCTTAACGGTGTTGATGCCCTTTACGCGATTGTCCAGATGCCCGCAGGTATTCCAGTGGCCACAGTAGCAATCAATGGTGGTGCCAATGCCGCCATTCTGGCAGCGCAGATCCTGGCTGTCAGTGACAGCGATCTCAGGCAGCGCCTTACTGCAGCAAAACAAAAACTGGCTGAATCAGTTGAAGAACGCAACCAGCGGCTGCAGCAGAAGCTTACTTCAGATCATTGAAAATGGAATCAGACATAATGACTGAGCCAGATAATTTCAAACTGGTTGTTTTTGTCTCTGGCGGCGGCACTAACCTGCAGGCGATTCTGGACCGGATTAATGACGGCCGTCTGCCGGGGGTGCGTATCATCGGTGTTGTTGCTTCGCGCAGCGGTACCTTTGCTGAACACAGGGCACGCCGGGTCGGAATTCCGGTTGAGGTTGTCAACCGGACCAGGCAGGAATCACTTGCTGAATATGACTCAAAAATGTTCGCTTCACTGGCCTCGTTTGCCGCCGGACCACCCGATTTAATCGTGCTGGCCGGTTTTTTATCGAGGCTTGGGCCGCGCTTAGTTAAAGAATATCAAGGGCGTCTGATCAACGTGCATCCCGCTTTGATTCCCAGCTTTTGCGGCCCGGGCATGTATGGGCTGCGACCGCACGAAGCGGCACTGGAACGTGGAGTAAAGGTAACGGGGGCGACTGTCCATTTTGTGGATGAACACTATGATGAAGGTCCGATAATCCTGCAGAAATGCATTCCCATACTGTCGGATGATACACCGGAAAGCCTGCAGCTGCGGGTAATGCAGGATTGTGAACAGGTGATTCTGCCCGAGGCAATACGTCTGATTGCGACAGACAAGATTTATATAGATGGACGAAATGTCCGGTTCAGGGAGGGAAAATAATGATAAAACGTGCACTGGTCAGTGTTTCTGACAAAACCGGTATTCTTGATTTCTGCCGCGAGTTGGCTGCGGCCGGAATTGAAATAGTTTCAACAGGCGGTACAGCAAAGCTTCTGGAGCAGAATGAAATCCCGGTTCGCAATGTCACTGACCTGACCGGCTTTCCGGAATGTCTTGACGGCAGAGTCAAGACTCTGCATCCGTTTATCCATGGCGGCATACTGGCAAAACGTGACGATCCCGGACATCAGGCAACGGTTGAAGAACTTGGTCTGCCGTTAATCGATCTGGTTGTGATTAACCTTTATCCCTTTAAGGCAACAATACAGAAGCCTGAGGTATCTTTTGCTGAATGCATTGAAAATATTGACATCGGCGGCCCGGCGATGCTGCGTTCAGCGGCTAAAAACCATGCCGATGTAACCGTTCTGATAGATCCAAATGATTATGACGACGTATTGGAACAAATTCAGACTTGTGGCGAAACTGATCTGGAAACCCGTTTCTGCCTGGCTCGCAAGGTGTTTGAACACACTGCGGCCTATGACGCGATAATCGCTGATTATTTGCGAAGTGAGTCCGGGGAAGACATCTGGCCGGATCAGCTGACCCTGACTTTTGAGAAGGAGAGCGAGCTGCGTTATGGCGAGAATCCGCATCAGAGGGCTGTCCACTATAACAAAGCAATACCGGCAACCGGCACCATGGCACAGGCCATGCAATTCTCAGGCAAAGAGCTGTCTTATAACAATATTGCTGATACTGATGCCGCGCTGCAGCTGCTCAAGGAGTTCACTGAACCGACCTGTGTTGCTGTCAAGCATGCCAACCCCTGTGGTGTAGCGACAGGTGAAACTATTGCTGAAGCTTTCAATCGTGCTTATGAAGCTGACCCGGTCTCGATTTTCGGCGGCATTGTTGCTGTTAACCGTGAAGTTGACGCTGAAACAGCAGCCGCAATGAAACAGATTTTCCTGGAAGTCATTATTGCTCCGGGTTATACCGATGAAGCTCTGACGATTCTGATCGAAAAGAAGAACCTGCGTTTGTTGCGCCTCAATGATATCAGCAGCCCGGTCAAAGCCGGGACTCCTTTGTTTAAAGATGTTAGCGGTGGCCTTTTGGTTCAGGAAGCTGACGTTGGGCTTTGGGATGACATGGATTTTCAGCGTGTTACTGAAAAGGTCGCCACAACCGAGCAGTTTGACGATTTTAAATTTGCGATGAAGGTTGTCAAGCATGTGCGTTCCAACGCGATTGTACTGGCGCGTGACGGTCAGACTGTAGGCATTGGCCCCGGTCAGCCAAACAGGATTACTTCAACTGAGATCGCGATCAAAAATGCCGGTAACAAATGCGAGGGCGCCGTTCTGGCATCCGATGCGTTTTTCCCGTTTTCAGACTGTGTTGAAGCGGCTGCCAAGGCCGGTATCACAGCCATTATTCAACCTGGCGGCTCGATTCGTGATCAGGAATCAATTGATATGGCAAACATGCTGGGCGTTTCAATGTATTTCACCGGGATGCGGCATTTCCGCCATTGAGGAATAACTGAGCGATAACAGGAGTTAATGAGATAAATGAAGATACTGGTTATCGGCGGCGGCGGTCGTGAGCACGCGCTCGTCTGGAAACTTTCTCAAAGCCCTCGCGTCAGCAAAATTTACTGTGCTCCCGGCAATGCCGGCATGATTGACCTGGCGGAGCTGGTGCCGATCAGTACTTTGGATTTTCCGACAATTATCGAATTTTGTCGAACCGAAGCAATTGACCGGGTTCTGGTAGCGCCGGATGACCCATTGGCTTTGGGTCTGGTTGATGAACTGGAAGAAGCCGGGATCGCAGCTTACGGCCCCGGCCGCGCCGCCGCCCGGATTGAAGCCAGTAAGTCCTATGCCAAAGATTTAATGCTTCGTTACAATATTCCCACTGCCTCGTATCAGGTTTTCAGTAAACTGGAACCAGCTTTGGAGGCTCTAAACAGCTGCAGTTATCCGGCTGTGATAAAAGCCGACGGGCTGGCGCTGGGCAAGGGTGTCCTGATCGCTGCTGATAAAACCCAGGCGGAAAATGCGGTGCGAATGATGCTGGCCGAGCAGACATTCGGCAAAGCCGGTGGCACAATTCTGCTGGAGGAGTGTCTGACCGGACCCGAGCTTACTGTGCTGGCATTCAGCGATGGAACTACCGTAAAACCGATGGTAACATCGCGTGACCATAAACGGGCGCTGGATGGCGACCAGGGCCTGAACACCGGCGGTATGGGCGCGGTTTCTCCCGGCGCTGACCTGACGGATGCTCAAATGCAGATGATGCAGGCTACAATATTTCAACCGACTATTGATGCCATGCGGGCTGAAGGCGCGCCTTTTCGGGGAGTGATTTACTTTGGCCTGATGCTTACACCTGAGGGCCCGAAGGTAATCGAATATAACGCCCGCTTCGGCGATCCGGAAGCACAAGTGGTTCTGCCGCGGCTTAAAACTGATCTTATTGATATTATGGAAGCAGTACGTGACGGACGTCTGGCTGAACAGGGAATTGAATATTTAACAGACTGCTCCTGCTGTGTTGTAATGGCCAGCGGCGGTTATCCGGGAACTTACCAGACAGGCTATCCAATCAGCGGCCTTGACCAGAAAGACGTTATTATTTTTCATGCCGGCACCAGGCAGGATGAACAGGGCAACATCGTAACCTGCGGGGGCCGCGTGCTAGGCGTAACAGCCCTTGCTCCGACTATGACAGAAGCCATTGACTGTGCCTACGCAGGCGTAGCAGGTATAAAATTTGAAAATGCGCATTATCGAAAGGACATTGGACGTACATGACACGCATCGGTATCATCGGCGGCACCTTTGACCCCGTACATAACGGCCACGTTGCGCTGGTTGAGGCAGCAGCGGCCAGCGGCAAGGTAGACAGGATATTTGTCCTGCCGGCCGGCATACCGCCGCACAAGCCGATAGATCGCACCGCGTTTGCCGCCTATCGCTATGCGATGCTGCAAAAAGCTTTTGAACATCTGCCGGAGGTAATTGTTACGGATCTGGAAATACTGCGTCAGGGCAATTCCTATACTATCGATACTCTGTGCGTTTTCAGGTCTTCCTGCACTTCAGAAGATGAACTGGTCTTAATTTACGGCTCGGATATTCTGAACGAAATGCACACCTGGCGCCTGCCGGAACAAATACTAAAGGAAGCGGCTTTACTGCTGGCAATCCGGGGCGGTGAATCAGCTGCTGCAACCAGAGCTCAGGCCGAACGCATGTGTCGCGAATTTGGCGCCAGAATTGATTTTTTTGACGCTCCGCGCATTGATTTATCCTCAACTATGGTGCGCTCCGCGATTGCAGCCGGTAAATCCCTGACAAACATGCTGCCGGCGAAGGTAATTCAGTTCATTAATAAACACGAAATTTATCGCGAGGATGATGCAATCTGGGAACTGCCGGCTCCGTTTAAGCTGCGGCTGCGTGAAATCGAACGTGAACTCTGGCTGATGATGTCAGCAAAGCGCCTGTTGCATAGTCTGAACGTCTGCCGCCTGGCAGTAAATCTGGCTAAGATTCACGGTGAATCAAGGGAGGCTGCTGCTTTGGCAGGCCTGCTGCATGATTGTGCCAAGGACTTACCGCCGGATCGTGTTCACACTCTGGCTGAACGTGCCGGTGACCCGTTGCTGCTGGCACCGCCGCTGGCACATGGACCTGCTGCCATGGTTCTCGCACGCGACCATTTTGGGGTAACAGAACCGGAAGTGTTGCGGGCGATTCTGTATCACACTACGGGTACTGCCGATATGACGCCTCTGGACAGCATAATTTTTATAGCCGATAAAGCAGAGCCGGCCCGCACCTATCAGAATCTGGAGGAAATCCGCCGGCTGGCGCCTGTTGACCTGCCGGCAGCCTTAAAAGTCTGTCTGGCGGAAATTGATATTTACCTTAAACGGGAAAACCTTGATATTCACCCCTACGCACTGGACGCAGCAAACGCGTTGAATGGTGATTAACGAAAACTGCTGCAAAATACACAAATAAGAGGAGGCGGATACATGACCGCAGAACAACTGGCTACTATTATCGAAAAAATCCTTGATGACAAAAAGGCGATTGACATTGAGAAGCTTGAAATATCGCAAAAAACTATTCTGGCCGACTATTTTGTTATCGCCAGCGGCACATCGGTGACACATGTTAAGTCATTAGCTGATGAAGTTACCTATCAGCTAAAGGAAAAGTACGACATGCTGCCGAAAAGCGTTGACGGAGAATCAACCAGCCGTTGGGTGCTGATCGATTACGGTGATGTTGTTGTCCATATTTTCCATCCGGAGGACCGCGCCTTTTACAGCCTGGATAAGCTGTGGCAGGCTTCTCGGAAAGCCTGACCAGAGCCAGCTGTCAATGTTTGCCGGCAGCTGGCAAAACGATTACGCGCATTCAGCATTTAAACAAGGACGGCTTTGCTTCAAACGCGAACGTCTTGATTTGTCACCTCTTTTTCATTTCGGAGCTCTTACTGCCATGCTAAAGTGAGCAAAAGAAGTGAAAGGGGATGACAGCGCTGGCCGTTGAAAATAAAACACAGAAAATTGAAAAAAGCCGCCGTTGGCTGCAGCGTCTTACGCAAGGTGCGTTATTATTTGCCATCGCCGGCGTCATTGCTTTAGTCTGGTCATTGTTTAGCAATTCAGGTTCGGTGGCCGGGAACACCAGAATTCTGACACCCGGCACGAACAGCAATATTTCAGGCACAACGGTTCCGGCAGCTGCCGACCAAACCGGCACTGCGAATCAGTCAGGCATCGGTCAGGCAGTCACAGATCAGACAGCCACAGGTAAGACAGCCACTGTGGCGCCGGCAGCTACAGGCCAGGCCGGTTATTCGGATGATGAGATCCCGGTTTATCTTGTGGGCGCTGTATCCAGGCCCGGTATCTATATTGTCAAACGGGGCAGTTACTTATACGAGCTGGTTGAAAAGGCCGGCGGCCTGACAAACGAAGCAGCTTCGCAATTTGTGAATCTGGCTTTGAAACTGACTGAAAACCAGATGCTGCGCATACCGACTCAAAGTGAGTCGACCGATCAGTTCAGCTCGTATTCCTTTCCCACAGGTGCAAACAACGCTATGGGCGGCAGCTCTGGGAAATCAGATACAATAAATCTAAACACAGCCACTCAGTCTGAACTGGAAACCCTGCCGGGAATCGGCCCTGCGACTGCTGCAGCTATAATAGCGGATCGAACAAAAAACGGGCCTTTCAAACAAATTGAAGACATTATGCGGGTCAGCGGTATCAAAGAGAGCCGCTATGCTCAGCTTGAACCCCTGATCAGAGTTCAATGAGGAACATTAGAATCAGCCTTTCTGTAAGCTGCCGCCCGGATAGTCAGACTTCTAAGCAGATGGTCCATTGTGCGATTCAATTCTCAACCCGCCGGAAACGGTTTTTGCCCGCACTTCATTCCCGCCGCCGTTCATAGCAGCATCGATTCTGCTTCGAGTCTGGCTGCTTATTTGCAGTTGAACTCCTTCGGTACTGAGCGAGCCGGAAACGGTGTTGTATCGCAGCCGGAATTTTGACTGCGGTGGAACCCGCAAGGTAATTTGCCCCGAAACAGTTTCAATGTCGGTTTCCTGAACAGCGCTTGTGGCATAACCGGCTTTGATTGAACCGGATACACTTTTGGCTGTGAGCTTTCCTTGAACTGAGTCAAAGTCAAGTGATCCTGATACAGTTTTTAAATCTAACCGCGGCCATACTGCCTGCTCAGCCAGAAAAGATCCGGAGACACTGTCAAATTCAAGCTCCTGCCAACTGGATTGCCTGGCGGAAACAGGGTTTCTTTCAATCAGGGTTGAGCCGGATACTGTGGTGATATCAACAACGCCGCTGTAACTGGCAGGAATTTGAATATCAAGATTAAGATTGCTTCTGTGCGTACCGAACCAGGGGTAACGGCTGCTGACAACCAGCTGGTCTCCCTCACGCTTGACGGTCCAGCGAATCTGGCTGAAACCGGAATAGTTGCCGCTCAAACGGGCCTTGAACTCGCTGCCGTCTTCCTTTATCACTAATCGCTCAGAAACTGATTTCACAACAATTGTCTTGATGCCTTGTAAATCGTCGCTGTGGTTTTCATCAATATCGAAAGTTCTGCGTCCAAAACTAAAATCATCCAGGAAAAAAACATTATTCCAGCGCTCAAAATTAAACCGGTCGGCTAATTCAGTCCAGTTGAAATTTGTTGCGGTCAGCAGCAACCCGGCAATAAGCGTAGATAAGAA
>CAZOMW010000033.1:0-17791 GCA_964581135.1 uncultured Oscillospiraceae bacterium
TTCTCCGTGTAGATAAAGGATATTTGGCAGGTCAGCACAACTTATTGGCGGACTTGTCCCGATAGTCGCTTGTCTAGTTTAGAGGCGGCACCTGTTTTTGTCAAGATTAACACGAGTTTGTGTGTTGTTGTCGTTTGAAATCTTTAGCCCCTGTTACCACTGGGGCTTTGGTTTTCAATTCAGCTGTGTGTTGTTCGTCATTGGCAATGTTGAGAAATATCTGATCATTAAGAAAGCAAATCTCGAGTACAGTGAACAACGGGCTTTGAAATATAATATCTGTTCACTCAGCAAGTTAGGAAGTGTTATCGAGCGCCTCTCATACGTCTTTGTCGGCGTTATCTCATTCTTGCAACCACATAGCTGCTGATAGCTTTCATTGACCATTAAAACGATGCAGGCGGCGTCTTGATTGATACAGCGAAGCGCGAACAGCTCCTCTTTTCTAATTACAGTCCAGTAATGAATAATCAGCGCTTTTTTGTCCGCACGCCCCTACCGTTTGTGCGCTGGATTTGCGCTGAACCCATTGACCATAGACGTTTCAAGTCTCATTATGAAATCAGGTTAACAGAACGATTTTTCATATAGGAGAAGTCACATGAATAATAAGTTTAGATATTGTTTCATGTCTTTGAGTGTTGTTTTAGCAGCGATTATTTTAATGGGTTGTTCAACAAACGTCACCACGGCTACCTCTACGGGGGGGACTTCTGCAGGTTCATCAACCATCGCATCAACTGGAAAAACAAGTACGACAAATACGACTTCAACAAATGGTACGACAACGACAACCGCTCCTCAGGTTCTTCACTTTCGCGACCCGGTATTCGAGAAACTGCTCAAGGCTGCGCTGAATAAGGACAGTATATATCCGGATGATTTAAGCACTTATACTCGCATGCTCATTGGCGGCGATCATTTTATCGAACTGATGGATCCCACAACACCGGAAAAAAACCTTGTTCTGCTATTTGGAACCGATATTGAGTATGATGGGCAACGGTACGCAGGGTTTGGCACAATGAAGTCATTAGCCGATTTGACTAATTTTAACAAGTTGATCGACTTGACGATCACACTGCAGCCAAACATCGATTATGCTACACTTCCACAGGACATCCTAAGTCAGTTAAAGTTGATTTCAATATCGCAGAGCCAGACGAAGGATATTGGTTTTCTTGCCGTCGCAACATCAATGATAAGGCTGAGTTTATCTTTCGGGGATGTGCGGGACCTGACACCGCTAAAAAATTGCAAAGAATTGGTCTATTTGTACGGTTCACATAATCCAATTGAAGATCTTAGTCCATTGTCTGATTTGCCAAAATTGAAATCACTTAGTTTTTCGGAAGCAAATATTCGTGATTTGACCCCGCTGGCAACGATCAGCACCTTGGAAAGTATTGGTTTTTATGCCAGCAAAATTGAAGATCTTTCACCACTAGCCGGTTTGAAAAATCTTAAGGAACTGTCCTTAATTGATAACAACATCAAGGATGTTAGTCCCCTAAAAGGCTTCCTTCAATTCGAAACGCTCAATTTGAGTGGCAATCCGATTGAGAATATTGAAGTGCTGGATCACATCAAAAACTTAAAATTTAAATGAGCTGTATCAAATTAAGAAGCTGCAATCCCTGTATTGTTTGTTAATCAACGTAAACCCGTATCATTTGTTAATCTATGTATAAGAGAACAAAGGTGAAAACCAAATAAATCTGTCCGAATACGCTGTGCAGAGTATTTCGCGCCGTGAAATGGTGACTTTATATGAACAAACTCGAACGTTCAATAGTTGAGAGCGGTCAAGACCTGTCTCCTGCTCAGAACACAGGAGAACAGCGAGAGCTGTCCGCCGCAGGGGTTACCAAAAACATCGTCAAGGGCGCAGATGGCAAGTTCCGCTGGTCTTATGACTTTAGCCTTTACCGTAACCCCACCATCTTGATCCTGCTCTGGAAAATATTTTTCTTCATCCTGCTCGGCATGTTTATCCTGATGCTTATCCTGCAAACACCACAGGATGGATTTCAGAAAGCGATCACCGGACTGGCCCCCGTTTTCGGTGCCTTGCTGGCCGGCATGCTTATCCTGATCTCTTTTGCGTATCTCCTTTATGCCATTATCATGGGTGGGAAATACAGCGTAATTTTTGAAATGGATGAAACAGGTATAAAGCATATTCAATTGACCCGACAATTCGAGCGGGCGCAGCTTCTCAGCTATTTAAGCATGCTGGCGGGCGCGCCATTCATCAACAGCCTTGCCAGCGAAGTCGAGCCGAATCCCGGCCAGCTCATATTGCCCGGCTTAGGCATACTTCTTATTCAGGGCACGGATCGCCCATGAATGCCCTCGAAGATAACCAGTTTACGCGCGAGTGGAAAAGGCTGGCAGCTGAAATTCCACAACCAACCGCGATCTGTTCCGTATCTGCTCATTGGTATACCAGGGAAACCTTAATCGCAGACCAGGAAAAGCCCCAGACAATTTATGATATGTATGGATTCCCGCAGGAACTGTATGACATTAATTACGATACACCTGGTTCGCCACACTTCGCGCACCTTGCTAAACAGCTTATCACCAGTGAAACCAAATTCGACTGCACATGGGGAATTGACCACGGCACCTGGTCGGTGCTGGTTCATATGTATCCTGAAAAAAATATTCCCGTATTCCAAATCAGTGTAGATGCCGATGCTCCTCCCGCGGAACATTACCGGATAGGACGAGAGTTAAGTTCATTACGCGATCAGGGGGTGCTTATTTTCGGCACCGGCAATATTGTGCATAATTTGCGGCGGGTTAATTGGAGCCTCGAAACAGAGGGCTTTGACTGGGCTTTAGAATTTGATGACTTTATTCACGCAAATATTAAAGCCGGGACACATGAAAACATCCTGAATTACGGCAAATATGGTGAAGCGTCTAATCTGGCTGTACCTACACCCGATCATTTTTATCCGCTGCTGTA
Organism: uncultured Oscillospiraceae bacterium; assembly: GCA_964581135.1. Lineage (GTDB taxonomy): Bacteria > Bacillota > Clostridia > Saccharofermentanales > UBA5734 > JAXGXQ01. Next base: position 2,978 of record CAZOMW010000033.1, read on the forward strand.
CGTACTGGGCGCTTCAACAGCAGCGGATAAAATAACGGTTTTCAACCAACAGCCTGTGCTGGGCTCGTTAACCATGACAGGGTATCTTTTTACTGATAATTAAATAAAGGTTTTTATTATTTATGAAAGGTTTCTCTTCCTTAAGGTATGGGATTACCAGCAGCTTTGTATAAAATGTACCACTCTTCCTTTGTCAGCTTTATTTCTGAACCTAAGCAGGAGTTATTCTGACGTTCGGGTTTTGTTGTGCCGATAATAACCTGAATATCGGCGGGATGAGACGTAATCCAGGCGACAACTATAGCTTCCCCTGGTACTCCGTATTTTTCTGCTAGCTGATCGATTTCCTTGTTCAGCTCTTCGTAACGTTCATAATCACCCAGGAAAACGCCGGCAAACATGCCCCATTGGAAGGGTGACCAGGCCTGCAGTGTAATGTTGTGCAGACGGGAGTATTCTAAAACACCACCAGTTCTGTCGATCGACTGAGGCAGACCCATGTTGAAAGCAATTCCGGCATCAAACAGTAGCGTGTGCGCGATGCTGAGCTGTACCTGGTTAAAAGCCAGTTTCTGGCGCAATGAAGACTGCAGCAGTTCAATTTGCAGTGAATACTGGTTCGAAACGCCAAAGCTACGAACTTTGCCGCTAGCCTGCAGCCGATCGAAGGCCTCACCCACTTCATCCGGCTCGACCAGAGCATCCGGCCGATGCAGCAAGAGAACATCAAGGTAATCCGTCTGCAGGCGCTTTAAGCTGCCATCTACCGCTGCCAGAATATGGTCCCTGGAAAAATCATAATAATTGCGCAGTTTGCTGCTGTCTTTACGTATGCCGCACTTGCTCTGAATGATAACTTTTTCCCGGAAATCATCGTTCATATCAATTGCTTCCGCGAACAGTGATTCACATAGTCCGTCAGCATAACCGTCCGCATGATCAAAAAAGTTAATGCCATTATCGATAGCATTTTTGATCAGAGTATTGGCTTCACTCTTATTAAGTTCATTGAGGTGCATACAACCCATAATTATGTTTGATGACTTCATCCTGAGACCCGGAATATCGAGATATTTCATTCTGAGCAATCCTCCTGATTAGTGTCGGTACAGTATTAATACGAAATAACCTGCAAGATCTTTAGAATTAATTATACCCATTGCAACAGTCGCCTGGTCCCAAGTCACGGAATGGTTACCATTCAGTTTCTTTCCGGACAAAAACTTCAGGCTTTTTCCAGATAATCAACGGTTTATGCTAAACTGAATGGAATTTGTTCTAAAGGAGAAATCTAATGATCATAGGGTTGGTTAGAGAAATCAAGGATCAGGAATTCCGGGCTGGAATGGCGCCGCAAACGGTACAAGCCTACACAGCTCATCAGCATCAGGTGTTGGTTGAAGCGGGTGCTGGCCTCGGCTCTGGTTTTAGCGATGAGGAATATGCCCAGGCAGGTGCCACGATTGTTTCGGTAGCTGCTGATGTCTGGCACCAGGCTGATATGATCGTTAAAGTCAAGGAGCCTTTGGAATCGGAATACAAATATCTGCGCGAAGGGCTGATCCTGTTTACCTATTTACATTTGGCGGCAAATCGGGAATTAACAGAAGAACTACTGGCCAGAAAGGTCAAGGCAGTTGCTTATGAAACTATAACCAGTAATTCCAATGGCTTACCCTGTTTACAGCCAATGAGCGAAATCGCCGGCCGTCTTTCTGTTCAGGAGGGCGCTAAATATCTGGAAAAGCATTATGGCGGCCGTGGTATTCTGTTAAGCGGTGTACCGGGTGTTGAAAAGGCGCATATTGTGATCATTGGTGGTGGCACAGTAGGAATCAATGCCTGTAAAATTGCCATTGGTATTGGCGCCAACGTAACTGTACTCGACATCAGTGCGGAAAGACTAACCTATTATGATGATTTATTCGGCGCCAGGGTGAATACTTTATTCAGCACAAAAGCCAACATTCAACAGGCTATTCAAACCGCTGACCTGGTAATCGGCGCCGTTTTGCTGCCTGGCCGGGCCACACCAAAGCTGGTTTCACATGCTGATATAAAAACGATGAAACAAGGTGCTGTTCTGGTTGATGTTGCTGTTGATCAGGGCGGCTGCTTTGAAACCTCCCGCGCAACAACCCACCATGAGCCGGTTTTTATCAAAGAGGGGATCGTCCATTATTGTGTATCGAACATGCCCGGAGCTGTGCCCAGAACTGCTACGATTGCTCTAACTAACTCAACCCAGTCCTTTGGTCTGCTGATGGCTGATTATGGTTTAGAAAAAGCCGTTGCCATGAATAAAGGGCTTGCCAATGGTGTGAATTGTTATGAAGGCAATTGTACTCATTCAGGTGTGGCTGAGGCATTCAGTATAGATTGTGAACCAATTGAAAAATTGATCGACCAGCCTACTTTTTCAGAACAACAAAACCCTCTCTGCTAAGAATAAATTCGCAGAGAGGGTTCTTTTTTGGTATTAATTGATCTTAATTCATCATCAATAATTCTCGACGATGTCGACTGCCATTTCCGACCACTCCCAGAGTGATCGAGGATTACCTGCCAGATTTATGATTGTTTTCATTAAAATCTCTACATGACAGTTGTATTTACGGGCAAGGCGGCAAACTTCAATCAGTTCAGATTTCAGAAGATCCTTATTCCAGGGATCAACCGCAAGGTAATTCGAATTCGGCTTAAATGAAACAACAAACCTATCGCCGATTCTTTCCATGGCCGCTTCCAGATTCGAGTACGGAGATACAGATATCTTCTGAAGGTTCGGGATTGTTTCGCTAAGCTCGGTAATTTTATGATCGAGACGCTCGCAGCAGCCGTAATAGACTCTGTCAAACAAACCTGTCCAGGGAAGGGCTTCTTCAAAAGCAAATTCCTGCGACATAGCCGGTGAGACTGAGGTAAATATCTGATCCTGAGCAGAGCCCCAGATCTCGCTGAGCTTCGCTCCGATTCCACTGACAGTTGGCGGTGGCAAATGGCTAGTGTAGCCATAACCACCGTTACCAATCAGGAGATTTCGGTTATTAGATGAAATCAGTCCCAGTGCCTCATATTGACGAGCCATAGAGACATAAGCCTCCACAAGCCTGGCGGCGGCAGCATGCATAAAATCCGGCTCAAGGGCTAGATTATACATACCTTCCTCAATTCCAGTCCAGGACAGCAGAACGTCATACAATGCAAAATCAAAACCCTGCATGCCGGCGATCTTGACTTCAAGGATATCGCCGATTGCGTCGCGCACTTTGGCAACGTTATCCAGCGTCTTTGCTTCGTCATAGGTGATGACCGGTGTCTGAATTTTCTCAATATCGTCAAAGCTGGTAATTCGAGTCTGGTAATCTTTGGATTCTGTATAGCGCTGATCCTCAACCGGCCCAGGATTTTCAGTCGGCAGCTCAAAGCCGAAGCCCGTGCTGTGAACAACCGCGTCAACATAATATACCGGCTCAATAACTCGGTGACAACGCATATGATTCCATTCATAAATCCGGTCCAGAAGATCGCGCTCAACTGTGCGCAATAAAGGATCACTGACGGTCAGCGTCAGTTCGTCTGTACCTTCTTCAAGCAGGAATCGCGGGCAGTCCCGAACCAGAACTACGGGCTGGATCATTTTTTTGTCATTTACTGCTGTCCATAATTTTATATTCGTTTTCTGCTGACTGTGTTCAGCAATTTCTCTGACTTGCCTGGCGAGTGATCTTACTCTTTCACGTTCGTGATTCAGGTTCTGCATAAAAAGTTTTACTCCTCATTGAATTAAACACCAAGATAGGCTGTGCGCACTGTTGGATCTACTAACAGTTCCGCGCTCTTGCCGCTCAGGACTATTTTGCCGGTTTCCAGTACATAGCCCATATCGGCCAGCTTTAGAGCCTTTACCAGGTTTTGTTCAATTATCAACATTGATACACCTTGACTCTTGAATTCTTCCAAGACATGGAAAACCTCATCTACAATAATTGGTGCCAAACCCAGAGAAGGCTCATCCAGTATTAAAAGCTTTGGATCCATCATCAAAGCGCGGCCGATTGCCAGCATCTGCTGCTGACCGCCGCTCAAAGAGCCTGCTTGCTGATTCAGGCGCTTGCCTAGAATCGGAAACACCTCAATTGAACGCTGCAGCAACTCTTCACGACGCTTTTTTGTTCTTTTGGTGTAAGTGCCCAGCATCAGGTTGTCTTTTATTGAAAGCGTGCTGAGAATGCCTCTGCCCTGAGGGATATGAGCAATGCCAAGCTCCGCGCGTTTAAATGCAGGCATTTTTGTAAGATCATCGCCAAACCAGGTTACTGAACCTGAAGTAATTGGAATGATTCCGGAAATCGCTGACAGCAAGGTGCTTTTACCGGCCCCGTTCGAACCGACCAGGGCGATGACTTCATTTTCATTCACACTCAAATTCAAATCGAACAATACCTTGAGCTCGCCATATCCGCAACTGAGGTTTTTAATTTCCAGCATTTACATACTCCTCCCCCAAATACGCCTTTATGACGACTTCTTCACACATGACGCTGTTTGGCTCGCCCTGGCACAGCAAAGCGCCTTCGCCCAGAACAACAACCCGGTGGCACAGCTTTGTAACAGCAGACATGACATGTTCAATAAATAATACTGTTACACCGCTGGCGGCGATTTTTTGGATTAACTTAATACTTTCATCCATTTCTGTTGGTGTCAGACCTGCCAGACATTCGTCAAGCATCAGCAGCTTTGGCTTTATTGCCAGGCATCTTGCCATATCAAGCCATTTTCGCTTTTCGATAGGCAGCTTACTGCAGAGTTCATCAGCGCTATCAGTAAAGCCCGTAAATTCCAGGATTCGATCAGTTTCTGCCATGGCATTGGCACGGTTTTTGTTATGGAGTAAAGCCGCCGTAAAAATGCTGTTCCAGACAGTTAGATTTGAAAAAGGCCGGGGTGACTGGAAGGTTCTGGCTATACCCAGGTAGGTTCGATCCGGCACCGATTGGCGCTTTAGATGACTTTGATCATCGAATATGATTGTTCCCTGATCCTGGATGTATGTACCAGCGATCAGGTTGACACAGGTTGACTTGCCGGAGCCGTTTGGGCCTATTAAACCAAGAATCTCCCCTTCATAAATATCAAAACTCAAATGATCTATTGCGCGAACTCCGCCAAAGGATTTGACGAGGTTTTTGATTTCAAGTAATTTACGCATTTCCTTCGGCTCCTTCCCGGTTGATTGGGGTTTTTTTACTTTTCTTTGATCTGTTTTCAAACAAAGAAATCAGACCGTTTGGACGAATCAGGACTACCAGGATAATAATCAGTCCATATAAAACCAGTCCGGCACCGCCTGCACCGATATCCGCGAAAAAGTAATTGGCAATTTCCATAGCAGGAATTGCAATAAAGGCTCCAAGCACTGGCCCCCAAATCGCGCCCATTCCACCAAGAATAGCCATTACGCCTATTTTTACTGAGAGATCGTGAGAAGCAAAGGACATCGGATCAATATACGTTTTCATGAAAGCATAAAAGCAACCAATGACGGAAAGCAGGGCAGCACTTATCATGAATGCCGCCAGTTTAAGCCGGTGAGGGCGAATTCCCAATGATTCCGCTGCCACCTCATCCTCACGAACCGCTTTAAGGTAATACCCCATATTGGAACGGTTGATTAACACTGTGATCAGAACCGTAAGCAGCATTATCCCAAGAGAAATGTACATCCAGATAACATCGCTTTTAATCATCAGACTCCAAAAACTGGTTTGAGAAGTTATCTTGAAAGATATCCCCTGCGCACCGCCGGTGAAATCCGGGAAATTCAATAACAGCTGGCGGACTATTGTTGCGAAAGCAATGGTAGCAATCGAGAAGAATGTGCCTCGCAGCCGGAAGCAAGGCAGGCCGATTATTATGGCCAACACAACCGATAGAGCGATACCAAGCCATATTGTCAACCACGGTGATATTCCGCCGTAATCGACGAAAAATATGCTTGTTGTATAAGCGCCAATGGCAACAAATGAGGCTGAGCACCACGATATCTGACGTCCGAAGCCGCCAAGGATGTTCCAGGCACAACCCATGGCAGCGTAAAAAAATATTTCACTGAGTAAATACCTGAAATAAGTATTTTGAAACAGTAAGGGAGATAAAATGCAGGCAGCCAAAAATATAATAACAATGGGATGTGCCTTAACTGCCTGAATGACAGACTTATTCTTATTCATGCCGTTCGCGCACCTTTCCCGAAAATTCCAGTAGGTTTAATCATCAAGACCAAAAGCAAAGTAGCAGCGATTGCAACCGGCGCCATCTCGAGGTTAACGTAAACGCTAACGAAGGATTCAACCAGTCCAATCAGCAGGCCGCCAACCATGGCTCCTTTTACGTTTCCCAGTCCACCAAGAACAATAATTGTCATTGTTATTGAAGAAAACAGAACACCTGCCCGCGGGTAAATCGAGAACATTGGTGTCAAAAGCAGTCCAGACAAACCGGCGAATAATACACCTAAAATGAATGCCAGTGCATAGATTCGTTTAACATCAATGCCAAGGATAGTGGCGATTGTGTTATTCTCAGATGTCGCGCGCATTGCTCTGCCCAGATCGGTGCGGGTAAGGAAGTAGTTTATTATTCCAACAACAATGACAGCTACAAAAAAAGCAATTAGACGCGGCATTGAAAAAACTACGCCTCTGAACTCGTAAACACCATATTTGAGTTCATCGCTAACCTGCAGGCTATAGAAGTTTGAACCGAATATCATTTGAACAATGTTTTGCAGAAAATACGATATTCCCAGGGTAAGGACAATGTAATTTGTGTCGCCCTTACCGATAACAAATTTGATTGTTGAATGAAAAACAGCATAACCGATAATTATCATTACCAGGATAACTAAAGGAATGAGCGGATAAGGGGTTGCTTTACCACCAAGCAAAGGGTAAAAGACGAGTGTCGCATACATGCCGATCATTAAGAATTCGCCCTGGGCGAAATTCACAATCTTCATGACGCCAAAAATGATCGTCATTCCAACAGCGATCATCGCATAGACACCGCCGATAAGTAATCCGTTAACGATTATTTGCGGCATATTTTTCCTCCATATCAGCAGAAAACAGGTTGGCAGCTGGTCTTGCCCGCTGCCAACCCGCGGAAATCTGCTTGTGCTAGATCTTAAAAATTACTTACTCAGTTAAGCGGTTGCATTGTATCAGGATCTAGCAGTTTGGAGCCGGCTGTTTCGATCGGGAAAACACTGCAGAGCTTGCCGTTTTGCCACTGGGCGACTGTCGGGTAACCGCCGACATTGTAGCCAAACTCGTCAAATTTACTGTCTTCACCGAAGAGGGCAAACCAGGGACTGGTTTTACCTGTCAGTTTGCTGTAGGCATCGCGAATCTCTTGACGGTCAGTGCTTTTGCAAGCCTCGATAGCGTCGATGACCATCATGAAATGAGCGATGTTATGTCCGGTTTGTTCGGCCAGGGGTTCTTTGTATTTTTCTTCATACAGCTTGACAACTGCGTCCCAGTCGGGGTTTGTTTTTGTGGATTTCAGATCATAAGCCCAGCTGGCTGCGGAGATCACGCCGTTTGATGCTTCGCCAAGATCCAGATAGAAAGAAGGCCAGACAAAACCGGCGCCGCCGCCGATGCAAGGCGGGTTATAATTCATTGCTTTCATGGTAGAGCGGATAAGTTTTGTGTCGTTCACGCTGGATGCGAGCAGTACCAGATTAACACCGGAAGATTTGAGTTTTGTTACCAGCGGGCTAGCATCAGTTAACTGGTCTGTAGGGAATGTTTCTTCAATAACAATGTTATAGCCAAGTTTTGTATAGCGTTCTTTGGCGCTTTTCGCTATGTCATTTCCCCAAGATGAGTTTTCAAAAAGTATACCAAGCTTCAGTTCGGATTTTTCCCAGTTCTTCAGCTTGCCATAGTATTCGACGAAGTCCGATTGGGCAACAGACATCAATGAAGCTTTCGGGTTGACCATGAAGATATAATCACAGCCCTGCTCAACGATTTTGTCGGATGTGCCGCCTGTAGATGTAATAATGTTATATTCCTGCAGAACAGGGAGTAAAGGCAGTGTTGTTGCTGAGTTGGAGGGGCCGACACAAGCGACTATATCCGGGTTCGCTTCAAGTTCGCGCCGCAGAATTGTCGCAGCCTGGTTCGGATCAGACATCAGATCGATAACCTTAAGTTCAACTTTGGCACCGCCCAAAGCTTTAATGCCACCATGGTCATTCACCCATTCAACCATGAGGTTGTTAGCGAGCGTGCCCTGTCGGCCTGTTTCAGCATTTGAACCGCTCATATTTGCCAAAAATCCGATTTTTACAGTGTCAGGTTGCCCACCTGCCTGTGTTGCTGACGCAGGATTGGCAGAAGTAGTACCTGCAGTTGTTCCTGCTGTCGTAGCGGCTGTTGTTGTCTGGGATGATCCGCAGCCGACAACCGGAACCGCTATCATGATAATTACCATCAAAACAGCAAACGTTTTCAGTAGTCTCATTTCTTATTCTCCTTCTATTTGTTTTAATAACCGGTAGACCAGTTTAAGTACTTACAACTATATATTTAAATTTACAAAATTCTAATAAATATTTAATATATTTTGTATTTATTTATCATCGTCTGGAAAAAAGCATATATTTTTTATATCATTAGTGTAAACTATTATACATATTATACATTTAAAATAATTACTTTAATAGATTGAAAACAAAATTGTGAAGTTGGGGATTCAAATATGCAGAATTCTTTGGACAACAAACTTAAGGTATTATGGATCATTCGCTGTTCCCATATGACTGGCAAAGGTTTTTCAGAACACTCGCATGAATACTTCCAGATAGGCTATTGCCTGAATACTCCTGTTCAATATAAAGTCGAGGGACGAGAATATCTTTTAAAGCCTCAAGACTGTTACATTGCCAAACCATTTCAGCGCCACTCTTTAATCAATACATGCAATGAAGAACACAATTCAATAGAAGTTAAATTTTCTATCGACGATTGCGAATTGCGGCAGCAGCTTCTACTTGCTCCGGATGTTATCAAGGATTGCCCTGCTTATATTGGACGCCTGTTATTAAGTATTTGGCAGGAAGCAAACTCAAAGGATCCATATTATATAGAATGCATTAACAATTATTCAGAAATTGTTTTTTACAAGTTGGTGAATTGTGCACGCAGCCCCTTTGAAGAAATAGAAACAACTACTTTTGATATAAAAGATGATAATTCATATGTGGTGACTCAAATTCAGGAATACATAGCTGCACATATTTATGAAAAAATAAACATCAAGAGAATGTCGGAGGAACTAAGTTATTCACCAGCCTATCTTGGTAAAGTTTTTCAAAATGAAAAAAATCTCAGTATTAATGAGTTCATAAATAAAGTAAAAATAAGAAAAGCACAAAAAATGATTTTAGAAACAGACGCATCGCTTAATATGATCAGTGATACTTTAGGCTTTTCCTCGGTTCAGTACTTTTGCCTGGTCTTTAAAAAAGTCTCAGGCTTACCGCCCGGTGAATATAGGATGGAGTTGCTCATGAACGCAAATAAAGGGATTTCTATTGAAGAAAATTTCAAAATAATGGAAAAACACGTTATCCATTAGCTTGATCCAAACAAAAACTTATGAGCGATCAAAACAGTTTCAGCATTTTAACTGAAATCACTGTAACATCAGTGCCTTTACATTGTTATAAGTAAATGCTAACATCAAGAAAAAAGAGGGGAGCTGGCTTTATGCCGGCTGAGAGGGCGCCTGTGGTGCCGACCCTGCAACCTGATCCGGATAATGCCGGCGTAGGGACAATAAGCATGGTTTTATTGTACCTTCCTGACAAGCTTCTGGCACAGGAAGATTTTTTATTTACAGGAGGTATGACACATGGTTAATTCACCACAAACACCCGGAAGTACGGCAAAATCCCGCGAAACAATTTTAGCAACAGCTACGGGCGGCATGGCAATTGCACTGGCAAGCGTTCTCTCGCTGATCAAGCTTTTTGACCTGCCGCAGGGCGGCTCTGTCACAGTTGCTTCGATGCTGCCGATTTTGTTTTGCGCGCTGACATTCGGCCCGGTATGGGGGATAGGCATCGCAACGGTTTATGGTATTCTGCAGTTTGTCATTTCGCCCTACGCTGCTCACTGGGCATCAGTTTTCCTGGATTATCCGCTGGCTTTCGGCTTGCTTGGTCTGGCTGGATTCTTTGCGGCTCCTGCAGCCCAAAGGCTTGGCGAACGAAATGTCCTGAAGCGTCTGGCTATGATAACGCCTTTTAATATTGTGCTGGGAGTAGTGATTGGTATGATCGGACGTACTGTCAGCCATATTCTGTCCGGCGTCATTTTTTATGCTTCTTATGCTGAGGGGACCGGCCTCAACCCCTGGATTTACTCGCTGGTTTATAACGGCTCATATATGCTGCCGGAGGCCATTATTACTTTGGTCGTTCTGCTGCCGCTGGCCTTTGCGTTCCGTAAACCGGTTCAGCCTCGCAGAACCTGAGCGGCAGACATCTTTCACGAGTGGTTTAAAGAAATTTGAGTTATTACCAGACAATTTGCGACATCAAAAAACCAGTCCCGACAAGCATGAGCTGAATAAGGGACTGGTTTTTCTGTGCATTCAGGCTTTGTTGGCAACATGCCTTATTCAGTTAGTTGTCTGGCTCTCAACCAGTCGTTCTGCGCCGTACTTTTCGCGTAATAAAGGTTTTTCAATTTTGCCCGTCGGGTTGCGCGGCACCTGCGCAAAAATGAACTTGCGCGGCCTTTTATAACGCGGTAATTCAATGCAGAATTCCAGCAGTTCAGCTTCAGTGGCTCTAGCATTTTCCTTAAGCTCTATGATCGCAGTCGCAATTTCACCCAGTCGTTCATCAGGCAGGCCAATAACAGCAACGTCTTTGACGGCAGGATGTGCGCGCAGGAAATCCTCGATCTGCACCGGATAGATGTTTTCGCCGCCGGTTATGATAACATCTTTTTTGCGATCCACGAGGAAAATAAAGCCGTCAGCATCACGCTTTGCGACATCACCGGTATAAAGCCAGCCGCCCTTGAGAATCTCTGCGGTGGCTTCAGGGTTATTGTAATAGCATTTCATAACCCCGGGACCTCTGACTATCAGCTCGCCCACTTCATCTGTAGCGACCGACACACCTTTTTCATCAACAATGTCCGCTTCCCACAGATAACCGGCTTTGCCGATTGCACCTACTTTGTGAAGGTTCTCAACGCCAAGGTGAACACAGCCGGGGCCAATCGATTCACTTAAGCCATAGTTTGTATCATACTGATGATGAGGGAAAACCTTCTTCCAGCGACGAATCAGGCTGGGCGGTACCGGTTGAGCTCCAATATGCATTAATCGCCATTGATCGAGGCGACAATCCTCGAGCTTTAGTTCGCCGCATTCAATAGCGTCTAGAATGTCCTGTACCCAGGGAACCAGCAACCAGACAATTGTGACCTTCTCTTCAGAAACCGCTCTGAATACCCATTCAGGCTTTACACCACGCAGGAGCACGGCGCGGCTGCCGGAAAGCAGGCTGCCGAACCAGTGCATTTTCGCGCCTGTATGATAAAGAGGCGGAATGCAGAGAAAAACGTCATCGGCGGTCTGATTATGGTGGGCTCTTTCGGTCAGGCTGGCGCTCACCAGCGCTTTATGGGTATGCAGGATTGCCTTAGGAAAGCCGGTTGTGCCGGAGGAGAAGTAAATCGCCGCATCGTCATTGTCCAGAAGTTCAACGGCCGGTGCTGTTGAGCTGCAGTACGAGACAAGCTTATCGTAACTGTCAGCAAAAGTAGGCTTATTTTTGCCAACATAAAACAGGTTGCGAACCAGAGGGATATGATCAAAGATCGTTTCCACACGCCCGATGAACTCAGGTCCGAAAACAAGCGCGTCAACTTCTGCCAGTTCCAGACAATACTGGATTTCTTCTGCTGTATAGCGGTAGTTCATTGGTACCGCCAGTGCGCCTGTTTTCAGAATGCCAAAATAAATCGGCAGCCACTCCAGACAATTCATCAGCAGGATAGCGACTTTGTCACCTTTTTTAATACCACGGGTAAATAAAAGGTTGGCAAAGCGATTGGCCTTGGTGTCGAATTCTTTCCACGTCATTTCACGACGGTATTTTTCCGTTGATGTTGTTTCAATCAGGTTGAATTCGCGCCAGGTCATAGCGTGATCCGGCTGGTTTGCCGGGTTAATTTCAACCAGACTGACTTTATTGGGGTACAGCCGGGCATTCTTTTCCAGGAAATCGGTAATAGCCATATACTAGAATCCTTTCATACCTAGGATATTCTGAACCAGGACGGGCAATTGGTCAAGTTATTGTCACGATAATGGCTGTTTTTACGCAGGATCAGCATGTAAAAAGCACGCCGTTGCCGGCGTGCTTTTTAAGGATAAGTCAAATGTAGTTTACGGTGTGATAACCGGGAATGGTTGTGCCTGCACCCAGGGAGATACGCCGGCTCCGTTGACAGCCTGAATCCGGAAATAGAACGGTACATTCCGGGTAAGGTTACCAGTCTTGAAAGCAATGGTGTCAGCCTTAACCGTGGCAGTGACCAGATTCACAGTGAAGTTCGAGTCGGTTGCGCGCTGAATGACGAAACTGGTCTCGTTGTTGGACATGTCAGTCCAGTCAATCGTTACACGTGCGTTGTTTGCGTTGAACCGTACAGCTGTGGCCGTCACATTTGCAGGCGCGGAGGGGGCATTGATGAAAGTAACAGTTGCTGTATTGGAGAAGGCCGATGAGCCAGCTCCGTTTATTGCCTGCACCCGATACGTATAGGTTTTCCCGGCAGTCAGGCTTGTTGGTGCTGCCGGTATTGTGGCAGAAGCTGCTCCTGTTGCGACTGTGTTACTGAAAGGCGAATTGCGGGTAATAACCGGGAAGCCGGCTGTCTGAGTGTCGCCAACCGCGTTTATCGCAAAAACTCGATAGAAGTAGGCCGGCGCTTTATTTCCGATTCTGTCGACATAAGCCACGCTTTCTTTGGGCAGGGTAGCCAGATTTGTCCATGGACCGGTCTCGCTGACAGAGCGCTGGACAATATATGCAGTTTCATTACTGGCGTTGTCCAACCAGGTAAGCCGATAAGAACGGTTGGAGCCATTGTCACTGAATGATCCTGTCAGACCTGTTGGTCCTTTTGGGGGAATCGCAAACGACATGGTATGCATCATGTCCATCTCTTCATGTGAAAGAATGTGACAATGGTACACATATTCCCAGCCATAATTAACTTTATGATTGAGAATATCGCCAATCTGATCGCCTGCCGGGGTGAACCAGCCTGCCGGCGGGGGTTTCATCAGGGGCACGCCTTCCGGCAGGGTGGGATCGATCAGGCGAATACTATTCGGCACAGCAAACGGAACCTGATCTTCGGACGGAATTTTCGGTCGCATCGCAATAAAGGTGATTTCCAGCGGGTTTACCCGGAGGGTTTCCTTCCAGCCGAGTTCATTCGCGTCCGGTGGCAGCAAAGCCCCGTCCCAGGCAACCCTGTTGACTAACTGCGAATCGAACAGATGTGTATGGATAGTATGTGTATCAACACCGTTATGGGTGATTTTCCAGATCTGGGTGCCATCTTCTTCGGAACCGATCAGCGTTTGCTCCAGATCCGCAGTACCAGCGATTATGTCAACAGGCGGGCTGGCAAACCCATAAGTGAGGAAGGAAGCGTTAACCGAGGTTGCCTTCGGTGAGGTCAGGCCGAGGAAGCCGCCCATGCGGCCATACTCATCGTAAACCTCACCCATTTCGTCATGTAAAGCTTTAGGCTCGAAATTGAGCGTCACCTCCGCCTGAAGAGTGCCGTTCTTATCAATCTGCTGAAATGTCTTTTCATTTTCATAGAGTTGCAGATAAGCTTTACTGTTTTCTGCCGGCAGATCTGTTACGCCGTAAGCAGAGTTGTAAGCGGCTTGCGGGATGATTATCGTATTTTGGGAAGTCGCGAAAACACCATCATTTGTTTCAGTGGTTGCTGTTGCCGGGATAGCGCCTTTGGCAAAAACATCCATCAGGGCTTGTTGGTCATATTCGGGCGCTGCCGTTGATGCTGCAACCCTAATCTGCATGATTGTACGGGTATTCGGGCCTTTGCCGGGCTGGGTGACTGGGGCGCCGCCGATTTCTGTCTGGTCCGGACAATTAGTATAGTAATCATATCGGGTATCATTGGCCGGATAAGGCGCTGGAGCGTCGTTGTACAGAATCAGCGTCTGGCCGGCGTACTTGGAGAAATCAACCAGCACATCTGCTCTTTCGGCTGTGCCCAAAAGAAGCGAGTGCTCATCTACATTACCGGCATTGAATGTTGTCAGGTCAAGGTTCCAGGTGGTTGGCTGAGCGGGAATAATTGCCGGGACCGGCAGGAAGCCGCCCTCATTACCGATCTGGATCCAATCAGGACCTGCCAGAGCCGGATCAGGCATTATCTGCTCGCGATGTGCGGGCAGTGGCACATCCGTCGTGGAAGGTACCATTTTCACTTCTGTCGCATAACCATTGGTTTTGTAACCGTATTCGTCGGCCACATAAAGCGACAAATTGAAGAAGCGGTCATTCGCTGCATTGAGAATTCTGAAGCGGTATGTTTTTGGATCCACCTCAAGATACGGATAAGCAGTGTTGTTAACCGTTGGTGTATCCATGAAAGATTCGCCCGGTGCGGAGAGGTTTGGGGTACCGGGCATGAGTGGCGGTCTCAGATCCGGAGCGGCTTC
>CAZOMW010000034.1:0-17536 GCA_964581135.1 uncultured Oscillospiraceae bacterium
CTGCGTACCGATGATATAGGACGTCTTATCGATGCTTATCCGCGTACGATTGCGTTAAGCCAGATTGCCGCCTCCGGTAACGGTCTGCCCGGTGCTATGGAAATATCAATCAACGGCCGGCCTGCCGACAGCTTTCGCGGGCAGGAGGCTAAACTGGCTGCTATGCTGGCTCAACGACGTCAGGAGAATCTGCAGAGCATAGCTTTTGCCGGCTCAGAAAAGCGCCGGGAACGTCTGCGTTCTTATTTACTCGAACAGAGTGTGGATATCCCGGTTTATGAAGAAGCTCTACCGCGCGGCTTTGAATATCCGGCAGCCGGTCTGATGGTTATAGGCAGCCATGATATTTTCGGCACTGAACGGACTCAGCGTCGCAAAAAGCATGCCGGTATAAAAATTGATCTATTCAGCGATCTTGTACCAGGCGAGCTGGTAGTTCATGAAGCACACGGTATCGGCCGTTATGAGGGGCTGGCCAACCTGGAAACAAACGGCGTGCGACGTGATTATTTGAAGATCACCTACGCTGCCGCTGATTCACTGTATATTCCAATGGAAAGTCTTGATCAGATTCAGAAATATATTGGAGCCGAGGGGCGGGAACCGCGCTTGTCCAAACTGGGGGGGCAGGAATGGAACCGCATGAAAGAGCGGGCCCGCGAATCAATCCGTAAGCTTGCGACAGATCTGGTCAGGCTGTATGCTGAACGTTCAGCCGTTAAAGGGCATGCCTTTGCGCCCGACACCATCTGGCAACAGGAGTTTGAGGAACGGTTCCCCTTTGAAGAAACCGAAGATCAGCTGCGCAGCATTAAAGAAATCAAGTCCGATATGGAGTCGGACAAGGTCATGGATCGCCTGCTTTGCGGCGATGTCGGTTTCGGCAAAACAGAGGTTGCCTTCCGGGCAATGTTCAAATGTGTTATGGACGGCCGCCAGGCAGCGCTGCTGGCGCCGACCACCGTTCTCGCACAGCAGCATTATGACAATCTGAAACAAAGACTGGAAGGATTTCCGGTGAATGTCGGCCTGCTCAGCCGTTTTGCCAGTGCCACAATGCAGAAGAATACTGTGCGCGGCCTTAGCGCCGGCAATCTTGATATAGCAGTAGGTACGCATCGCCTGCTTTCGAAAGATGTTCGTTTTAAGAATCTCGGCTTGCTGATAGTTGATGAAGAGCAGAGGTTTGGTGTTGATCACAAGGAGCGGATTAAATCGCTGACGCCCAATGTTGATGTTTTGACGTTGACAGCTACACCAATTCCCCGCACGCTTCATATGTCGCTCTCCGGGATCCGTGATATAAGCGTTCTGGAAGAAGCGCCTCTGGATCGACGGCCTGTTCAGACATATGTTATGGAATACGATCAGGGAATAATCAGCGAGGCTATTTTGCGGGAGTTAACCCGTGAAGGGCAGGTTTTCTATTTGTTCAACGATACCAGACGAATTATTGATAAAGCCCGACAATTGGAAACAATGCTGCCGGGTGCCCGGATCGCCTATGCTCACGGTAAAATGAACGAGAACCGTCTGGAAGAAATAGTGACGGACTTTATCAATGGGGAAGCGGATGTTCTGGTTTGCACCACAATAATTGAGTCAGGTATTGATATGCCCAATGTCAATACAATAATTGTCGAGGAAGCCGATCGCCTGGGTCTGGCACAGTTGTATCAGCTGCGTGGCCGCGTTGGCCGCTCCGACCGACAGGCTTTTGCCTATATAACCTATAGACGCGACAAAGTTCTCACGGAAGTGGCCGAAAAACGGCTGGCAGCCATCCGCGATTTCACAGAGCTGGGCTCGGGGTTCAAAATCGCCATGCGGGACCTGGAAGTACGTGGTGCCGGCAATCTACTGGGTGCCGAGCAGCACGGACATCTTGATTCCATCGGCTATGACTTATACACACGCATGCTGGCGGAAACAGTTGATGAGCTTAAAGGTGAAGCAAAACCCGTACAAATCAGCGCGGTCGTTGATCTGCCGGTGGATGCCTTCCTTTCACAGGCTTACATTCCGGATGAAGGCCAGAGAATGGACTTTTATCGCCGGATTGCCGGCATCAGCAACTATTCAGATTATACAGATGTGCTTGATGAGCTTTTGGACAGATACGGCGAGCTCCCCGACCGGGCTGTTACACTGGCAGACATTGCCTATATCCGTGCCTCAGCTGAACGTAACGGTTTCGGCAGGATAAGCGAGCAGGACGGGCATGTACGACTGGCTTATCACGAAGATGCTGTGCCGGACATGAAAACCCTGGCTGCAGTGCTGGCAATGCCGGCTTATAAAGGCATGCTGTTGTTCAGCGCCGGAACCAAACCTTACATTACTTATCGGAATGCAGCGCGCGACCGCCGTCGTCTGCCAGAGCAGTTGCGCAATTTATTCCGTGCAGTTGAAGAAAGCACAGTCGCGAAAGCCAGCTAAGTATCTGGCAGCCAGCTAAGCTCTAGTCATTTCCGGCCGCAAGCTCCTTTTGCAGTTTCAGGAAATCGTGTGTGTCGCCAATCAGCATGAAACCGCTGAAAACACCCTCGCGATAAACAAGCTTGCGGTAGTTGCCGCTGTCTTCGTCCATAAGCACGTCGAGTTCATAACGCGGGAATTCAGCCAGCCCTTTATCACCCTGAACGATAACCCTGGTTTCCATTGTATTTACCATGTATGGCGGAATTGTCAAATCGAACTTCGACGCACCGCCGGCAGCATTGGTGCCGGCCACCTGGCCTTGCCCGCGTGATACCGACCAGAGCCCGAACCAGAAGTCCTGCGGTTCGGCGGCATCGCCTGCGGCGTAGATATTCGGATGAGATGTCTGCATTTCCTGATTAGTTACAATGCGGCGATTGACTTTCAGGCCGGCCTTTTGCGCCAGCTCAGTATTGGCGCGAACGCCAATGCTGATAATAACAATATCGGCTTCGATGGTTCTGCCGTCAGCCAGGCGCACCTGGCAGACGGGAGAATCATCCTGAGCATCATTGCCCTCTAAAGCAACAACGTCAGCGGCCGTAATAAAATCGATACCAAGGTTATGGATACGATGCTCAAGTACAATCGACCCTTCATTATCCAGCTGATTCGCCAACAGATGCGGCAGTTTTTCCAGAATAATGGTCTTAATATTCTTACGGCTAACATGATAGGCAGCTTCCAGACCTAAAAGCCCGCCGCCGATCACAACTGCTTTTTTCACCGGACGCAGAGCCTGTTCAATTCGCAGAACATCGCTCATGGACCAGAGCGTGTATACACCGGGGCGTTTATTGCCGGTAATGTCCGGCAGGAAACTATGGCTGCCTGTTGTCAGCACCAGAGAATCGAAACTGAGAATCTCATCGTTATCGAGGCGCACAACTTTTTCTTCAGCATCCAGATCAATAGCTTTACGGCCTAAAACCAGATTTATTTGTTTTTCCTCATACCATACCGGCGGATGCAGAGCCAGTGCTGGTACAACATCCGGATTATCCAGCACCTCGCAAAGCCGCAGCCGGTAGTACGGGGCGTATTCATCCTCTGAAACAACTGTAATATCAGCTTCAGGATCCTGAACACGGGCTGCTTCAGCAGCACTGATACCAGCTATGCTGCTGCCGATAACTAAAATGCGGCGTGACTTAGACATAGTATTCACACTCCTCTGCTCGACTAGAAGACGGATCTCCTTTTGCCTCGGCAGGTCTTACATCAGGGATTTGATGACAGATGTCTCCGATGTTTCCGGCGGATAGATCCGCGGTTGCTGCCGTGCATCCATTGTATCACTACGTGTGATTGCGTTGTCTCTGCAATTGCAATGACCCACTGCTTCGGCTATAATAACTCCGTTATCTGTCCCGGTGGCCTAATGGATAAGGCGACAGTTTCCGGAGCTGTTGATACGGGTTCGATTCCTGTCCGGGACGCCAGAAAGCCTCGCTGACCATTTGACCATATATCGGTCATTTTGCCAGCGGGGCTTCTTCAATTAATCTGATTCCGGAGGATGCATGTTAGAAAATCAACAGCAAATGCAGAACAGCCGCGCTGAATCCCAACCGCTGCAATCGCCGCGGCCGGATTTATATAACCGCGCTTTGATGATCGGCAATTGCCGGGTGGACAATCCACTGGCGCTGGCCCCAATGGCCGGAACTTCCGACATAACATTCCGCCGTATCTGCCGTCGTTTCGGCGCCGGCCTTGTTGTTACCGAGCTGGTAAGCGCCCGAGGGATCAGACACGATCCACAGCTGCGGCGTCAGCTTCGTTATCTGGAAATAGCTGCGGATGAACAACCGGTCGCTATCCAGTTGTTCGGCGCTGAACCCGACGACTTTGCTGCCGCGATCGAGATTATTCTGTCTCATCCGATGCTATCGCAGGTTCGCCTCTTCGACATCAACGCCGGCTGTCCGGTTAAAAAAGTGGCAGATCACGGTGCCGGCAGCGCTTTGTTGTTGCAGCCGGAGCGGCTGAAGGCAATTATGCGCCGGTCGGTCGATATCGCGGCTGCTGCCGGGGTGCCGGTAACAGCCAAAATTCGGATTGGCTGGGATGAGAGCAATATTAACGCTGTAGAAACGGCCAGGCTGCTCGAACAGGCTGGGGCGGCGGCCATAACTGTGCATGGTCGGACACGTAAGCAGCTATACAGCGGCAAGGCCGACTGGGCATCCATAGCGCGCGTTAAGGAAGCAGTGAGTATCCCCGTTTATGGCAACGGTGATCTGATCAAACCGACAGATCCCCGTCTTATGATCAATGAAACCGGTGTTGATGGTGTAATGATCGGTCGTGCTGCCGCCGGCAATCCCTGGCTGTTCAAAGAAGCAGCTGCGGAGCTTTCCGGCAGGCCTGTACCGTTGCGACCTGAGATCGCCGACCGGATTCCAATCATACTTGAGCATCTTGACGGCCTGATTGAAAGGCACGGCGAAGCTGTCGCTGTCCGGGAAATGCGCAAAAACCTGATCCGGTATTTTAAAGGCACTCACTGTGGCGCTGCTCTGAAGAATCAGGCAATGAAAGCTAGAACCCGCGCTGAAATTTGTCTTGTCCTAGATGAATGGTACAGTTAGCACAAAAAATATTAGTGCAATTCCTGATGGAATTTGTTCAATATGCATAGTATAATTGTTTGCACGGTGTCATTTTGGCAACTACTGTCAACAATTGTTCGTCAATCTGACAACGTGGCATATTGTTAAGTTGGAGGAGTTACACATGAAGAATTACCCTGCGGACAAAATTCGCAACATAGCTTTACTTGGTCATGGCGGTGCCGGCAAGACAGCATTTGCCGAAGCTGCCCTCTTTAATGCCAAAGCGGTCGATCGCCTTGGTAAGTCCGCGGACGGCAATACGGTCATGGACTTCGATCCGGAAGAAATCCGGCGCCAGATTTCGATTAACACTTCAGTAGCAGCCTTTGAATGGGGCGATTACAAAATTAATTTATTGGATACACCAGGCGACTTTGACTTCCTCGGCGAAGTAATGCAAGGTCTGCGCGTTTCTGACAGCGTGGTAGTGCTTGTCAGTGCCAAAGACGGCAATTCAGTTGGCGCAGAAAAGGCTGTACGCCTCTCTAGAAAACGCGAACTGCCTTTGTTCTTCATGATAAGTCGTATGGATGAAGCAAATGCATCATTCGATAAAGCCCTGGAAAGCCTGCAGGAGAGATACGGCAGTGGTGTTGTTCCTTTCGCACTGCCGATTCTGGCTGATAATAAAATGACAGGTGTTGTCGATGTCGTTGCAGGCAAAGCTTACAGCTTCGAACCCAAGGGCGGAGCTTACAAGGAAAT
The DNA here is from genome assembly GCA_964581135.1 of uncultured Oscillospiraceae bacterium. Taxonomy (GTDB): domain Bacteria; phylum Bacillota; class Clostridia; order Saccharofermentanales; family UBA5734; genus JAXGXQ01. The sequence continues at coordinate 5,805 of CAZOMW010000034.1, forward strand.
TGAAATTCCTGCGGATCTCACCGACCGTGTCAGCGAAATACAGGAAACCATAAATGAAGCGGCGGCTGAAAGCGACGAAGAGCTGATGGAGAAATTTTTCAACGGTGAGGCTTTTACAAAGGAAGAAATGACTAAAGGACTTTGCGCCTCGATTTTTTCCGGCTCGCTGATGCCTGTTTTTGCAGGCTCCGGTACGGCCAACTGGGGAATCAGCTTCACGCTTGATCGCCTGGTGGATTTAGCACCGTCACCTATGGAAAAACCCTCAGTAAACGCCCATAAACCTGATGGCGGTGAAATTGAAGTTAAGCTTGAGGACAGCGAATTTTCAGCTTTTGTTTTCAAAACAATCGCTGACCCCTTCGTAGGCCGTATTTCTCTGTTCCGAGTTTACTCGGGTTCCTTGAATGCGAGCTCCAGCATTTACAATGTTGATAAAGAAAAAGATGAGCGGATTGGCTCTTTGTTTACCATGCTCGGTAAAAAGCAGCAGAACGCTGATCAGATCAATGCCGGTGATATCGGTGCTGTTACAAAACTGTTGGTCACAACTACTAACGACACACTGAGCGACCGCTCACGGCCGGTTATTCTGCCTAAGATCAAATTCCCGACCCCCTGCCTGTCACTATCTATACTTCCCAAAGTCAAAGGCGAAGAAGATAAAATTATGGCCGGGCTTAATAAGCTGCAGGATGAGGATCCGGTTTTCACAATCGTAAACGACGCCGAAACCCGTCAGCTGTTGATTTCCGGTCTGGGCGAGCAGCAGCTTGACGTTTTGCGCAGCAAGCTGAAGGTAAAATTCAATGTTGAAGCGATGCTGGAAGAGCCGCGTGTACCTTATCGTGAAACTATCCGTAAAAAGGTTAAGGTGCAGGGAAAACACAAGAAGCAATCCGGCGGTCACGGCCAGTATGGTGATGTCTGGGTTGAATTTGAACCGGGCGATACAGAAGAACTGACCTTTGAAGAAAAAATCTTCGGCGGTTCCGTTCCCAAATCCTTCCATCCGGCGGTTGAAAAAGGCTTGCAGGATGCTGTTCAGAAAGGTACACTGGCCGGCTATCCGGTAGTCAATCTTAAGGCAACCCTGGTGGATGGTTCCTACCACGATGTTGACTCCTCGGAAATGGCATTCCGTATCGCTGCCCGCCTTGCTTACAAAGCCGGTCTGCCGCAGGCTTCACCAGTATTGCTGGAGCCGATAAGCGCTGTTGAGGTTCATATTCCAGACGATTATCTGGGTGATATTATGGGCGATATGAATAAGCGCCGTGGCCGGATTTCCGGCATTAATCCCGATGATGACGGTCAGGTGGTTTCAGCTGAAGTGCCGACCTCGGAAATGGCGAAATACGCGACGGATCTTAAATCCATGACGCAGGGACGCGGCTGGTACACAATTAAATTTGCCCGCTACGAACAGGCGCCACAGATTATTGCTGACAAAGTAATTGCTGATGCCAAAACCCGTATGGAAGAAGATGCTGATTAGTCCGACTACTGGCAATAGTCTTATCCAGCTCTGATGCAATATTAAGATAATTGCGCTATTAAGCTCACATGTATAATATGCCCCGAATGTTGGAACAACCGGCATTCGGGGCATTATTGTTAGCATATACAGATTAATCTGATCGCATGACTATCGATTCAGGGATTATCCAGGTATTTCAGCTTTTCCAAACGGTCAACAACATGTAAATCTGCGGGTAAAATATTAATCGAACGCGCTTCCTCATAGCTGAAATAGCGCAGGTCGTCGTGAATGCCCGGATCAAGCATGGGCAGGCCAAGTAGCTCTGTTTCGTAGCATAAAAGAATAACACGATTTTTTCCATAGTCGTGATAAAGTGCTGTGACCAGGGGACCAACTTTTGCTTCGCTTCTTAGTTCCTCGTGCAATTCGCGGGCCAGACAAGCCTCCGGGCTTTCGGCTGACTCGAGCTTGCCGCCGGGATATTCCCACAAACCGACAGAACTGCGTGAACCTGCTCTTCTGGTCATAAGTAATCCCGGCTCGCCGGCTGCGTTTTTGCCGCGGATCAAAGCTGCCGCTACAACAACGCTGTCGCGGGTTTCCGGACACATGCCACGGGTATAAAGGTGGGCATGCTCCTTATGGCTGCCATGATCATCACTGCCGCAAGTTGCAATCAGACCGCAGACCAATGCAGCGGCTTCAATCTGCTCCTGCTGATCTTTATTGGCTTCGCCGTGGAATGCCTCGACCCCCTGCAAACCAAAAGCTTTGTAGGTCAGCAGCTTTTCTATCAGTATTGGTTCAATATATGGGGAGTTACCGCACCAGCCATATAAGGCGGGATGTGCCAGAACTGCCGCGCCGTTTGCAGTTCGAATTGCCTGGATAGCTTCAGTTATCGTCGGCCGCAGCCGCTCCATATATCCGGGCTTGTCTTCCCCCAGTAACTGATTAAAGGCAGCAGCGACACTTGCAAAATATCCGCTATCCACCAGTAACAATGCAATCTGCATGCGGCCTCTGACCTCTTCACCTGATTCAGCAAACGCCCCCGGATCTATTGAATAACCAAGCTCAGCCAGCCGCAGCAGCAAAGCCTCGTTGCGGGCCTGACGCTGTTCACGTTGTTCAACCAAAAACGGTTCAAGAGCTGATTCGCCGCCATAGGGAAAATAGCCGAGCAAGTGCAGCTCCTGTCCGTCTTCGACAGAAATCTCGACTCCGGGGATCAGTTTCGGATTAGCGGCCGGATCCTTGCCGGCGGTCTGGAGCGCCAAAGCTTCACGAGCAGGTGCAATGCCGGAAATTGTATCGTGATCGGTAATTGCAAAGGCTCGCAAACCTGATTCCAACACACGCTCAACCAGAACAGCAGCGGAATCGCTGCCATCAGAGCTGTGGGTGTGAAGATGCAAATCGCAGTCACCGGCAGCGACTATTTCACTGAGCCGAATACCGGCTTGTTCACTTTCACTGGAAAAAACTGTCATTGTAATGAAACCTCTCGCTCAACTATGCAAATCGATAATTATCATATTTCCCAGACTGGGAAATGAAGCAACTTCTGCAAAATTTTCCAGGAAGAAATCCTCGTTAACATAATATTCCGGATGCGAACGTAATTCATCATCTATCATCAGATAATCCAGGTTTTCTGTGCTGATGAAGTTGCGCGCAATCAACGGATCTTCTTCTTCAGCCGCCAGGAAATTTTTTATTTTTTCTTCCCTTTCAAAGGTGGCGTGCCCTGCAGACCAGGCGTAATAAGCGTGGCCGAAATATACCTGCCGGCCAGTGAAGAATAAGCTGTGATAGCTAAGAGGACCGGTGACAAATACTGATTGCGGCGGTGTCCGTGATTCCACGAAAGCGACAAGCGGCGAATTGAGGGCTGCCCGCACTCGGATCTGGTTGATATTGCGGAATACAATCAGTTCCATCCAACCGGTCAGGCTTAGAACAAGCAACAGGAATATTGCCAACACACGTCCTGCAGGCCGCAGACGACCGCGGCGCTGCCAGAGATCAGCCAGCAGGCCGGCGGTCAGGCAACCGGCCAAAGCGAAGGTGACGATGAGATATTTATGATTGACGGTAACATCCGGAGTGAGCGAAAAGGTAAAACCAAACAGCAGAGGCAGGCTGAAGGCAAACAATAAACGACGGGCTGCGGGATAAATAACGGCCGCCAACAATGCCAGTGGCAGCACTAAGCCGCTCATCTCGAACAAATAAGCCAGCACTCCACGAAAGGTGCGTTCTTCGGCAATGAATCCGAAAAAGAACTCTGGTTCCAATGGCAGGCCGCCGCTGCGAAAAAACTGTCCCTGTAAAAAGGCAGAAACAATCGCAACCACAGCAAAGCTGATATGGGCAAGCCAGGCACGTGAAAAAAGCATCAGGCCGGCCAGAATCAGCAGCAACGCTACCAGTGCCGAACCATGGAAATAAGGCAGCAGTATCGCGAAAACCAATGCAGCTGCAAGCCGGAGGTATTCTGCTCTGTTTTGCGGCAGCCACTGACTGCGTTCGCTGAATCGCTGCCGGAGGCGGAAGCTGACTCCTGTCCTGCCGGCGTTTTTTACAGTTCTATCGGCGCCTGAATCTCCGGTTTTTTCTGTAGCTCCGGAGGCCTCTGCACCTTCGGTGGTCTCTTTAGCGCCGGAGGCTGACGGCAGCAATAAAGGCAGGAAAAGAAATAGAACAACTATCAGAGAGCTGAGTCCCAATAGGAGATGGCGCTGGTTGGCATAGACATTAAGTCCCCAAAGCCCCCAGTCATCGCGTGGCGTATCACCTATAAAGGTTCGGGTTTCCATAATCGCATGCATAACACTGGCGAATGTTGCGCCCGACTGTTGCCACAGATCTCTCAGCCTTGTCAGAAAAGCAAAGGAACTACGGAAGATCAGCAAATAGGGCGCCAGAAAAAACGCGGTCTTCTGCTTTGTAATACTGATTGCCAAGAGCCCGAGCAGCACACAGAAAGCAACGAAAGTAATGATAGAGGGCAGATTCATCGCTAAATCGATCGGCAGCCCCAGATAATGCAGGTTGCCGCAGAGGAAATAAAAGAAAAAGTGATAGGCAATACCGTCATTTGCGAAATGAGGGTAGTTTACCGGAAAATTCCGGCCTTTGGCAAAGCTGGAAATCATAGCTGTATGTGTGGAATAGTCGCTGAATACAGAAGCACCGGCCGAAGCCGCGTTGCCTTCAATGTGAAAGGCACTGATCATCAGCCAGCCCGCATAAAGTGTAAAAACCAGAAGGGTCAGCAGGAAAAAGCGCTGAATCCGGAAGGCTGCCGCCGCGCGTTCAAAAATTGAGTCGACAGGTAATCCTAAATCGGTTTTCGGTGTTGAAGCTATATCGTATTTGTCACTGAGTGCGCGGTGCTGGTGTCGGAACCAAAGAAGAATCGCAGCTGCAGCCGCAGCCGCAAAAACAATGATATTGGCTGTCAGTAATGGGTAAACAGCTGTCGGTAAAAGAGTTTGCGAAAGCATTGCCAAGGCAAAAGTTATTATAGGCAGAACCAACAGACCGAGAGTCAGGGAAGAAGCAGCCGTCAGCCAGGGCGCCAGTACAGCTGCTGCCGGGGCCTGAAGCCCGAAGCAGCGCAGCAGTTCAGCCGGGTTTCCAGCCAGGCGCCGCCAGATAAGCCTGCCGCAGACGAACGACAGCAGCAGATAGACCAGCCCGATCATGCAGGCCTATCAGGTTTTTCTGAGGCTGCAGCAATAACGGGGCGACGGCGCGGCTCACGTGTGGTTTCCGCGATAATATAAGACGGTCGGCCTTTGACTTCTTCAAAAATCCGGGCAATGTACAGGCCGATCAGGCCCAGACTAAGCATAATGCTGCCGCCAATCAGCAACAACAACAGAATCACAGTAGTAATGCCGCCGGCAGCTTCGCCAGCGAACCAGATCACAAGTGTCTTGATGGCCAGAAATACTGAACCGAATAATAAAAGGAGCCCCAGATAAGTAATAAGCTGCAGGGGCATTGTAGAAAAACCGGTTATTGCATTAATACTAAGTTGAATCAGCCGGAAGACCGACCACTTACTGCCGCCAGCTGAACGGTCAGCGACTTCAAATTCAAAAGTCGTGCGGCGAAACCCCAGCCAGGCTGACAAACCGCGGAAAAACGTGTCGCGTTCACCCAGTCGCTTCCATTCATTGACCACGCGTCGATCGAGCAGCTTGAAGTCAGAAGCATTACGCAGGTCATAGCCGCAGGTTTTCCTGAACAAACCGTAAAAAATCCGGGCATTCAGACGGCTCATAAACGATTCCTTGCCGCGGTCGCTTTTTACACCTTCAACAACATCGTAACCCTCATCCCGCCAGAGGCGAACCATTTCCGGAATTTTTTCGGGAGGGTGCTGCAAATCACCATCCATAAGAATTACAGCGTCACCGCTGGCGTAATCCAGCGCCGCCCGGATCGCGCTTTCTTTTCCGAAATTGCGCGAAAATCGCAAACCGATAATCCGCGGATCACGTTCTGCAGCCTCACTCATAATTTCGTAGGTGCGATCGCTGGAGCCGTCATCAATCAACACAAGTTCAAATTGAGGGTCCACAGATTCAATAATCGGAACAATCGTTTCCAAGGTAATGGGAATCTGCTTTTCTTCGTTATAAAAGGGTATAAGGACTGAAAGCATCCGGGGCACCTCCAGGTTTGATCAGCATTCAGAATATTGCCGGATCCGGAGCGCATGCTTGGCCGGATACAATGCGTCTATTTTATCACAAGCAGGCGTTTTTCGGCCGATGCATTGATTTGACAAGCACATACGGCTAAAATATTAAGTGGAATTGTCTGCGGTATACTGATAATCGCAGATTAATCGTATACCGCAAAAAATATCTGGAACAGGAGCGTGGCAGGCATGGCTATGATGATGAAGAAAACCGTTGAGGATATTCCGGTTAAAGGCAGACGGGTAATCGTCCGAGTGGATTTCAACGTACCCCTCGACAAGAAAACCGGCGAGATAACTGATGACAAGAGGATTGAAGGTGCGCTGCCGACAATCCGCTACCTTATTGAACAAGGTGCGAAAATTATACTTGTGTCTCATCTTGGCCGGCCAAAATCCGGACCGGAGGCCAGGTTCTCAATGAAACCTGTTGCTGAACGCCTGGCAGAACTTCTGAAACAACCGGTGATTCTGGCTGCTGACGTAATTGGAGAAGACGCTAAAACTAAAGCGGCCGCTCTCGCTGAAGGCGAAGTGATGTTGCTTGAAAACGTACGCTTCCACAAGGAAGAAACCGTTAACGACCCTGCATTCGCCCGTGAACTGGCAAGTCTGGCAGACGTTTTTGTCAACGATGCTTTTGGCACAGCTCATCGTGCCCACGCCTCAACAGCCGGTATTGCTAATTACCTGCCCGCTGTCAGCGGCATGCTGATCGCAAAGGAAATAGCTACCATGGGTGCAGCTTTAAGTGATCCGAAGCGCCCCTTTATTGCGATCCTCGGCGGTGCCAAGGTTTCCGACAAAATCGGCGTCATTGATAATCTGCTCGATCGCGTTGACACCCTGATTATCGGCGGCGGTATGGCTTACACCTTTTTCGCCGCCCAGGGCTATAGTATCGGCAGCTCACTTTGTGAGCAGGATAAGATCGACATAGCCCGGTCACTCCTTGATAAAGCAGCTGCCAAGGGTATTGAAATCAAACTGCCGCTTGATTCCGTAGTGGCTTCTGAATTCGCGGCCGAAGCCGAATCCAGAATTATTTCCAACAAGGAATTTACCGCCGGCCTGATGGGCCTCGATATTGGTCCGGAAGCCATCAAGGCTTTCACCGGCGAAATCCGTTCTGCCGGCACGATTATCTGGAACGGACCGATGGGAGTCTTCGAATTTCCGCGTTTCGCTAACGGCACACGTGAGGTCGCCCGTGCTGTGGCTGAATCTGATGCCGTTTCCATTATCGGTGGCGGTGACTCCGCGGCAGCTGTGGAACAGATGGGCTTTGCTGATCAGGTTTCACATATTTCCACTGGCGGCGGTGCCTCACTCGAATTCCTGGAAGGTAAGGTTTTGCCGGGAATTGACTGTCTGATGAATAAGAATCCGCGTCGCACATTTGCTGCCGGAAACTGGAAAATGAATCTCGGGGTACCGGCTGCAGCCGCCAGGCTGATCAACGAGCTGAAGCCGCTGGTGACAGATGCTGAAGCCGAAATCGCTTTAGGTGTTCCATTTACCGCTTTAAGTGCGGCTCTGGAAGCTGCCGCTTATTCCAACATCAAAATTGCAGCTCAAAACTGCCATTTTGAAGAAAAAGGCGCTTACACCGGAGAGGTTTCAGCCCGCATGCTGGCTGAAATGGGCGTTCCATATGTAATTATCGGTCACTCCGAGAGGCGCGAGTATTTCGCCGAAACTGATGAGTCAGTAAACCTGAAAGTTAAAGCCGCTCTCACCTGGGGTGTGCGTCCTATCGTCTGCTGTGGCGAATCTCTGGCCCAGCGTGAAGCCGGTGAAACCTTCGATCACATTCGCGGCCAGATCAGCAAAGCCTTCCAGGATATTCCGGTCGGAAAGCTGCACCTGATCACAATCGCCTATGAACCGATCTGGGCTATCGGAACCGGTAAAGTTGCCAGTGATGAGCAGGCTGAAGAAGTCTGTGCCTTTATCCGCAGCCTGATCAGCGAACAATACGGCGAAGAAGCAGCAGCCGCCCAGCGTATTCAGTACGGCGGTTCCGTCAGTGCCAAGAACGCTGCCGGTCTTTTTGCCCAACCGGATATCGATGGTGGCCTGGTTGGCGGTGCTTCGCTGAAGGCTGAGGATTTCAGTGTTATCTGCCTTGCCGGTCATGCCTGAGCAACCGGCTGCTGATTTTTGAGCCAAGGGGCCGCGACATTATATGTCCGGCCTTTTCTCGCGAGAAGGAGAATTCGATGCATACCTTGAAGAAGAAGCCTGTCACCCTGATCATTCTGGATGGTTTCGGTGTCAATAAACCAGTGCCGGGCAATGCAGTGGAAGCGGCAGTTACAACTGTTATTGACAGATATTGCGCACATTATCCCCATACACTGATCCGCACCAGCGGACTTGATGTAGGGCTGCCGCCAGGTCAGATGGGTAATTCCGAGGTAGGGCACACTAACATCGGCGCCGGACGGATTGTCTATCAGGAGCTGACCCGCATTACAAAATCTATCGAAGACGGTGATTTTTTTGAAAACCCGGCTTTAGTTGGCGCTGTCCGACATGCTAAAGAAAAGGGCACAGCCCTTCATCTGTTTGGTCTGCTTTCTGACGGTGGTGTCCACAGTCACAACACACATCTTTATGCCTTGCTGGAACTGGCGGCTCGTAATGACCTTAAGGATGTATTCGTTCACTGCCTTTATGATGGCCGCGATGTCCCGCCCGATTCCGCCCGGGGCTTCACAGAAGAACTGGCAGCCAGGCTTGCCGCAATCGGTACCGGCCGGATCGCCAGTATTATGGGCCGTTACTACGCTATGGATCGTGATAATCGTTGGGACCGTGTCCTGCGCGCCTACAATGCCATGGTTGAGGGCGTTGGCAACACTGCTTCAGATCCTGTTGCCGCAGTCGCTGCCTCTTACGAAGCCGGTGTCATGGATGAGTTTATCGCACCGACGGTTATTACTGAAAACGGCGAACCGGTTGGCCGCATCAAACCGGATGACTCTGTAATCTTTTTCAATTTCCGGCCGGACCGGGCCCGTGAAATCACTCGAGCTCTGATTGACCCGGGGTTTACCGGCTTTGAACGCCCTCAGGGTGCCCTGCCGCTCTATTATGTCACTATGACGCAATACGATAAAACATTTGCCAGCTTTCCCAATCTGCATGTTGCCTTTAGACCTGAGAATCTGGACAACACCTTTGGCGCCTGTATTGCTGAAGCCGGACTCACTCAACTGCGAATAGCAGAGACAGAAAAGTACGCGCATGTCACATTCTTTTTCAACGGCGGCCTGGAAAAGGCTTATCCGGGAGAGGATCGCTGTCTGGTTCCGTCACCGAAAGTGGCAACCTATGATCAGCAGCCGGAAATGAGTGCTTATTCTGTTGCCGATGAGGCTGTAAAACACATTAAGTCGGGCAAATACGATGTTATCATCCTCAACTTTGCCAACTGCGATATGGTTGGTCACACCGGCTTTATGGATGCGGCTGTGAAAGCAGTAGAGACGGTGGATGCCTGCTTCGGGCGGGTTGCTGATACTGTTCTGGAACAGGGCGGTATCGTTTTGATGACAGCGGACCATGGCAATGCCGAGCAGATGATCGACCCTGTCACCGGCGGCCCGTTTACCGCCCACACAACTTTCCCCGTACCGCTGCTGATTGCCGGTGCCGAGGAGATTACAGGTCTGCGGGAAGGACGTCTGGCGGATCTGGCTCCGACAATGCTGGCCCTGATGGGCATGGAAAAACCACAGGAAATAACTGGTGAAAGCCTGCTCTTGTTTTAAACATATTATTTACGAACTGTCAGAAGACCGCATACTCTCGAAAAGCAGGACATATTCTGGTATAATACAGGTTGGCTTCTAGAGAAAGTGCATTCAGCAAATAAAGAAGGAGAACCCTCATGGCGAAGCAAAAAAAGTTCATGACAATGGACGGCAATACAGCTGCAGCGTACACTTCGTATGCTTTCACTGAAGTTGCCGGCATCTACCCGATCACCCCCTCATCCCCGATGGCCGACTATGTCGACCAATGGTCACAGGAGGGCCGCAAGAATATTTTCGGCCAGACTGTCAACGTTGTCGAAATGCAATCTGAAGGCGGCGCAGCTGCTGTAGTACATGGTTCACTCGCGACCGGCGCTCTGACCACTACATATACAGCATCACAAGGCCTGCTGCTAATGATCCCCAACATGTACAAAATAGCCGGCGAGCTGCTCCCGGGTGTTCTGCATGTCAGCGCCCGCGCTCTTGCGTCACACGCGCTCTCCATTTTCGGCGATCACAGTGACGTTATGGCCTGCCGCCAGACTGGTTTTGCCATGCTCTGTTCCAACAGTGTTCAGGAATCAGCTGACCTGGCTGCCGTAGCGCATCTTGCAGCCATTAAAGGCCGCGTTCCGTTCATTCATTTCTTTGACGGTTTCCGCACTTCTCACGAAATTCAGAAAATCGAAGTTCAGGATTATGAAGATCTGGCCAAACTGGTTGACATGGATGCCGTGCAGGCATTCCGCGACCGCGGCCTGACCCCGAACAAACCGACTCTGCGCGGTACAGCTCAGAATCCGGACGTTTTCTTCCAGGCCCGTGAAGCCAGCAATCCTTACTACAACGCCCTGCCGGCAGTCGTCGAATACTACATGGATGAGATGAATAAGCTGACAGGCCGTGACTACAAACTATTTAACTACTACGGCGACCCCGATGCCGAGCGCATAATCATCAGCATGGGTTCCGTCTGTGACGCAGCTGAAGAGACCATTGATTACCTGCGTGCCCGCGGTGAAAAAGTCGGTATGGTTAAAGTCCGTCTCTATCGTCCGCTTTCCGTTGAGCGCCTGATGGCCGCAATTCCTTCCACTGTCAAGTCAATTGCCGTGCTCGACCGCACCAAAGAGCCCGGTGCCAGCGGCGAACCGCTGCTGCTTGATGTCAAGTCCGCCTATGCCGGCGTCTGCGACGCACCTGTTATCGTTGGTGGCCGCTACGGACTTGGTTCCAAGGATACAACTCCGGATCAGATCCTTGCCGTATTCAAGAACCTGTCACGTCCGGAGCCCAAGGATCAGTTTACAATCGGTATCGTTGATGATGTAACTTTCACATCACTGCCTCTGGATGAATCCATCGACACCGCACCTGAAGGTACAGTTCAGGCCCGCTTCTGGGGACTGGGCGCGGATGGCACAGTCGGCGCCAACAAGAACTCAATCAAGATTATCGGCGATCACACCGATATGTACGCTCAGGCCTATTTCTCTTACGACTCAAAAAAATCCGGCGGTATCACCATTTCAGATCTGCGTTTCGGCAAATCCCCGATCCGCTCCAGTTATCTGATCAACAAGGCTGATTTTGTGGCCTGCCACAACCAGTCTTATGTCAATACATACGACATGCTCAGCGCTCTGAAGCCGGGCGGCACTTTCCTGCTCAACACCATCTGGTCCGACCAGGAGATCGAAGAGCATCTGCCCGCCAACATTAAGCGTGAGCTGGCCAGCAAGAACATCAAATTCTACACCAT
>CAZOMW010000035.1:0-8390 GCA_964581135.1 uncultured Oscillospiraceae bacterium
AATCGGCAGAGTCCGGAAACTGATCGCCTTCAGTAATGAATTTGCGCAGCTCTTTCAGACTCATATCACTGAGACCCATCTTATCTACTGTACGGCCGCAGGCCCAGAAATCGGTTTGATGCAGTATCGAGCCAAGCAGAATTATTGAATCGGTTGTCGGAGTAGGGACGTTTACCATTTTCCCCAAAGAGGCAATCGGAACAAGGCTCATGGGAATATCTTCACTGATATAGCGAGTGAAAACAGTTTTTGGTGCCTTGATTCCATCGTAACCGCGATTATTGCGCATAGCCTCAAATAAGGTGCGGCCCGCGGCATCGTAAGCGATATAAAGCCACTCGCGAGCAGTCATGGCACGGAAACCAAGTCCTTCGGCAACTGCAACGCGTTCATGATCTATCTGCTCGAGAATAAGAGCAACAGAAGGCGTTATCCCTTCTGTGTAGTATTCAAAGTCGCCGTTGGTACTTTCTATACGGCCGGCATTAAGAACAGTAACTGCAGGGTGAAAAACAGCTCCGATATTATCGAGGCTTGTTTTCATCACGTTATCACCGGGAACAAACTGAGGCAGTGCGATCCGCAGCGCTTTCACAACTGCGGGTGTACGGTGAGCCGGGATCGCGGCCACTGGTACACTGTTTTTGATCCGGAAGATTTTAGTCTGCGCCGGGTTAAGTGAACGGCAGGCATATAAAAGCGTCTGCGCTTCACTGACGGTGACGTCAGCAGTGCAGCCGCTTTTCCGGATAACATTAAGGACTTCAAGCGCGCCGCCGGTACGGCCGGGATTGAGTACGATGATCTGGCCGTCAACAAGATGCGGAGCCAGCATTTCGGCTATGTAATGATGACCGACTGCCGGCAGGACAACCAGCAGTATGTCACGGCCTTTGATTGCGGTTTCAATGTCAGTTGTGACGATTTCCAGAGACGCGAAGCCATGTGGGTAGGTATCATTATCTGCCAGAATTTCCAGGCCATTGCTTTCCTGAATAGCTCTGATCCGGTCGCCGCCCCGATTATACAGGCTGACATCAAAGCCCATAAGTGACAGGTGCCCTGCCATGGCAGTGCCTCCGTGGCCGGCACCGAGTACGGCAAAGCGCGGATAATCCTTTGTCTGGCTGGCGGGTTCAAAAGCTGTCATGAAACGCTCCTGTCTGGTCTGGCATAAGGCCAGGCGGGCATATGGTCAATAGACAGACCATGCAGAATTTCGGTATTGTATGCTTTTTGTGATGATCTGGTTTTGCGCGTCGGAGGCCTTTTTTGGACTCATATCACAAATATCGGATTTTTATATTATAACATATGTCGTATGTGCCTTAGAAATCTGGCATAATAACAAGCATCATCAGTTGTAAATATTTCGATAATAATTTCAGGGAGCAACACTTGGAAAACCGTTTATTTCGCTTTTGCAGATATTTTGTCAGAAAACATCTGAAAGTTTATACAGTCGTGGAAACCGGATGTTTTGTGCCGCCTGAAGCTGCGCCGGCTGCAATTGCTTCCATGCCGACATCAGCATATGTGAATTTCCCTGGCAATGTGAACTCTTCTGAAGAGGTTCGGCCTAAAGTTTATATAGTTCATCACCAGAACCTGCGCGGACCTATAACCGCAATGGCCTGGTTCGACCGGCCGCTGCGCCCCTGGGTTTTGAGCGTCTTTTGTGAACGACAGGAATGCTTCGACCAGTTCTATAATTATACCTTTACCCAGCGCTTTGGTTTCAAAAAACCGTTCGCCGCTGCTCTGGCATTCCCGCTTTCATTTGGTGTGCCCGCGTTGATGCGCTCAATCCGTGTAATACCGGTTTACCGTCAACCACGAGAAACTATCAAGACCTTCCGCCAGAGCCTGGATGCACTGGCGGCAGGGGAAGATCTGCTAATCAGCCCGGATGTTGACTACACAAGCACCAGCATTGAAATTGGTGAGGTGTATGACGGTTTTTTGAGTCTGGACAAGCATTATTATCGTAATTCAAAAAAGCACATCGGCTTTGTGCCACTGCATGTTGACACTGGCAGCCGCCGCATCCTGGTAGGTACCGAAGTTGTGCTTCGCGACGAAATTCCTTTTATTGAAGCTAAAAAAGAAGCCGCTCAGAAATTACGGGCAGATATGAACAGTATGGAACAAAGCTGTCCGCATTAGGCTGAGCGGTTGATCTTTATCATAAAATGTTGTTATCGATTCATTTCTTAAATCGCATCAGTCAGCTTTTTTAATACAAGGGCAGTACGGCTTGGTATGTAAATGCAAATGCCGTCAGAATTATTAATCTGCGGAATATTTTTTGTTTCGTAAATAATGTCATGGGCAATTCTGTTCTGGCCGCCGAAACGCGATTCATCAGTATCAAAAACCACCTGATATCTGCCTTTTTCATGCAGGGGCAGATAAAAATCAGGTATTGAATCGGTCGGATGAAAGTTAAACAGGAATACGTAGTCTTTTTGCCGGTAAGCAAGCAGTTTTTTGTCCTGATCCAGCCATAGCTGTTGCGGCGTCTCACCTGAAAGTAATTCTGTTGTAGAAACCAGCTCCAGCATTTTTTTATCAAATTTGTAGAGATCGATGTAAAGCAGATCCGGATCCTCTGCCAGGGACCATTGCCGGCGGCAATGCCAGAAGCTCCAGTTGTTGCCTGCCCGCGGGAAGTCGATCCATTCCGGATGACCGAATTCATTGCCCATAAAATTGAGATAACCTTCACTGCCTAGAGAAATGGTAGCCAGACGGGCCATTTTATGCAGCGACATAGCCCGTGCGATTACCACGTTGTCGCTTTTGCGGTCCATGTGCCAGTACATTTCCTTATCAGCCAGCCAGAAGATAAATGTCTTGTCGCCTACCAGGGCCTGATCGTGTGATTCAACATAACCGATTCTCTTTTCGCAAGGTCTGGTAGTAGTCAGTTCATGCCAGAGTTCGCGCATGTTCCAGTCATAATCGTTTTTCTGGACTGTTTTGATCCAGAAATCCGGCATCCCCATGGCAAGACGGTAATCAAAACCGATTCCGCCTGCTGAAACCGGCAGGCACATACCCGGCATGCCGCTCATATCCTCAGCAATAGTAATTGCATCAGGCCGTACTTCCTGAACCAACTCATTTACCAGTTGCAGATAGGTTATTGCTTCGACATCCGTATTGAGACTGAAGTATTTGTCATAGCTGTCAAACGCCGTCCCCAGACCGTGATCAAGATAGATCATTGAGGTGACGCCATCAAAGCGGAAACCATCAAAATGGAATTCTTCCAGCCAGTATTTGACACTGGACAGCAGGAAGTGAATCACCTCATGTTTACCGTAATTAAATACACGGGAATCCCAGGCGCTGTGATATCCACGGGCCCCGCTGTGAAAGAACTGCTCCTCTGTGCCATCGAAGGCACTGATTCCTTCATTAAGGTTTTTTACTGCATGGGACTGAACGATGTCCATTAGAACTGTCAGGCCCAGCTTGTGCGCTTCGTTGATCAGGTGTTTCAAATCCTCCGGGTTACCGAACCAGCTGGAGGCAGCAAAGTAACTGGAAACGTGATAGCCAAAGGACGCGTAATACGGATGCTCCATAATAGCCATAATTTGAATTGTGTTATAGCCTGATTCCTTTATCCGCGGCAGCATTGTTTCCGCAAACTCCTGATAACTGCCGATGCCCTGACTTTCCTGCGCCATTCCGATATGTGTCTCATAAATCAGGGGAGCTGTTTCGCGGTTAACCCGGAAATCAGAATCTGTCCAGTCAAACTGTTTTTCCGGCTGCCAGATCACACCGGTAAAATCATGAGTCACCAGATCCTGCGCAACTTTATGGATATATAGCGGGATGCGGTCGCGGCCGCTGCCCTGACTGATTACATGCACCTTGACATGCTGCCGGTGCTTAAGCGCCTCACGCCCGGGCAGGAAAATCTCCCAGACGCCGTTTTTCAGACGCTTCATAGGGTTGGCATTGCGATTCCAGAAATTGAACTCGCCGATCAGGTAAAGAGCTTCGGCTGCCGGCGCCCATTCGCGGTAATACCAGCCATCGTCAGTTTGATGAAAACCAAAATAATGGTGCCCATTGGCAAAGTCAGCCAGGCTGTCGGCATTCTCCAGCAGCGCCTGGCGTACATTCAGATAATTACGCATCCGCAGTTCGATATCAGATCTATAAGGTTCGATCCAGGGGTCGATTTTGAAAATTTCCAGATTATTGTTCGTGTCATCCGTAGACTGGCAGTTCAGAGTTTTCATAAATGCCCTCCTGTGCAAGCAAGCGCAGCTGGGTGCTTTACTTTGATTATACGGGTTTAACAGTGATTGTGCTATTATAATGTAACTCAACTGCATTACCGGAACCTCGGTGTCTTTCGCCTAGGATAGCCGTAATGGCAGCTGTACAATTGAATCTATTGGCATTGCCGCTGGAGGTCCGTCATGGAATTGAACCGTGCGAATATCGGCAGAATTATGCGACTGATCGCGTTCACGCTGATTCTCTACTGGGCTTTACAGAATTATGCTTACCTTGGCAGTTTTCTGGCCGCGGCATTTAGTATAATCAGGCCTTTTATTTTCGGCGGTATTCTTGCTTTCGTGCTCAATGTACCTATGCGAGGCATCGAACGCCACCTGCTGCCGGACAAAGGCGGGCAAAGGCATAAACTTATCGGCAAAATCCGCCGTCCGCTCAGCCTTATCAGCACCATACTGCTTTTTTCAGGCATTATAGCAATGATTTTAATTCTGGTAGTTCCGGAACTGATTAAAAGCATTTCTTCACTGGCAGAAAGACTGCCCGGCTTTATTAATTCAGTTCAAATCCAGCTGCAGGAATGGTTGCAAAGATTCCCGGATCTGGCAGAAGTTATGGGAACACAGACAATTGACTGGTCCTCAGTCAGCAGCTCGTTGGTAAGCTGGTTGCAAGACAGAGCCGGTGGCTGGCTCAGCTCAACTTACAGCTGGATTTCTGTATTGGTGAAAAGCATTTACAACACCTTTATCAGCGTTGTAATCGCGATTTTTATCCTGGCCAAAAAAGAAACTCTGGGGCGGCAGGTCCGCAATGTTTTGAAGGCTTACCTGCCTCCGACCTGGAACGAGCACATTTTTCACGTAACAAATCTTTTCAGCGAAACATTCTCCAGTTTCCTTTCCGGGCAGGTACTGGACGCCAGCATCATGGGTGTGCTGTTTCTGGTTTCCATGTTGGTTCTCGGCATGCCATACGCCTTATTGATCTCAGTACTCGCGGCAGTTACTGATTTGATACCTGTGATCGGCCCTTTCATTGGAGCTATTGTCGGTGTTTTTCTGATCATGGTCGTGAATCCGACTCAGGCTTTCTGGTTTCTGATAATGTTTTTGGCTCTGCAGCAATTGGAGCAGAACGTCATTTATCCCCGGGTCGTCGGTACTTCAGTCGGTTTGCCGGGTATCTGGGTGCTGGTTGCAGTCACTGTCGGTGGCAGTTTGTTTGGTATTATCGGTATCTTCCTGTCAATTCCTTTTCTCTCCGTTCTTTATGTTCTGGTTCAGAATTCTGTCAGGTACAGGCTACAGCAGCAAAAGGAAGCCGCTGCCCGCGAGGCGGAAACAGCGGTGGAAACGAAAGCTGATGATCAGGTTTAGATTAATTCAAGCGGCACCTGAACCGATTACAGATGTATTATTGTAAGTTTCAGTTTGTTCTGAAGTGAATTTCTGCATCAGCCTGGGTTTACGCCCGGTCAAATTCAACTACAGCTCGTAGAGTTTTGTCTTCTGCCTCCAGGCCTGTCTGTATCTTTTCGCGCAACATAGAAAGAGAAAGCTCGCATTCGTAGGGCACGTTTACTTCAAAGATCAGGGTGCTGTGTGTTTTGCCGCGTTTAACCCTGAAATCATGCAGTGATAACTGATCATCGATTTCTTTCAGTAAGGTTTCAGTAAGCTTACGTAAATGGTTAACAAAAGGATCATCCCGGATAATAGGATCCAGATGAATAACCAGATTTATCCCATGCACACGTTTAATATCACGTTCAATATTATCGATCAGATCGTGGCTCACGAGGCTTTCAACAGCGGCGTCAACCTCAACATGAACAGAAGCGAAAGTACGATAGGGACCGTAATCATGCACTATCAGATCATGAGTGTCCAAAACACCTTCATAACCATGGATGAAAACATCAATCTGTTCTGCCATTTCGGGATTAGGGCCCTGACCGAGCAACCGGTCGAGCATCGATTTGAACAGATTGTATCCGGTAATAATTATCAGGACCGCGACAACCACGCCGGTATAGCCGTCCAGCTGAACTCCCAGCAGAGGGCTTGCCAGCATGGAAGCAAGAACCGCGGAGGTGGCCAGAACATCAGACATACTGTCAGCGGCAGTTGCCCGCATTACATAAGAATTGGTAATCCGGCCAAGGTTGCGATTAAAAAAGTAAAGCCAAAGCTTGGTCGCGATCGAAAGTACAAGAACTGCAACCGTTATCAGACTGAATTCGATAGGCTCCGGATTGATTATTTTTTCGATCGAGCCGCGCAGCAGCTCGATACCGATTACCAGAATAATAACTGAAACAGCAGCCGAGGCGACATATTCAATTCTCGCATGGCCGAATGGGTGCCCGCGATCTGCCGGTTTTGCAGCCATCCGGAAACTCAGAAATGCGATCACGGAGGATGCTGAATCCGAAAGGTTATTGAAAGCATCACCTGTAACGGCGATGCTTCCCGAAAGTGTTCCTACTGTAAATTTCGCCGCAAACAGCAGCAGGTTGACAAAAATGCCAACAAGACTGCTGAGGCGACCGTATTGTTCTCTGGTTTCTGTGCTTTCAACCGCCTCCGGCTGCTTAACAAACCTTTTTATCAACCAGCTGCGTATCATTCAGACCCTTCTTATTTGCTGAGTCGTTTAATGAAACGCATCAGATTATCCATTGTCAGAGCCAGATCAGCTTTGGCCCGCGGTTTTGCTTCTTTAAACGGTACCGCCACACGGTTAATGCTGAATATGCCAGTAACTCCTTCACCATAAGCACCTTCAATGTTATCGCCAATGTCACCGACAATGGCGATCAACGGCACATTGAATTTGCTGGTACGGCGGGCAACACCTATAACGACCTTGCCGCGCAGAGATTGAAAGTCGATTTTGCCTTCACCTGAAAATACAAGATCAGCATCCTGGATCAGGTCATTGAAGCCGACGGTGTTGAGAACAGTTTCAATGCCCATTTCGAGCTTTGAATCAAAGTAGGCAACCATACCGCCGCCCATACCACCAGCTGCACCCGAGCCCGGCAGGTCAAGAATTTCGGCACCGATATCTCGCTTAACTATTTCAGCCATGTGACACAGGCCGGCATCGAGCCTTTTAACCATTTCCGGATCAGCACCTTTTTGCGGGCCGAAAACAGCTGCCGCGCCATGAGGGCCGCAAAGGGGGTTATCTATATCGCACATCGAAACGAGTTCGAGGCTGGTTATTTCAGGCATCAAACCTGATGTGTCTATCCGGGCGATGTCCTTCAAGGTCGCGCCAACAGGTACAAAGGATTCGCCCTTTGAGTTGTAAAATTTTACGCCCAGTGCCGCTGCCGCGCCGGTACCGCCGTCATTGGTAGAGCTGCCGCCAAGGCCTACAACCATTTTTTCCACACCGCGTTTAGCAGCATGTGCCATTAGCTGACCAACACCATACGTTGTGGTTTTATCAGCCTGGCGATTCTCACCCACCAGTGGTAAGCCAGCCGCGGCGGCCATCTCTATGACCGCTGTATTGCCCGGAACAATACCGTAAAAAGATTCAATATCTTCCATATAAGGACCTTTGACATTTACGGTGACCCGTTCTCCGCCCATAGCAGTAAGAAAGGATTCTACACTGCCTTCTCCGCCGTCAGCAACCGGAATACTATTAACTTCGGCTTCCGGATAATACTTTTTGATCTGCTCTGACATTATTTCGCAGATTTCAGCTGAGCTCATTGTGCCCTTGAAGGAATCAGGTATAAGAATAATTTTTTTCATTTTCGCCTCCTGTGCGACTTTCCCGTCGTTACAGACTCAATTCACATTATTTTAGCTTATTAATGCCTGAAACGGAACAGGCTGGCAGTTAAGATACAATGCAAACACCAGTTCAGATAAACAAAACAGAATTAAATAATCTTTGCTAATTCTGCTTAAGGAAACCTGCGTCCTTGAGTTCGGCATCAACCTCATCACGCCGTTTAGAGGCCAGAAGATTGCCGCAGCGCTTTGACCAGCAGTCATCACTGACGTTGCTGCCCCGTTCAGCATAATAAGCCTGCATTTTCTGATCATAAGCTGTGACCAGTTCCTCTTCGGTTGGTTCTTCATACTGGTTCCGGCGTAAAA
>CAZOMW010000035.1:8400-17345 GCA_964581135.1 uncultured Oscillospiraceae bacterium
CCACAGCCCGCGGCAGCCGGGGTTTGAGATCCGCCTGCTCAGCAGGATAACCCAGACACATAGCAAAAACCGGGAAAACAAGCTTGGGCATTTTAAGCAGCTCACGTATTCCCGCAACATCGTTGCGGATACCACCGACAACAACACCGCCCAGACCGAGGCTTTGTGCCGCAATCAGTGCTTTCTGCGCAGCCAGAGCGGCGTCAACTACAGCAGTGATCAAAAATTCGGTATTGCCTAAAAGGATATCGTCTACACCGTCAAAATACCGGCCGGCTCGATTTAGATCCGCACAGAACACCAACAATACCGGAGCTTTGGTGACCCAGGGCTGTCCGCCCGAAATTTCCTTTATTTCCTCACGGATGGATTTATCTGTCACCTGGATAATTGTATAAGCCTGAATATGACTTGATGATGGTGCCATTTGGGCGCAGGCGATAATCTGAGCCAGAACCTCCGGCTCTATCTGCTGATCGGTGTATTTACGGACAGAACGATGGTTCAGAAGCAGCTCGATTGTTTTGTTAACTGCAGTTTCTGTTTCAACGTTGATTACCGCATTTTTTTGTTCGTCTACCGCCATTCCTTTTGTTTCGTTAACTGTCTGCTCTTTATCTGGTTTCATCCTGATATGCCCCTTTCCGTTTTAGCTGCCTGATATGTTTTGAATAAACAAAAAACTTTCGCAGATGTTGCTGCGACAGGTTGTGTTCAGTTTCATTATACCTGACAAATCCCGCCAAAATCGGGCAAAGTGATATTATGGAAGCAGCATAACAAGGGAGCTGAACATATAAATCTGCAGCTCCATTGGTACGCCAAAATCTTCAGCAGCGAATCAACCAGGTCAATGTTGAATTGGCCAGTTGGAATTGTTTTATTTATTCTGAACAAATAATTGTGCAATCTGTGCAGACGATTATAACTATTGCGCTGCAAATTGTGAAATCTTGAATATGGTTTACGCGAAATGTATAATATGTGTAACTATCTGGTTTGATTCAAATACAAATAACAGCAGATTAATTCTTATTAATACCTGAAGTCCTGAGCACAGTTTGCGACTGATAAATATTTTCGAGGGATTCGGTTGAAAAATAAGGAACCCATAAAAAAAATAAAATATCTGTGGAACAACCAGCGGATTCGCCAGCGGATCCTGATTTCTTATCTTGTTGTTGTGCTTATACCTGTCATTATCATTAACGCCTGGACTTTTATGCAGTCGCGTCATGCCGTACTGGTTAAGGTTAAGGATACTCTCGATGTGACGCTGGCTAATGTTAACAGCAGCTTTAATGTCTTGTTGACTGGTATGTATGACAGGGCAGTTGCTATCAGCCGTGCGCCTGAACTTGCCGACCTGTTGCGGGATAATGAGTTGCGAGCAGGCAGCAGCTCAAATACTCTGCAGCTTTCCGAAACGCTGAGTGCCCTGAATGTAATTGTCGGTAACAGCCCTCAGTACTATTACCGGTTTTATGCCGAGCGCAATCATCTGACCTTCAACTCCGGCAACCTTCAGATCGTCAACAGCACGCCGCATCGCCAGCAGGACTGGTATCAAACCGCGATCAACTTCGGTGAAGGCATTTACTGGCGCAGTTTATATGAAGATGAAGGTTTCTTTTTTCCGCGCCGATTCATAACTGCAAACAGTGTTATTTACAGTGACAATACACCTGAGCGCAAGGCTTTGGGTCTGGCTACGGTTTCACTGGATTTTGCCCGTATTGAAGACCTAATGGCAGGTTTCATGAAAACCTATCGCGGTGATGTTTATATTTTTGATGCCAGCGGCAAAACTATCTACTCGCGTAATTTCGATGCCCAAAAAACGGCCGCCGAAGCAAATACGGCCAGGCCCATGCCCAATACAATTCTGGCAGATGTAATGAGCCGTGCAGAAGGCAGCAGCATGTCAGGCATTGATTCAATATACAACTATGTAACTATTGACCAATTGCTCTGGAAGGTTGTTACTGTACTGCCGCAGGATCAGTTTGTCGGTGTAACCGATACCCTCTGGTCCTTCTTAATCCCGATTCTGCTGGCAACAATCATTGTATTCCTCTGGGTAACCCAGAGGGTGGCTCGTAACCTCTCACGTCCCATTGAAGTTCTGTCAGATTCAATGAGCGAAAACAATGACACTGCATTCCCTGTCGGTTATCTTGAGCGTCAGGATGAAATCGGAGCTCTGACCCGGGCCTATGCCCGCATGCTTAAACGGAACGCTGATCTCGTTGCCGAAGCCCGTGAAGTCAATGAAAAAAAGCGTGTCTTTCAGCTGGAAGCACTGCAGCGCCAAATCGATTCGCACTTTCTCTACAACTCGCTTAACAATATCCAGTGGCTGGCCGCAGACGGACGCAGCGAGGATGTTATCAGTACTGCTACATCACTGGAAAAGCTGTTACGTGCCTGTGCCACGCAGAAAGACGAGTTGGTAACTATTGAAGATGAGCTTGATTACGTCGATAGCTACCTAAATATCCAGAAAATCAGATTCGGCAACCGTTTTACATACAAATTTGAAATCAATCCGCGCCTGTTACAAATGAAAATTCCGATGTTTATCATGCAGCCGATTGTTGAGAACGCCATCTACCATGGCTTGCTGGACAGTCCAAAGGTTGAAGGTATGATTCTGATCCGGATTTTTCTGGAAAATGATCAGATCATTATCAGTATCCTTGATAACGGCAAAGGTATATCCAGAATAAAACTGGACTCAATTTTCCGGGAAACGGATGATCACCAGGATCATTTCATGGGCATTGCTCTGAAAAACATTGATACCAGATTGCAGTTGACGTTTGGAGAGAATTCCAGACTTTCGATCAGCAGCCTCGAGGGCTCGTGGACCGATGTACGTATGCGGATTCCCATGATTGAGGGATACAGTTCAACAATCCCGCTGCGCCCACAGAAGGAGAGACTATGAATTACAAAGTCCTATTGGTAGATGATGACAGAATCGTCCTGAACGGACTGAAGTCGATTGTAGATTGGAATCAGTTCGGATTTGATATTGTTGGTGAGGCTTCTGACGGCCTTGAAGCATTATCATTGATTGAAGAGCTGCAACCGCATCTGGTTTTGACTGATATCTACATGCGATATTGTGATGGCATCCGTTTGATGCAGCAGGCCAAGGAAAAACACCCGGAAATCCTGTTTATTGTTCTTAGCTGTCATGATAACTTTGATTACGCTCGCAACGCCCTTAAGCTTGGCGCTATGAATTACCTGCTTAAAAGCAATGTTATGCATAAGGATGAACTGATTGAAGCTTTGAATAATGCCAAAGATCATCTCGACCGAAATCTGCAGGCTAATGAAAAAATTCAGAGCCTGCTGGATGAGCTCCAGTTAAAGCGCCCTGGTTATCGCAAACAGTTTCTGTTAGAAGTGCTGGGCGGTCAGCTAAAGGATGAGAATCTTGTGCACGGCGGCTTCAGCCGCATGGATTTTGATGTTGGCAGCCAAAACTACTTTCTGATGCTGACAATGATTGAAAATGATGACGGCTGGCATGAGCAAACCAGTGAAATTGATGTTCTGGATGAGAAGTGCATTGATTTAATCAGTGAGATTACTGCTAAATACGGCAGTGCTGAAGCTTTCTGTGTCAGTCATTATCTTTATTACACACTGATCGATCTGCCGCCTCGTGGCAATCTGTTTTCCAGCGAGGATCGCGCTCTCAGCATCGCTGAGCTAATCAGGCTGAAGATTCGTAACCAGCTGGGGCAGGACAGCATCGTACTTATAGATCAGCCTGTCAGTCTCTGCCAGTTACCGCAATCAAATGCGAGGCTGCGGCAAGGTCTGCAGCGAGTGATTTTTCTGCCGGAGGGCGGCGCGGTAATCCAGATGGCGGATCTCCAGAAGCATGAGAAAAAACAGCCGGTTATCTCGCATTATCCGGAGCTGGAAACTGCCTTTTACAATAAAGAGGAATTCGAGTCGATACTTAAACGTCTTTTTGACAATGCTGCGGAAAACCGGCATCTGGCCTATTTTGAAGGTGTTTGCGATGATCTGGCCAAGATCTATCACCGTTTTGCCAGTGAATATGTAGACCCTGAACAGCACAGCGACTTCCACTATCTGGAGGCAAGTGAATTTCTGACGCTTCGAACACTTGAACTCGCTCTGGATAAAGCAATTCGGATTTTCAGTGAACTGCGGATTGAATTGATCAATGAGCATAACTCCTGCCCCAACCAGTTAGTGCGCGATGTAATAAGCTTTATTGAAAATAACTATACACGTGATATCTCACTTGATGATCTGGAAGAGAAAACAAATTTTAACAAATACTATATCTGCAAGAAGTTTAAAAAAGAAACAGGCACAACCATCACAAATTACATTATTGATATTCGCATCAATAAAGCCAAAGAGCTTCTACTGAAATCAAATGAAAACAAACGCATCTATGAAATCGCCGCAGCTGTAGGGTTTAATGATGTTTCTTATTTTGATCGCATCTTCAAAAAACAAACAAATACCACTCCTAAGGAATTTGCCGAGCGTTACAGGCGCGCCTACTAAAATTGAAAAAACCCCGCCGGCTGCCAACATGCAGAGGCGGGGATTTTTCAGCTGGTTAGAAGCAAAGCACAAAAGCCGGATGAGGCTGGCCGTCATGCTGTCCGCTTGCAGTCTGGTTATTATGTAGCCGCGAATTTGCCGAGATATGCCTCGACCACACGAGAATCCTGGCCTAATTCTGCAGCGCTGCCAGTCAGTGTAATTCTGCCCTGATCAATAACGTATGCCGTTTGAGACACTTCCAGCGCCAGTTGCGCATTTTGCTCGATGAGCAGGATCGGCATACCGGCTTTGTTAATCTCAACAATCGTCTGGAACAGATCATCAACGATAACCGGAGCGAGACCCATCGAGGGCTCGTCAAGCAACAGAATTTTCGGGCGGCCCATCATAGCGCGGCCGATTGCCAGCATTTGCTGTTCACCACCGGAAAGGCTCCAGCTCAATTGATTAGCTCTTTCCTTGAGCCGCGGGAACAATTCAAAAACCTGTTCCAGGTCCGCTTTGTAATCGGCCCTGCCAAAGGCACCTCGATACGGGGCAGTTCCTACTTCAAGATTTTCTATAACCGTAAGCCCGGGGAAAACGTGGCGTCCTTCCGGAACGTGCAGGATGCCGCGTGAGGCAATCCCCTTCGGTGACAAATGTCCGATTTCTTCATCGTTCCATCTGACACTGCCGGTTCGCCGGAGCACGCCTGAAATCGCTTTTAGCAAAGTGGTTTTGCCTGCACCGTTACTGCCGATCAGACAACAAATCTCATTGCTGCCGACTGTCAGATTAATGCCCTTAAGTGCCTCAATGGGGCCGTAAAAAGCATGTAGATTCTCAATTTGCAGCATGTCTTCTCCTCCCCAGATAAGCTTCAATAACCGTCTGATTTTTTGAAATTTCTGCCGGCGAGCCTTCGGCAATAACACAGCCGAAGTTGAGGACAGTAATTTCATGACAGAGGTTCATAACCATATCCATTGAATGCTCAATCAGAACAACACCGATATTCTGTGAAGCAGCCAGATTCAGTAAGTCCATCGCCCGGTTCTGTTCAGCTCCGTTCAGGCCTGCCGCCGGTTCATCAACCAGCATAACTTTAGGATGCGAGAGCAACGAGCGGACAATTTCCAACAACTTGAGCTGGCCGTATGGCATCCCGGATATTTCATCATCAATATCCACTTCAAAGCCGGCAACCTTCATAAGATCCGCCAGCTCAGCTTCGAATTCGCTGTCCTTCTGGCTGAAAAAGGATTTCATGTAGCCCATTTGGGCATCAAGGTCGCTGCCGATCAGCAGGTTTTCCCTGATATTCGAGCGTTGCAGGAAACGCGGCTGCTGGAAGGTACGGCCGATACCAAGGCGGGCACGCCTGAAGTCCGGCAGTTTGGAAATCGGTTCCTCATTGAAATAAATTTCACCTTTATCTGCTTCGTAAATACCGCAGATAAGATTCATAATGGTTGTTTTGCCGGCACCATTGGGACCGATCAACCCCCGGATCTGGCCGGGATAAATAGCAAAGTCTACATTCTCGGCTGCAGTTACACCGCCAAAATGCTTTGTCAAACCTTCAAGGCGCAGAATCGGCTGTGCCATATTATTCCACCTCGCTTATCCGGGTTTGCTTATTTTTCTTCCTTTTTTTGAAGATACCCTTAACCATACCGGCAAGACCCATCGGCATGAAAATCATCAGTAGAATAACGCCGACACCGTAAACGAACTTGTAGTAGGATGCCATAAACCGCATCAGCTCCGGTAACAATGTTAAGAGCACCGTACCCACAAAAGCTCCCATTGTACTGCCGATTCCGCCAAGCATCGCCATTACGAGGAAAATTGACGATTGCTCAAAGGTAAACAGCTCTGAGGTGATATTGGTATTCAGGAATGCCAGCAGGGCACCGGCCAAGCCTGAAAAGGCGCCGGCCAGCACAAACGAAATGATTTTGGTCTGGTATACATTTACACCCAGGCAGCGGGCCGCGATTTCGTTATCACGAATGGATGCAAGTGAGCGTCCCAGTGAAGTACTGCGGATGCGGTGAACAATCAGTCCGCAAATAAAGGCGAAAACGCAAAAGACATAAAAATAATGCACTTTAGTCGAACAAACAAAGAAGCCCACATCGAGCGGCGGCACACCGGCAATGCCATCGGCGCCGCCTGTTACCTGCTTCCAGTTAAGCATCAGGCTATACAGGATCTGAACAAGCGCGATTGACGCAAAAGCAAAGTAAGTGCCTTTAAGCCTGAACAGAGCAATACCAATCAGATAAGAGAAAACCGAGGTAATAACAACTGCCAGAACAATCGCTATCAGAGGATGGATTTGGGCGCGGACCGTGGCAATTGCCACCGTAAAAGCACCTATTCCCATTGTACCCGCCAGCGAAAATGTGACCTGCCCACCCATGCCCAGCATTACCGTCAGGCCCAGAATAGCGATGAAATAGATTATCGCGTTGTCCATAATGGTCATCATATACTGGTTGGGGATAATCCGCGGCACTAATATAACGAAGGCAACAGCAAAAACAACAAACAGAATATTTGCGGGTTTAATTATACTTTTCTTCATTCTGTCTCCCTCCTCAAGCTTTATCAGCGATACGCTCGCCGAAAATCCCCTGCGGGCGGACAAGGAGAACGAGGATCAGGAAGAGGAACACAATCGCGTCCTTATAAGTCGAGGTCAGTAAGGTGCTGTAGGCTTCAATCAGCCCGATCAGCAGACTGCCTACAACAGCACCCTTTACATTGCCGAAGCCGCCTACAACAATGCCGGCAAATGCTTTAAGAGACATCGAACCGAGCGACTGTGAAACAAGAAAGAGTGGTGAGGCCAGCCAGCCGCCGATACTGGCAATGGTGATACTGATCATATAGGTGGCCATAATCGCGATAATAGTCGGAATACCCATCAGCTCGGCGGCGTATCTGTCCTGAGCGGTTGCCTGCATCAGCCGACCGATGTAAAGTTTTTCAAAAAGCATGAAAACAGTCAGCATCAGCAAAGCGCCGATTCCAATGATAAACAGATACTGATACTCAACTGAAACATCGCCGAACTGAAGCGATCCTTCGATTATCGGCTGGCTCTTAAGCGGAAAAGGCCCCCAGATAAAGCGGACCAGTTCTTTCAGAGCCATAGACGCTCCCAGTGTACTGATCGTAATAGTTACCGGCCAGGCAGCATTGCGCAGCGGCCAATAGACGCTGAACATGAAAATGATGCCAACGATGCCAAATAAAATCAAGGCGCTTGGCAGCATCAGCCAAATGGGAAAATTAAACTGATAAGTCAGCATATAGGCCAGGTACGCGCCGAACATAAACAAATCGCCGTGTGCGAAGTTCAAAACGCCTACTGCCTTGACGATCAGTATGAGTCCCATGGCCATAAGGCCATAGATCATGCCCATAGAGATGCCCGAGATAAACAATTGCAGCAGCATATTTCTACCTCATCCTTCCATTTCGGTGTGCGTGAATTTCTGCAAGTGTTGGTTCCAGACAATTACTCACAGAATTACTGCATTCTCCGATTATTTTAGGCCAGTTACAAAAAGGCTTAAATGCAGGTTGTTGACCGTTGTTTGGATGATCTTTGCAAAATGTATAAAACCAGCAGAAAAATTCAACTGTTTACTGTGGAAAGAAGCTACAAATTGGACTATATTGGTTTGCCATCGGATTATATTGTTGCCAGTATTTGTATTTTGTTGACGTTAATTATAACTGTAAAATCACATCATCATCTGCGGGCGGCAAGTCTACCCAAAGGTTATCAATAATGTACCTTTGAGTCAGATAGACAAATCTACCCCATAAATTAAGCTTTTTCATCTCAAAAGTCGGTTTAAGAGCGGGATCTTCATCTCCCTGGTAATGAGCCTGAAAAGCTGCCGCGATATGATCGGCGATATATTTCGCGTCTTTTGCCGACACTTTATAGCGCCGCGCTGTTTTGATTGCATGCCGGCGAACACTTTCCCTAATTACAGCTTCTGCCCGGCTGGCGAAATCCGTTTCAGCTTTGTAACTTTCAGCCAGACGCAGTGAGGTTAATTCAAGCTTGTCATTTTTTATTGAGCATATTCTGACGGCAAAAGGCGGTGCCGCAAGTGACCCTGTTTCAATATCATAAAGAAATCCGTCATCACCAAAATCCGCGCGTGTTATGTCCAGTGCGTGATAATGACCGGTGAAGGCCAGGCGAACACCGCCAGCAGCTAAAATTCTGCCGACAGCACCGAAATCCTCTACAAGAAAATCGGGATGCAGCTTTGCCTGCCCGCGCCAATGCTCCGCGATTCCATGGTGTTGCATATAAACAACTGCTTTTTGTTCATACTTTGCCTGAATCAGGACGCTGCGCA
>CAZOMW010000036.1:0-17088 GCA_964581135.1 uncultured Oscillospiraceae bacterium
TCACCTACAACTTCACAGTTGCCAACACTGGTAACGTGACCTTGACTGGCGTAACGCTTAACGACCCGTTGCTGGGCGGCGCTATTACCCTTTCCGCAACAACCATTCCGGTTGGCGGTTCCGTAACCGGCACTGCCACCTATCCTGTTACCCAGGCCGACATCAACGCCGGTAAGGTTGACAATACTGCTACCGCAGACTCGAACGAGTCCATGCCCGACACCGATTCCGAGACGGTAAACCTGCCTCAGAACGCCGCGCTCATGCTCACCAAAACCGGCAGCTTTGCCGCCGGCGCTGATAGTGTGGCACAGCCGGGCGAGCTGATCACCTACAACTTCACAGTTGCCAACACTGGTAACGTGACCTTGACTGGCGTAACTCTTAACGATCCGCTGCTGGGCGGCGCGATAACACTTTCCGCGACAACAATTCCGGTCGGCGGTTCCGTAACCGGCACTGCCACCTATCCTGTCACCCAGGCCGACATAGACGCCGGTAAGGTTGACAATACCGCTACCGCAGACTCGAACGAGTCTATGCCCGACACCGATTCCGAGACAGTTAACCTGCCTCAGAACGCCGCTCTCAACCTTACCAAAACCGGTACCTGGATTGATGACGACAGCGATGGCTTTGCCGAAGTTGGCGATGTTGTTAACTACAGCTTCCTGGTGACCAACACGGGTAATGTGACTTTAACAGGCGTATCGGTAACTGACCCGAAAGTCCCTACAATTACACTACCCAAAACCACACTGGCTCCGGGCGAATCGATTACTGGTACTGGTTCCTACACCGTGACACAGGCAGACATTGATCTCGGCTCTGTCTACAATCTGGCTATCGCCGACTCGGAAGAATCTGATTCGGACGATGACGAGGAGATTACACCACTCACACCTGTTGCCAGCCTGAGCATCGATAAGCAGGCGGTCAATCAGACACAAGGCGATGACTATGGTGACTTCGTTGAACTGGAAGAAGGCGAAACCGCGATCTTCCGGATCGTAATCACCAACACCGGCAACACCACACTTGAAAATGTGATGCTGACAGATTCTGAAGTGGCTCCTGGCACAATAGTTACATTTGCCGATACCAGCACTGCCGCCTTTGATGACAGCTCCAGTCTAAACCTCGGCAAAATGGCGCCTAAGGCCAGCATTACCTTGTACTACACTTATGAAACTGTATTTGCTGATATTGAGCGTTCGCCGATCGAAAACGAAGCGACTGCTACAGTTGCCAGATATGAATTGACGGAAAGCGACAGTGCCTACCTAAATGTCAACGCTATCCCGCTCGCATTCACCGACATTGAAATTACCAAGCAGGTGAAGAACGAAATCGCAGGCGGTCCATACGCTGATATGGCCACAGGCTTTGCCGGCGATATCTTCAGCTACAGGATCACTGTAACCAACGTTGGCGGCACAGTCCTCTCCGATATTGCAATTACCGACACCAGAGCTCCGATCGGCGGTTTGGTGATTCGCGACAGTGACGGCGCTGAGCTGCATTGGATTAATATGGACGGCAAAGCCGGTTTGATGCTGGCTGAACTGCAACCGGATGAAAGCGAGACCTTTACCTACCAATGCGAAGCGCTGATTGCTGATGAAGGAGAAATTATCGAAAACGTAGTCATGCTGGAAGCTGTCTTTAAACCGGGACGTGAGGGCTATGAAGATGTCACACTGCTAAAGGATGACCTCGCTGTGATCAACATTGCTGAAGCGCCTCCGAAAACCGGTGAATCCGGAACAGGCAGGACTCTGGCCGGGTTGGGGCTGATCCTGGTCGGTCTGGCAATCCTGATTCTGCGCCGCCGCTATGGTCGCCAGTTCAGTTGAAGCAAAGGTTTATGAACTGGGATTAGTCGCGCGGGCATTCTGCAACAAGCGGCAAATAAAAGGCGAATAAGCTGAAAATCCTTTGAAACAGACAGGCAAAATTCAGCATCGAACAGCTTACCAGGCTGACTGCAGGCGGTTGATTACTAAGATCAGCCGCCTGCTCTTTTTCATGCCAGGCAGTGCTGTCAGGT
Organism: uncultured Oscillospiraceae bacterium; assembly: GCA_964581135.1. Classification (GTDB taxonomy): domain Bacteria; phylum Bacillota; class Clostridia; order Saccharofermentanales; family UBA5734; genus JAXGXQ01. Next base: position 2,051 of record CAZOMW010000036.1, read on the forward strand.
GTTTTAGCCAAAATGCGAATTGGAAAAAGACAGTAACTTGTGATAAAATGACATATGAAGCGCAATAAATTTTGTAACGATGGTTCAGTAATGTTGGCGCTGACTCTTGCTGAACTTTTACTGATTCGCGGAATCAATGTGAACTAAAAGGTCTGGATGTGACTTGACGAGAATAATTTCGCTTCAGGAGGATACTGCGTGTTTAAAATAAATGATTATGTTGTTTTCGGTTCGACTGGTGTATGCCAGATCACAGATATTATCGAGGAAAGCTTTGGCGGCCCAAACGAAAAAAAATATTATGTTCTGACGCCGCTGCACGGTAACAGTTCAACAATATATGTACCGGTTGATAATGATAAAGTTGTTTTACGTAGAGTGCTGACTCGTTCGGAAATTGATGATCTGATTAAAATAATGCCTGAGCTGGATAACGATTGGATCAATGAAGATTCACCCCGGAAAGCATTGTTTAATGAAATCCTGCAATCAGGTGATCTGGAGCGGGTCATTCACATGATAAAAGTTATCTACCGCCGCAAACAGGAAGTAGAAGAAATCGGCAAAAGGCTGACAAATGCCGACAATGAGTCTTTAAAATCTGCTGAAAAACTGTTGCATCATGAATTCGCTTTGGTACTTGATATTGAACCCGAACAAGTTGGCCCCTTTATTCGTGGAGAAATAGAAGTCAATCAGAAAGTTTGATTAAATTTAATAGTTAGGTTAATTGAAATTTTAGAAATTGATTCCTTTCCTCAACTGATTTCTTTTCTCAACAGACCCGATTTTCCTTAATTGCAGATAAGGTTTTCTAAACTGAAATTGAAAATAGCAGGATATGCCCCGGTTTTGAGTTGTGAAGCGGCCGGGGCTGTTTTTTTGTTTTTCCGACGATTCTTACGGCGTTGAATAGATGAATCGTGAATATTCATAAGTCGTTCACGCTTTTGATTTTTCCTTTTCATGGCTGCGTAATCTGGATTTTGTATGCTGTTATGAAAGGGTGTGAGCAATATGGATAAGCATGATCAACTTAAAGCGAAAAATAATAGTACAAATAATAATAATACAATGCGAGTGAGCGAAATGCGGCGCAAGTCATTATTCAAACGCGTCCGCGGCAAACCATCACGAGTCGCAGGTCGCGATACAATATCTCAAATGCTGGGACTGATTTTTTCGCGCGCTCTACAGATAGTTCTGGTCGTTTTGCTGATAGTCGGCTTTCTTGGCTTTGGCATCGGCAGCGGCATACTGATCGGCTATATAGCGACAAGCCAGCCTGTAACTGCGAACCAGCTGAATACGTATAGCCAGACAACCCGGATTCTGGATTCTGCCGGCTCTGAAATGGCTATTCTAACAGGTGCTGAAAATATCAATCGCGAATTCATACCTTTCAGTAAGGTTAAACATACTTATATAGATGAGGCCTTCATGGCAATCGAAGATGAACGTTTTGAAGAGCACGTCGGCATTGATCCTAAACGTATCGCCAGCGCTGTTTTAAGCGCCCTGAGCAACAACGGCAATGCCACTCATGGCGGCTCTACTATTACCCAGCAGACTGTCAAGCTGGTATCCGGCGCTCAGGACATTTCTATTCAGCGAAAGGTACAGGAATGGTACAACGCTATGCGTCTCGAACAACAGAGAAGCAAGGACGAGATAATGGAGCTTTATATCAATCTGGTACCGATGGGCAACAGTTATGTTGGTCTGCAATCAGCTGCAAAGGGCTATTTCAATAAAGATGCTTCCGAACTGAATCTGGTTGAGAGTGCTTTACTCGCAAGTATTCCCAATCGACCCTCCAGCTACAATCCACGTACAGAATCCGGACGTCGCAACGCCTTGCGCCGGATGCGGATTGTTTTAAGTAAAATGCATGAGCTGGGCATGATCGAAACGGCTGAATATGAGGAAGCACTGAATAGCGAGCCCCAGTTCCGGAAAGCAGATGAACTTATCACAGCCAACCAGATCAACTCCTATTTTGCGGATTATGTAATCGGTGAGGTGATTGAGGATCTGATGACTTACCGCGGTTACAGCCGCTCCCTGGCTGAAATTACCGTTTATAACCAGGGCCTGCAAATCGAAACGACAATGGATCTAAATGTTCAGACTGATATGGAAGCGGTTTTCAGAGATGAGAGCTTTTTTGTCAAGCGCCCGGAATCAATTGCCAATCTGCCTGCCAAGCCACAAGGAAGCATGGTGGTAATAGAAAACTATCCCAATCCAGGACAGATCAAGGGTATCGTAGGCGGTTTCGGGGAAAAATCCGGTAACTTTGTACTCAATCGTGCAGTCAGCGCCCGCCGTCAGCCTGGTTCAAGCATCAAGCCGCTGGCAATATACGGCCCCGGTATTGATACTGGTCGCTTCACAGCCGCCTCTACCTTTGTCGACAAAGCCTATTATCTTGACGATAAAAATCCTACTAAAGTCTGGCCTCGTAATTCGGGCTCCAGCTATCGAGGTAAACTGACAGTTCGGGAAGCAGTTAAATACTCCATCAACACAATAGCAGTGTATCTATATACTGAATTAATCGGTCCGGATATCATGCTGCCTTATCTGGAACAGCTGGGTATGCCACGGCCGACAGAGCGGTATCCTTCTACCGCGCTGGGCAGCTTCAACCAGGGTATGACCACGCTGGAAATGGCCGGTGCTTATACTGTCTGGGCAAATCACGGCTTGTTTACGGAACCCTACGCCTATACCCGGGTACTGAGCGCCGACGGGGAAGTGCTGTTGGAAAGCAAGCCGGAATTTAAACAGGTTTTTAAACCGGAAACTGCTTATATAATGACCACTATCATGCAGGATGTTATGACTCCCGGCGGAACCGCCAACCGTAACGCTGTGCCGAATATGCCGACAGGCGGCAAAACAGGGACAACAGACGACAATGCCGACAAATGGCTGATCGGCTTTACGCCTTATTATTCAGCTGCTGTCTGGTACGGTTACGACAACAGACTCGGCAAAACGGAGATTCCGTCACCTGACCGCAATAATGCCCGCGGTATCTGGACCGAAGCCATGACCAGAATTCATGAGGGGCTGCCGCATCGCGATTTTGAGAAACCCGCAACTGTTGAAGAGCATAAGATTTGCCCCTCCAGCGGTTTGCTGGCCACCAGCAGATGTCCGAGCCCCCGCACAGAATACTTTGTCCCGGACGCAGCAGCCAATCCTGATCGTAACTGTAATGTTCATAGCGGTTCGTCAGGTTCCAACATAACACCTGGAACAAATGTCGGCCAAAGTCCTTCCGAAACAAGAAGCACAGCTCCGGCAACAACCGACACACAAAAGGCTGAAACCAAGCCAAGTACAGCTGCGACTGAGTCAACCACAGCAGCTTCCACCACTGAGGCCCCAAAAAAGGAAGAAGTTTCGGAAGAACCCGCCGGCAATAAACAAAAGGATGAAACGACTGCTTCCGGCTAACATAAATTACAGTTTTAGATAAGTGATAAGTCCAGATTCTATTGAATGTTTAATAGCGTCTGGACTTTTTTCGGGCGCTAAGGCATTTTGCGAAAACAGAACCAGGCGGTAAGGTTCTTTTTTTGTTGACACAAAGAATGAGTATTGTATACTGGAATGGACATCAGACGTCTTATGTCAATTTAAACAATTATTCTTACATATTTATTTTATATACTAATATTTAACATCACGAATAGAGGTTTTGGAATGCTGAGTTCTCTGGAAAACTCCAGAAAAACTTTATCAGAACGGGCTGCCAGCCAGATTGTCAGTTACATTGTTGACAATGAGCTGGAGTCGGGCAGCCGCCTGCCTAACGAGCTGCAGCTTTCGGAAGCTCTGCAAGTGGGCCGCAGCACTATTCGCGAAGCTATTCGAATTCTCGTTTCCCGTAATATTGTCGAAATAATCCGTGGCCGCGGTACGGTTGTGGCAAATAATCCCGGAGTAGCAGATGACCCTTTAGGTTTCCAATTTGTAAAGGATAAGGAAAAGCTGGTTTCTGATCTTCTTGAAACCCGGCTGATAATCGAACCTAAAATCGCCGCTTTGGCAGCAGTCCGTGCAACTGAGCAGGACATTATCCGCATGACAGCTTTAGTCAATGAAATTGAGCGGCTGATGAAGCAAAGGCGCCCCCATGAAGCCAAAGATGTAGAACTGCACGCCTATATCGCTGAATGCACTGAAAATGAAGTAATTACTTCCTTGATTCCGATTATCAATAAATCAATTTATCTCTTTACTGAACTTACTGATAAACGCATTTTCAAGGAATCTATTGATACACACCGGGAAATCGTCCGCGCAATCGCGGCCGGTGATGCCGCTGCTGCGGAGGCGGCCGTGACTCGTCATATCCAATATAACAAGCAACTGATTGAACAAAAATTTCTGTCACAGGCAGAACCGGATTAATAGCAGAACCAGATAAATAACAATAATAGTCATATAAACCGGAGGTGAAAATGAGCGAAAACAAGTTTTTGAAATGGATGACAAGCGAAACCCAGATGGTGTACTGGCACGACAGTGCCGTAAAAACAAAGGAGGCCCGATCATGAAAAAGCTATATCGTTATGGCATTGCCTGCTCGCTCGACAAAGTAGGGTCAAGCGCGCCAATCACTTTACGCGGCGACATCGAATCACTTTGTGAACGCAGTCGCAAATACGGCTATGAAGGTATCGAAATACAGTTGGCCAACCCGGGAGATTTTGACTGGGATAAAATCCGCAAAACAACTGATGATTACGGTATTACGGTTACTGCGCTAGCCACCGGGCGTGAATTCCACCAGAATAAGCTTTTCCTGCTCGACGAAAACCCGGCAGTAAGGCGCGCCGCGATTGAACGCCTGAAAGAACACATTGATGTGGGTGCCAAGGTTGGTGCCATGGTAATCGTCGGTTCAATGCGCAAGGATATTCCGGATTTCAAACGCTATGATTATTATGAAGGTCTGCATAATGAAGCTGTTATCGAACTGGCTGAATATGCGGAACCGAAAAATGTGACGATTGTTCTGGAAAATATTTTGTCTTTCACCAGTAACTTTATGAATACCATGCGCCAGACAGCGGATGTGGTTCGCAAAATCAATAAGCCGAACGTGAAAATTCATCTGGACACCTATTCAATGTTAATGGAAGAAAACGATATCCCCGGCGCCATTAAATACTGCATGCCGGAGCTTGAGTATGTTCACTTTGCCGACAGCGCCCGTCTTTATCCCGGTGGCGGCAACATTGACTTCCCGCTTTTCCTGAATTCACTGCTTGACGTTGGCTACAACGGCTGGATCGTAACTGAGTGCATCCCCTGGCCGAGCGAGGACATCTGTGCTGAACGCGGAATGGCCTACATGCAGGCAATCGAGACAATTGTTCAGATCAAACGCTCAACTGCTGAGCGCGACTACGTACAGCTGCACAACGACTGAAAAATAAAAAAACTAAAGAGATATTGAAATAATTTTTAGTGCCGGGGCAATGCAGCTCCGCACTGACAGAACAAGGAGAAACAACCCATGTATAAACTGGATGGAAGAATCGCTATCGTAACTGGTGGAGCCCGTGGCCTGGGCAAGGCAATGGCAGAACGCCTCGGCAAAGAAGGCGCAACTGTAATCATCGCCGACATTGATACAGAATCGATGGAAAAAACCGTTGCCGCAATGAACGCAGCCGGTTCAAAGGCCGAGGGCCTTCAGATTGACCTCACCAAAACCAATGAAATTGACGCTATGATCGACAAGGTAGCTGCTGATCACGGGCGGATCGATATTCTGATTAACAATGCCGGAGTTAATATCCGTGAGTGGGCGACCGAATATAAGGAAGAGGATTATGATTTCCTGATGGCGCTTAACCTCAAATCCTATTATTTTGCCAGCCGGGCTGCCGCGCGTTATTTCAAGAAACAGGGCGGCGGTGTTATTGTCTGCACATCCTCAGGCAACTCCGAGCGTTTCACAACCAAACGCACCCCCTACTGTATTTCCAAGGCTGCAGTCAATGGTCTGGTTGCCGCGCTCGGCAACGAACTGGGCCGCTTCAATATCCGGGTAAACGCTGTCGCGCCGGGTTACATCTATACGGATATGGTTCGCCAGGGTATTGCTGAAGGCATCATCGATGAAAAAGCGATTATGTCAGTACTGCCGAACAAACGCTTCCTCGAAGCCGAAGAAATCGCCAATGCGGTTGTGTTCCTTGCTTCTGACGAAGCCAGCGGCATCAATGCGCAAACCCTGTTCGTGGATGGCGGCTGGAACAAGAACGGTCTGCCGGAAGCCAAGGATTATTAATGAGTCTCGAGACCGATTTCGGGCTGAATTAATAAGAAAAGCAAAACGCAGTAAACACCACAAATGCAGTCACACTACACGTAACATATCAAAGCTGAAAAACAGGCAATCGCTGCGGCGGTTGCCTGTTTTGTCGATGGTTTGTCTAACGTGCTTAATTGCTTTTTTATGTTACTTAAAGCTACCGGCTGTTTCGTAGATAGCAAGCACTTTTTCAATGGGAACGTTCCATTGAATATTATGTATTTGTGAAAAAATGTAGCGGCCCGTCTGACTGAAGATTGAAATCATATCACTAACATGACTGCGGATTGCATCGGGCTCGTTATACTCAACAAACTGCTGCATATCAGCCCCGCCACCCCAGAAAATCAGCTTGTCACCATAGGTGTCACAAAGATACTGGGGATCCATGTTGGCAGCGCTTATCTGAACCGGATTTAGCAGATCAATGCCTGCAGTCAGCAGATCATCAATAATTTCCAGAATAGAACCGCAACAGTGGAATAATATTTTAATTTCAGGGAAGTTTTCATGGATATACTGAAACATCTGCTTGTGATAAGGCTGAATCATTTCGCGGTAGGTATCCGGTGCTATCTGCAGGCCGGTCTGAGTGCCGAGATCATCAAAAAAGTGAATAACATCGGCTTTGCCATGGATGCCGGGAAGTACACGCGAAAGACTGTCGAGATAAGCATCAGTCAGTTTCTGAAAATAGTTGTGCATCAGTTCCTGATTAAGCAGCAGATTGCAGTAGAAGTCTTCGAATCCAAAATCACGCTGACCCTGTTCAAAGATGCTGCCGCCAAAAGCGAAAACAATCGATTTATCAGTACTTTTGTATAGCTGTTCAACTTCTTCGACAATAAAGTTCACTTCATCAGCCGCGAAGCAGTCCGCGGTGTATGACTCCAAATCGTCTGTTTCAGTGCATTCGGCCAGTGGATGCCTGATAATATCATAGTAGTAACCGCCGGCCGGCATACGGGCATAAGGCTGACCTTCAACCAGTATATCGCGGCTGCCGTTTTCATTGATCACAGGGTTAAGCTCGGAGGGGACGAGGCAGGGGGTGCCGTCTGTCAGGAAACCGTCTTTCCACTGCCGGCAGCTGATACCGAAACGCATACGCAGCCGGTGCGCCAGTATAAAATCGCCGTGCATCCGTTCAACAACATCCAGATCAGGATAGGCGAGCTGTTGAAACACATCGTAAACCCGGATTTTTCGTTCCGGTAGACCCAGCTGCCTGACAAGCCGGTTATAAGCCACAGCGCTGATGCCGTCAGAGGGCATGCCACCAAAATCTACAATAATACCGTCGAGTTTTTTGCCTTTTAGCATACGACGAACTTTTTCCCGTGATGTCAAAACATTTTCTCCTTCAAGTTCTCGGTGGCGCGACAGAATCGCGCACAGTCAGATGAACAGGCAGAATAACCCGGACTGCCGGATTAGCGGGACCTGCAATCAGGGCTTTCACATAACTGCCGATTACCTGAGCGATTATTTTGGTAACACAGCCAACCGAAGTAAGCGGCGGTACAGCCTGTTGGGCGCGTTCCAGATTATCAAAACCAACAATGGAAATATCATCAGGAACAGAAAGTCCACGCTCACGGACAGCTTTAGCAGCACCTATTGCCATCATGTCGTTGGCTGCGAAAACAGCTGTAGGCGGCTCGGGCAGCTCAAGCAGGAGGTTCATTGCTTCGATCCCGCCCTCATACGACCAGTTACCGCATCCTACGTAGTCTTGAATCAAGGGCAGACCGGCCTCACGGAGAGTCTTCTGGTAACCTTTCAGCCTTTCGATTGAACTTAGGTAATGAGGGATGCCATTGATATAGGCAATCCGGCGGTGCCCCGCTTTGATTAAATGCTGAACTGCAAGGCGGCTGCCGGTACTATGATCCAGTTCGATGCAGGTAAATGTGTCAAAACGGCTGCCGTAGACAATTGACGGAATTTTATTGGCGTAAGCGTATTCTAGAATACCGCGTTCAACCTCGGACATCCAGATAACAGCGTCAGTATTATGCTGGCGGATCATATCAGGCAGATCAGCGCTGTTGTTCGCATTTGTATAAAACAGATTGTAGCCGCGTTTTTGACACTCACTGGCAACATCATTAAACAATGCCGCCATAAAAGGCTCTGAAATACGGACTGTGCTGTCGCCAGGCACAACAAAAGCCACGTTTTTGTACACGGGAATCGGAGGACATGGAGTCTCTGCCACTGCTTCCTTTTCGGGCAGAAAAACAATCTGGCTGCCGCTGCCGGCTCGCTTTTCAATCAGGCCTTCATCAACCAGTATAGCTAATGCCCGCCGGACAGTGACCCGTTCAACACTGAACGATTCAGCCAGTGCGCGCTCAGCCGGCAGAAAATCGCCAAATTCGTATTGGCCTTTCAGAATCCGTGAGCGAAGCTCTTCATGTATTTGGACATAACGCGGCTTTCTTCCCTTAGTTTCCATAACTGCTCTTTCTGTGTGCCTCAGGCGACTTACCCGCTTTATTATGCTTTGAGCTTAATTAAACAATATTATTCTGTTATTGGTCATCTGTAAATTTAATGTTATAATTTTCTAACTGGTACACAACTGGTAACATCAATTTACAACATCTCACTATATAATTCAACAAATAGTATACCAAATTTACAATATAGGCAGACCGGTTGTTGACAATCACAAAACTATTTACATATAATGTCGACAAGATATATACCAGTGGTTAACTGCAAAGCCTGCGAGATGCAGTATTCAGCAGGCACGAGTACAAAAGAGGTGACTTAGTTTGAAGGAAACTGCAATCCTGGAAGTCAAGAATATTTCCAAATACTTCCCGGGCGTTCAGGCTTTGGCCGGCGTTGATTTAGACATCCGACCAGGTGAAGTCCATGCCGTTGTCGGTGAAAACGGTGCCGGAAAATCAACTTTGATGAAGGTGCTCACCGGTGTTTATCAACGTGATGAAGGCGACTATTATTTTGAAGGTGAACCTGTCGCTTTCAGCAGCGTCCATGAATCGATCAAGCTCGGTATCAGCTGTATTTATCAGGAGCTGACAATTGTTCCACTGCTGGATGTTGCCCGCAACCTTTATCTCGGCAACCTGCCGATGAAGTCCCGTTTCCAAATTGATTACAAAAAGCTGTACAGTGATGCTCAGGAAGTTCTGGATATGCTGGAACTCGATATTTCACCTCGCACCAATGCAAATGAGCTGTCTGTTGCCCAGCATCAGATGATCGAAATCGGCCGTGCGGTTTCCCGCAAATCAAAAGTAATTATAATGGATGAGCCGACATCATCTTTATCCAACAAAGAAACCCGCGTTTTATTTAATGTCATTCAAAAGCTGAAAAATAGAGGAATCGCGGTTTTTTATATTTCACATAAACTGGAAGAAATTACGGAAATATCTGACAGAATTTCGGTCTTCCGTGACGGTCACAAGGTGATTACCGTTGACAACACGCCTGAAGTTACGCACGAAATAATCATTGGCCATATGATCGGCCGCCAGATTGAAAACTATTTCAATAAGCAGGCTTGCCCGATCGGTGATGTGGTTTTGGAAACTAAGAACCTGAGTCTGGATGGTGTGTTCAACGATATCAGCTTTAAAGTTCATCAGGGTGAAGTACTCGGTTTCTTTGGTCTTGTAGGTGCCGGGCGTTCTGAAGTAATGACTTCACTTTTTGGCGTTAACCGTCTCGACAGCGGTGAAGTGTACGTAGAGGGCAAAAAGCATAATTTTAACGACACAACCGAAGCAATAAAAGCCGGCCTGGCGCTGATACCGGAAGACCGGCGCCAACAGGGCCTCTTCATGAAGCAGAATGTTAAGTTCAACGAAATGATAATTAAAATGAAGGATATTAACCGAGGCGGAGTTATTGATGTAAAGCAGGAAACTGCAATCGCCGAAGAATTCAAACAAAGCCTGAACGTTAAAACGCCTACATTGTACAAAACAGTCGGTGAGCTCAGCGGCGGCAACCAACAGAAGGTTGTTATCGCCAAGTGGCTGATGATGAGCCCAAAAGTCCTGATTCTGGACGAGCCGACACGCGGCATCGATGTCGGCGCCAAATCTGAAATATACCGTCTGATCAATGAACTGGCAGCTAAAGGTGTGGCGGTTATCGTTATATCTTCAGAGCTGATTGAGATTCTGGGAATCAGTGACAGAGTCATTGTCATGAATGAAGGTAGAATTACCGGTGAGCTGATTACAGAAAGAACCAATAGCGCTGAAATTATGGTTGCGGCACTTGGCGGAAAGAAGGTGTCCAAATGAGTAACAACGAGTCAGTTGAAACCAAGGTTCTGCCAAAAATCTCCAGAGATCGCGGCGACCAGACATATCGCATCAGAACACTAGTCCTGATTGGTGTCCTGCTGGCACTGCTGGCAGCTCAGGTCATTAAAACACCGGCGATTCTGACCAGTTTCGCGACCATTTACGGTTATCTGGTAAGTACAATTCTTTCAATCGCCAGTATCGCCTTTATGGCCTGCGGCGTTACCTTTGTAATCGTTACCGGCAATAACGACCTCTCCACCAGTTCAACACTGATGCTTACAGTAATTATGAGCTGCACGCTGACTGGCCAGTTCTTTGAACGGTTCGGCGATGCCGGAGCCTCAATCATCGCTTTGGTTGTCCCGCTGTTCATCGGCGCTCTCTGCGGATTACTGAACGGTATCCTTATCGGACCGCTGCGTCTGAACTCATTTGTTACTACCCTGGGTACTCAATTCGCGATTATCGGAATCAATATTCTGTATAACGGTGGCCTTACAGCTCAGGCCAAACCCGGTCTGAAGGTTTTCTCATTTGTTGGACGCGGCAAAATTCTCGGTATCTCATTCCCGATTCTGTTGCTGCTGTTTACTTATCTGGTATTCGGCTTCATTCTTCACAAAACAACTTTCGGTCGCAAAATATACGCGGTGGGAACAAACAGGGAAGCAGCCCGCTTTTCGGGTATTAACCCCAGCAAAATCATTATGACGGCATATGTAATTGCTGGTCTGATGGCTGGTCTGGCCGGAATTTTCATGGCGTCCTACACTCAGACAGGTGATATGCTGCTTGGTGCCGGCAAAGAGTTCAACGCTATTATCGCGGTTGTTCTCGGCGGTGCGGTTATGTCAGGCGGCTCGGGCAAAATGACGGGTACACTGTTAGGTTCAATTTTCCTTGGTACTCTGGAAATGTTCTATATCCAGTTTGGCATCCCGTACACCTGGCAGTGGGTATTGCGCGGCGTCCTGATGCTGGCGGTTATTGTTGTCAATGATCAGCTTGAGCGTTCAAAAGGAAGGAGGAAATCCTAATGCCTGGACAAATTACCAACAGAAAAGTTAAAGATTTCCTGTTGAAAAATAACGTTTATATTCTATGTCTGGGACTCCTCCTGATTCCGGGACTGTTCTCTGACACCTATCTGAGTAATGAATCAATCACAGTGCTGCTGAAGAACATTTCGCTTTGGGGCATGATGGCTCTGGGTGTGGCGTTTGTTATGCTGATCGGCTGCAATGATCTTTCCATCGGCTTCAACACCTCGATGCTGACGGTTGTGACGGTTCTGCTGTCGCAAAGACTGCCGACTCTGGTTTTCCTGCCGCTGGTTCTGTTATGCGGTATTGCTGCCGGCTTGTTCAATGGCTTTTTTGTCGGCAGTCTGCAGATGAACCCGTTCATTGCCACTCTGAGTACACAAATGGTATTCCGTGGCATAGGCCTCGTTCTCAGCAAGGGAACGCCGATCATGAATACCAATAAATTTATCGCTGACCTGTATGAAACAACTGTTGTTGATCTTGGTATCTTTACTTTGACAGTGCCGATGGTAATACTGCTGGTTTGCCTGCTGATTACATCTTATGTCCTGAAGTTCACCCGCTTCGGCCAGAATCTGTATGTTGTGGGCGGTAACCGTGAAGCTGCTGAGCTTGCCGGTATAAATACCGTAAAGATCACCTATGCTGCCTACGCAATTTCAGGCTTGTTCGCGGCCATTACCGCACTGCTGGTAACCTCCTACAACACGTCTGGCAACCCCGTTATCGGTGAACGCTACTCGCTGCAGACAGTCGCAGCCTGCGTACTTGGCGGCATGGGTGTTAACGGCGGTTACGGCAATACATTCAGGGCGATACTTGGTGTTGCCGCGATGCAGCTGATCCAGAAAGTAATATATATGCTCGACTCTTCACTGGCGAATCTCCAGGTGGGAATCGTTGGTGTTATCCTTGTCATCTTCCTCATAGTTGACATGCTCAGAAGTAAAGCCGCTCTGCGAAATAAAGCCGGTTTGCGCTGAAACGCAAAGGTGATTATTTCCAGACCAGAACAATCTACCGGCGGCTGAAACAGCTGCCAGAATAATCCACCGCCGGTTTAGCGCCGGACATATATCAGGTTTCGCCAGCCAAAGACATAATCAAGAACTTCAATGACTTGGCAATAGAAACAAATCACACATGGAAAATGCAGGAGGAATTTCATGAAATCGACTTCTAAACGTCTGATCACAATCCTTTCGCTGATGTTGACACTTGTGTTTGTGTTCACAGGCTGTGGTGCCGGCACAACAACGGCCGCCACAACCGCAGGCACAACTGCAGGCACAACCGCCGGCACAACTGCCGGTACTACAGCTTCCGGCACACCCGCCGGCACAACAGCTGTAGCTGAATCCGGTGCTGCTGCGCTGCTGAAAGAACTGGGCATCGAAAAAGTCAAAACAACCAAAACCGGCCCTGACCTGTACGAAAACGGCAATAAGCCCAAAGTAGTACTTTTGATGGCTAAATCCACATCCCCTTACAGTGGTGCTTATTTTAAAATGTTCAAGGAACTGGCTCCCAACTATCCTGATACTGAATGGATAGCCTTTGACGCCAACTCTGACGCTACACTGCAGGCCCAGCAGGCTGACGAAGCCATTGCCATGAACGCTGACCTGATCATGGTCCAGCCCGTTGACAATATGGCATTTGTTTCCAGTGCCAAGAAGATTCACGAAAAAGATATCTACCTTCTGGTAGCCAACACCGCTTTGCATGAATCCGGCGACGGTTACATCACAGCCTTCTACGGTCCTGACTGCTACATTGAGGGGCAGCTGGCCGCTGACATGGCTCACGATGCCGGCCTCGACGGTAAATCCTACGTCCACATGGGACAGAACGACACCAACAGCACCGGCCGTCTGCGCCGTATGGGCTTTGAAGATCGCAACAAGGAAAAAGGTTACAACTTCAAGTTGCTGGAATACTCTCCTGACTTTGACTTCTCCGTCGAAAAAGCTAAAGGTCATATGACAACATTCCTTACCAAGTATCCTGGTAAAATCGACTTTGTTTATTCAATCGATGACGGCGGAGCGTATGGTGCTCTTCAGGCTATTGAAGCCGATGCAACCGGTCTCAACAAAAATGTCAAGCTTATCTCCGCTGCCGGCGGCCAGGCACCTAACCTGAACGCACTCAAAACCGGCGATAACATCATCGGCCTGATCTATCAGGGCCCGAAATATGAAATCGTTGGTGCTATGGAATTTGCTCATGACATCCTCAAAGGCAACCTGCCTGTTGAAAAGAACAACAGCATGACCCTGCCGATCGTTACCAAAGCCAACGTTGACAACTTTGATGTTGCTTATTAATCCAGCGATCTGATTGCAGCAATTCTGCTTATAAATCAGATTAACTGCTGACACTCAACAAGGTGGCAGCGCAACCCGAACGAACAGGCGGCGGTCCATCATTTACAGCGTGGACCGCCGCTTTTTCTGCCGAAAATCAAAACATAAATGGCCGTATAACTTAAATTGCAGTAAAAATATTTGCTGTTATAACCAAAACCCGAAGCAACTAAAACAGAACCTGCAGAAAAGAGGAACATAATGTACGACGTTAATTGCAAATACTGTGTCAAGGGTGAAGATCTGAGCAAAATTATGATACCGGTTACCAAGGTTGACGGATTCCAGCTATATCTGTTCCGCAACCAATCATACAAAGGCCGTACCATCCTAGCTTATAACGACCATGTAGCCAAAATCGCTGAGCTGGATGAAACTGAAAGTGCCGCTTTTTTTCAAGCGGTCCATAAAGTAATCAAGGCAATCGAAAAGGCATTTCAGCCCGATCAGACTAACATAGGGATGTACGCCGATACAGTACCGCATATGCATTGTCACATTGTACCGAAGTATACTGAAACTCTGGATTGGGGAAAAACCTTTCAGATGGATCCCCAGCCGCCGGTGCTGCTTACAGAAGAAGAATATAAAGAACTGGTTGATCAGATAAAGCAGGCTCTTGACTGAACAGGCAAAATTCCTGCTCAAAAGACTGTAAAAAACCGGCCTTGCAGATCATGCAAAGGCCGGTTTTGTATTGAGTTATGAATTAGGGCAGTCTAAATTTGACTCAGATCTTCAGTTACTAATCGCTTTACAGATTATTCACCGCGATCAAAATAAAGTTGATCAGGAACAGTATGGCGGAACCATACAGGATCGGGTGCACCTGCTTACCCTTACCGGTTACCAGTGCGATCAGGCAGTGAGTAATGAAACCGGCGGCAATACCGTAGGAAATGTTGTAAGCAAAGCTCATAACAGCGACAATCAGGAAGGCGGGAATGGCTTCTTCAATTTTGTTCCAGGCAACACCGATGAA